>JBKQMU010000350.1:0-17193 GCA_052146555.1 Isosphaeraceae bacterium
GGAGTTCAGCGCGGCTTGTGACGAGAAGGGAAACCGTCAGCGTACCACGGGACGCACACGTAGTCGCATGTAGATTCTCAGGGCAGTCTCCCATTAGAGGTGGACCAAAAAATGGGGAGCAGTCCATCGCCGACTGCGCCAAGTGGTGCACCTATGGCAGGTCCACTCGCTATTGATAGGTGCAAGGACAATAATTTTCCTCGGCTTTTCAATAGCGAGTTAGGCAAGTCCGGTGGATTAGGCAAGGCCGACGGATTAGGCAACCCCTCTTTCCCTCGGCCTCATTCTTTGTCGCGTGAGCGACTCGGCCATGACA
This sequence comes from Isosphaeraceae bacterium, assembly GCA_052146555.1. Taxonomy (GTDB): domain Bacteria; phylum Planctomycetota; class Planctomycetia; order Isosphaerales; family Isosphaeraceae; genus Aquisphaera. The sequence goes on from JBKQMU010000350.1 coordinate 317, forward strand.
TGGTCTTGCTCGCCTAGTCAACTAGCCGTTGCCCCGCTAGCTGATGCTCGACAAGTAAGGGGCCGCTGTCTCGCTCGTCTCGTCATGGTCTTCATCGGCCAGCGCAGCTCGTCATGGTCTTGCGCCAGCCTGCTAGACGGCTGCATCGCAAGTAAACCCAAGCCTCCTGCATGGGCGGATACTCGCACGTCCTGTGCTCGTGAAGGATAGAGTATCCCCATACTAATAAACCTCCGTAGGTTCCTTTAAGGTATTGCTTATGCGATAAGCTACGGAGTCGCAGGGCAAACCGTGGGCTCCTTGCAACCCGCGCTCCGCACTTTGCCGCTCTTCCGGCGTTGTGCTCTCCGCTCCACCTGTCCACAGGCTTCTGCGAAGGCGATATCCATACCGCATCGGGCGGGGTGTTCTCACGTTCTCGTGCTTAGCAGCATCATACTGCCAGCCCATCAAAACCCCTGCGAAAACCATCGCCGATCGGGTTGCCCCGAGCAGAGTCAGTTCGCCCAGCGCGACGATCGCCAGGCGAGTATGTTCTGGTGCATGAGATTTACTACACCTCTAGAAAAAGTTGGTAAATCTTTCTAGAGGCCACCAACAGACGCTCGACGGCCAGTGACCCAGACCCCGATTCCTTATTGAAATCCAGAGGATAATTATTTTCCGATGCATTTCAATAGCGACCCAGACCAGAAAGGCAGCAACATGGAAAACGAACAGATCGTGAAAATCAGAATCGACAAGATCAAGCTGCGTGATCCCAAAGAGGGTGAGGGCGACTACAACCCCAAGATTGAAAACGATCCATTCGCTGACATGGCTAATATTCGCTCGCACTTGGGGGGAGTGGATCCGAACTCAAATCCCTGCATGACTGTCCTTCTCCTATTCCAGCAAACTCTGGACAAAGTCCCAGCCTTACACCGCGACATTATTGCGAAGCTTGCCGAACAGAAGGCAGCATCACCAACTGCTACATTGATCCCAGACACTCCGCGACGTCGCAGTCCGGCTGTGAGTCCCGAGGGCGACGCAAGATCCTCCGACGCCCCGCCCGATCTGATCGAGGCGTACCAACCCCCGAGGGGTGGTTCGAACGTCTCTCAAGCTGATCAACCGGCCGAAGCACCCAATTTGCCCGCCATCTCCAAGCCGGACCCTGAACCACAAGCCACACCCCAACTCAAGGCCGCCCCCAGCACGAACGAGGCCCCGCCGGTTGACGGAGCGCCGGCCCAGCATGTGAACAACCGGAGAAGGCGGAAAGAGCCGAAATCATGGGAATTAGAAGCTCATAAACTTTACGAGACGGGGAAATATACACAAAAGGTAATTGCCGAGATGCTTTCGCGCGAGTTTCAAACCCCTCTTGATCAGTCTCAGATATCGAAAGCCAAGGATAGGGTGCGAGCCTGGAAAGGAGAGCCGAAGCCGGCTCGCGTACCAAAAGAGAACCGGCCAAGGAAGTACAACGTAAACCCACAGAAGCTACAACAAGTTGTCGAGGCGGGTAGTCCCACCCTTGCGGAGCAAATGGAGCGAGGCCCTGTGCCAATCAGCAATGGCCTGCGGACCCGGAGAAAAGCGAACGAGTGACTGAGCCGTCTGGTGAATTTGACCGGAATCAACCCGGCGGAGTGGCCGGGTTTTTTTATTGCGCCGTCTTAACGCGGCGGAGCCGCAACCAGAGAGTATTCAGGGCGCGCACCGCGAAACTTCCGAGATTCACTAATACTGATGTGAGTTTGCGTGCTGTTCACCCGGCATTCGAGGCTCAGTAGAGCAGAACGCTGGTTCAATCCAGCGGTTATTACGGGCGCAGGACTCGGGCCTGACCAGAGCGGGAAACCATTTGGTATTCAGGACTTATCTCGGCGTTCGTCCTGTCAATACTGTTCAGTCGCAGCTTACAGGTGCGAGCTGAAATCGGGGCTCTGGCAACATTCAATAATCTACCAGGGTGTCGAAGCGAATTCCACAAGATGCGCGCACGGCGCAGAGATCCTACAGAGGTAGATTCTAAAGCATAAGTTGAGCATATCCCGAGCATAACCAGCATAATTTGAGCATACCGTCCCTAACCTCTTTGACATCAAGGTCATGCGATTATGCAATCTTTATGCTCATGATAAATGGCATATGCTCATTCCTCTAGGTGATGGGAGTCATTCTTCACCTAGTTCCGAAGGACGAGCAAATGCAAGTAATCCATCTCAGCGACCTACTAACTGCTGCCGAGGTAGCGGACTGCCTCGGAGTGAAACCGGGTACCATCCTGGGGTGGCATCGATCCGGCCGCATCCCAGGCAGGCGATTGTCGCACAAAGTTCTCCGTTTCAGCCTGACTGAGGTTCTGGCCGCTCTGGAAGGCCAGCAACAGGCCGATGGCCAAGGGGGTGGCCGGATGACACCAGTCCCCAAGACCGAAGCCGCCACGTCTCAAACCGGACGTCTCAAACTGGCCGATTCCCTCGGCTACCAACTCGAGACCGCCGCGACCTCCGAGGGGGTCGTGAGCCTCGTGGATGCGCTGGCCAAGCTGACTACACTCTTACCCGGCCTAGCTGATGCTCTGGATCGCTAGTCCAAGAGCAACCCTCCAGTGGCTCGGATGACGCTTCGCTTGGATGAAGTGGCGGAGGCCATCGGAGTTTCCCGTCGGGTGCTGGAGCGTGAACGCTCTGCCGGCCGCATGCCCAAGCCCGATCTGCGCATCGGCAAAATGCCCCTGTGGTGCCCCGAGACGATCCGTCAATGGATCAAGGAGGGCGCCCATGCGTAACGACTCCTCCCGCCAGCTACTGCACTGGGACGAGCCGTGCGACCATTCCGTCCGCTCCTCCGGCGAGCCTGGCCCGCCCTGCCTGGCGTGCGGCGGACCGACCGTCATCAGGCGGGGCACTCCGCCGCATCATGCCCGGATAGACTGCACGCGATGTAAAGCATGGCGATGGCTGCCTAAGCCTCGGGCCGCGAGAGGAGGCAAGCCATGATTCGAGCCACGACCTGTCCCGATACCGCCCTGGAGTTGCTGCGAAGCGGCATGTGGCCTGTGGCCATCAAGACTGGGGGAAAGGCACCGATCGGCAACTCCTGGGGCTCAACACGGCCTACGGAGCAATCGCTGTGTGAGACGTTCCAGAGTTGCCCTGAGGCCGGCGTGGGGCTCTTGCTTGGCCCCGAGGGCGGGATTATTGACATTGAGTGTGACGGTCCCGAGGGACAAGACTCTTTAACCAAGCTTATGGGCGGTCAGATCGTGCCGACTTTCGGCTGGTCGTCAGCCCGAGGCCCACACCATCTCTTTCGGTATGATCCCCGACTTGCCCGCTACGGGAAGAGCATCCTTAAGCTGCCTGATCTACCCGGCTTGGAGATCAGGATCGGGGGGAACCGTAAGCAACTGCAATCAAACTGCCCGCCGACTGTCGGCGCCGACGGCAAGCCGCGTGAGTGGAATGGCAACGACGAAGTGGCCAACTTACCCGAGGCCGTGTTCTCGTTCCTCGATACCGCCCTGGCCAGCCCGAAGCGCGAGGTCAGCCCCCACCCCTCCAGGGGGCTGACCCCGGACACGGCCTTTGCCGTCAACTCGGCTTGCTCTGCCTATACGACAGCTGCCCTTGATGACGAATGCCAGGCCGTGGCCTTGGCCCCAGATGGCGAGCAAAACAGCACCTTGAACAAGGCCGCGTTTGCCCTAGGCCAACTAGTGGGCACTGGCGCTTTGGATCGGTCGGTGGTTGAAAGGCGCCTGTTGGAGGCTGCTGCTGACTATGTCCAAAAGGACGGGGAGGCTCAAGCCCGAGCAACGATCCGATCCGGACTTGACGCTGGCCAGAACGAACCCCGCGACCTGTCACACCTAGACGCGAACCGGCATGGCCGTCCCGATCCGGTCAACGGCCAGAGTGCGGCCAGCCCGCGCTCCGTGGTGGACGGCAAGGCCCAGGGTGCCAAGCGCCGTGGTCGCCGGTACGTGACCCTCGGGCGTCCTTGGAGCGAGAAAGGCATTGGCGAGCTTCCAGACGACGACGAGCCGAGCGAGTCGGATGATTGCGAGGAGCCTGGGAGTAATGGCAAACCCCAGAACTCCATGGGCAAATCCCGATCAGAAAGCCAAGTCCAAGTCCTCTTGAATTTGGCCAGGGATATTAGGCTGTTCCACTCGGCAGAGATGCGGCCGTACGCGAAGGTTTTCGTTCCGAAGCGGGAAGAGCCCCCGGTCACCGAGCATCACCAAGTTTTGGGCGTCAGATCCCAAGCCTTCAAGTCGTGGCTGCTGGTGGCTTTTCTCCGGCTAACTGGAAGCGCGCCGCCCAGCGAGGCGTTGACGTCGGCCATCCGGACCCTGGAGGCCAAGGCATGTCATGAGGGACGGGAAGAGGCAGTGTTCCTCCGCGTCGGCAATGCAGGTGACCACCACTACGTTGACCTGTGCGATTACGCCTGGCGAGTCGTGGAGATCTCGGGTGGCGGCTGGAGGGTCCTTGATGAATCGCCGGTCGCGTTCCGACGCACCTCGGGGATGCTGTCGCTCCCGACGCCTGTGCCTGGAGGGTCCCTCAGTCTCTTGCGGCCTTATGTGAACGTGGCCGGCGACGACGACTTCAAACTATTGGTCGCCTGGCTGGTCACATGTCTCCGGCCGATCGGCCCTTATCCTGTGATGATGTTCCAGGGTGAGCAAGGCTCGGCCAAGAGCACGACGAGCCGTGTACTTCGCTCGCTGATCGATCCGCACTCCACTCCGTTGCGAAGCGAGCCGAAGTCTGCGCGCGACCTGATGGTCACGGCGAATGCATCTTGGCTGATCGCTCTGGACAATCTGAGCGCGGTTTGGCCTTGGCTGTCGGATGCACTCTGTCGGCTGGCCACTGGTGGCGGCTTCGCAACACGGGCGTTGTACAGCGATGAAGACGAGACCCATTTCAATGCTATGCGACCGATCCTCCTGAACGGGATTGATGACGTGGCGGAGCGGCCGGACCTATTGGACCGAGCGATCCTGTTGCGTTTGCCGACGATCCCTGAGAACCAAAGGCAGGAGGAATCCAAGTTCTGGAGCAAGTTTGAGGCTGAGCGGCCGCAGATTTTCGGGGCTCTCATTGATGTTTTCGCCCAGGCTCTCAAGGTCTTGCCCGATGTCCACCTTGACCGACTGCCGAGAATGGCTGACTTCGCCCGTTTCGGGGAGGCAGTCAGCCGGTCTCAGGGCTGGGGCGACGGCGCGTTCCTCAGGGCTTATCGCAAGAACATCGAGGGCGTCACCGAGTCGGCCGCAGAGGCATCTCCCGTCGCCACTGCGATCCTCAAGCTGATGACCGAACGGATTGAGGATGAGTGGCAGGGGACCTCGGGCGAGTTGCTGGCCGCACTGACGGGCCAGATCAATGAGAGAGAGGCGAAGGCGAAGGGCTGGCCCCAGACTCCGCGCAAGCTCTCAAACGAACTGATCCGCCTTGCTCCGGTCCTGCGCAGGCTTGGTATTGCGTATACCCGGCTTGAATCGAGGACGAACAAGGGGCGAAAGGTGATCCTCTCCAAGGCTCTGCCCCCTGCGGTAGGCGATGAACCGTCACAACAGTCACCACTGACACCGGGCCTCGAAAACAAGGGGATTTCGAGTGACGGTTCTCGTAACGATGCCTCGGCTACCACGGCAACCGTCACCGGATCGCCCATGCATAGTCATAGCGACAACCCGTTGATCTATCGGGACTTGCAACATTCGGGTGACGGTCGTGACGGTCGTGACGCAGAAAGCCGCGACATTCCTACCCGCCAGGATCTGGCCGACTCGAACGCCGTAGAGGAACGGCGGGCCATTCAAGATGAGGAAGTGGAGTACTTCTGATGACCGCCTCCAGCCTGATCAATTCGCTTGCAGGGCGTGGCCTGGTGCTCTCCATCGAGGGCACCAGAATCCAAGCCTCGCCGATAAGACTGCTGAACGACCAAGACCGACATCTGATCCGCCAGTTCAGAGACGACCTGTTCGTCCTGCTTACCGAGAGGGAAGCGTCACAGCGCCGAGAACAGGAGGAAAAATCGCCTTGGGAACCGACCCCGTCACCGCTTTTCTACCAGAGGCCGGAAGAGATTGATCGCTGGCCGATCTCTGACCGTCAACGCTGGGGCGAGCTGGCTAATCAACTTGAAGCCGAGGGGCTGAAATGGCAAGAGGCGGAACCGCGGGCCTACGAAGTGGTTCGGTCTGAGAGAGAAGACACTGGCGAAATCTACCGGTTCTTCGAGGAGCATCCCGACCCTGACCCATTCCCCGAGTGGCATGAGTTGATCGATCCTCAGGATTTCTTGCCTAAGCCGCCTCCGCCCAGGCCGCTCGGTCATCCCACATATGGGTTAACCAAGGCTATTCGGGTGATCAAACTCGCCACATGGACTACGGACCAACAGCGCGATGATCCCGTGGTCAAAGTGACCGCTGAGGGTTGGGACCAGTGGTATCCGGTGACAACGAGCCATCTGCCGTGCATTGAGAGAGACGTTAAGGGCTAGAGCGTGTTATGAACTCCCTAGGAAAACAATGCAAATGGCTTGCGACCAAGTGCTTGCGTTCCGAGGCTCGTAGCTAACCCCGGTGCCATAAGCCCCGTAGTGGCAGAGGCTTCGGACGAGGTTCATAACACCCTCTAGAAGGTCGGAGACTCTTCGGCTGCAAAAATGATCCAGTGTATAGCACATCTTGAATCAATCGTGGATTCATGATATTGTGGGGGGCTTGGGGAACGGACCGCTCGAACGATCCCGTCCCTTAATTCTCACCCCTTCATGGAAGGATGGGATCTTATGGCAAGTTTACGCAAGCGCGGCCGGGTTTGGTACTACACGTTCATCGGGCCGAACGGCCGCAAGACCGAGCGCAGGGGTTGCTCCGACAAGAGAGCGACCGAGGAACTGGCGCGCGCCGCAGAATCGGAGGCCGCCAAGATCCGGGCAGGGTTACTCGATCCCAGGGAGCAGGGTTATCTCGCCCATTCAGCCCGCGCCCTGGAAGATCTCTTCACCGAGTATCACGCGCATCTCCTCGCCAAGGGAACGACACCGAAGCATGCCGATCTGGCGTCCAACAGAGCCCGCCGCGTGGCATCCGAGGCTGAGGCCAGCCGTTTACCCCAGCTTACTCCGGGAAGGGTACAAGAGGCCCTCAAGGGCCTCCGCGATCAAGGGCTGTCGCTCCAGACCGTCAACCATCACCGGACTGCGATCCGCGCATTCTCCAAGTGGTGCTGGAAAGATGGCCGAACTCGGACTGATGTCCTGGCTGGAGTGACCGGGTTCAACGCGAAGGAGGATCGCCGCCACGACCGCCGTACTCTGGGTCTCCAACAACTCCGCCGGTTGATTGAGGTGACACATGCCGGCCCCCCGTGGCGAAAGATGACCGGGCCAGCCCGCGCGCTGTGCTACCGCTTGGCCGTAGGGACCGGACTCCGATATTCGGAAATCAAGAGCATCACTCCCGAGTCATTTGACTGGTCAGTCAACCCCGCGACCGTCACCGTCTCAGCCGCATACACGAAGAACGGGGAGCCCGCGACCCTTCCCCTTCCGGTTGATCTGAGAGACGACCTTCGGAATCACGTCGCCTCCGTGGCTCCGAGAGAGCCTATCTTCCCCCTGGCTCCTGACTGTGGAGCGAAGATGCTCCGTCCCGACCTGGAACGAGCGGGAATCCCCTACCGCGATGCTGGCGGTCTGGTGTTCGATTTCCACGCTCTGCGGTGCCAGTGTGCGACCCTGGCGGATCGGGCTGGGGTAACGCCTCGGGTGGTCCAAAAGCTCATGCGACATTCTACGCTAGAGCTGACCGGCCGCTACACTCGCCCCCGCGCCGTTGATCTGAACCGGGCAACCGAGTCGCTCCCATCGCTCAAACCCGACTCAAATGGCTCTAATGCATCCACCCTAGCTGCAACTGGCACGGAGGACAGTTTTGCCGGCCGACAAACATCCAAGGGGGACAATCTGCCCGCATCAAACCACGTCGCCGACAGCCCGGACGGGCAACCCATAAGCAAAGTCTTTGCCGAATATTTGCCGAACGCAGGGGACGTTTCGGGGCGGAAGCTGTCGCATACTGACGTGATAACAGAATCAGGTGACGCAGCGATGATGAAGGGCTTGAGCCTGGAAATTACGGCAAATGACGCTTCCCGTCGGCTTGATTCGCTTCCTGTCGGAAGTACCGGGGTGGGGACTCGAACCCCAGACCTGCGGATTATGAGACCGCCGCTCTAGCCAGCTGAGCTACCCCGGCCTGGGTTGGTGACAAAGCAGCGCAAGCGCTGACCGTGTCGCACACCAATCTCATAAGTTTATCAGACCGAGTGGCGGAGTTCAAGGCGGCTGGCGCGGAGGCACAAGCGCGCGGGTGCGGGTCGTGACGCGGAAGCGGGCTTTTCCTGGCGATCGCGATTGATTCTACTTTTCTGTTAGACCGGTTGGGGGCACCGCGGCGGGTCTCGCCGCGATCGGGTTCAATTTACCAGGAAGCCGCAGCGCCATGCCGCCACAGTATATCTTCACCATCGAAAAATTGTCCAAGGCCTACGCCAAGAAGGAAGTCCTCAAGAACATCTGGCTGTCGTTTTACCCGGGGGCCAAGATCGGGGTCATCGGGGGCAACGGGTCGGGCAAGAGCACGCTCTTGCGGATCATGGCGGGGCTCGATCGCGATTTCGTCGGCACCGCGAGGCCGGCGCAGGGGGTTTCAATCGGCTATGTGCAGCAGGAGCCGACCCTGGACCCCAGCCGGGACGTCCGCGGCAACGTGGAGCAAGCCGTGGCGCACGTTCGCAGCCTGCTCTCCCGGTTCGATGAGATCAACACAAGGCTAGGCGAAGGGCCCGACGCCGATGAGATGGACGAGCTCCTGGAAGAGCAGGCGAAGGTTCAAGACGCCATCGAGGCGGCCGAGGGGTGGGACCTGGATCGGCGCATCGAGATCGCCATGGACGCCATGCGGCTGCCTCCCGGCGAGGCCGAGGTCAGCACGCTCTCCGGGGGTGAGCGGCGGCGAGTCGCGCTTTGCAAGGTGCTGCTTGAGCGCCCCGACATCCTGCTCTTGGACGAGCCGACCAATCACCTCGACGCTGAGAGCGTCGCCTGGCTGGAACGGCATCTTTCGGAGTATCCGGGCACGGTGATCCTGGTCACCCACGATCGCTATTTCCTGGACAACGTAGTCAAGTGGATTCTCGAGCTCGACCGCGGCCAGGGTATTCCGTGGGAGGGTAATTACTCGTCGTGGCTGGAACAAAAGCAGTCTCGACTCGCGCTTGAGGAAAAGCAGGAGAGTGCCCGCCGCAAGCAGCTCTCGCGTGAGCTGGAGTGGGTCCGGATGTCGCCCCGGGCGCGGGTGGCCAAGAACCGGGCTCGGCTCCAGCGGTACGAGCAGCTGGCGGCCCAGGAAGCCGACAAGCGGGACGAAGCGATCGTGCTTCAGATCCCGCCCGGCCCGCATCTGGGAGCTCTGGTCGTCGAGGCCGAGGACGTGGCCAAGGGCTATGGCGAGCGGCTTTTGTTCGAAGCGATGAGCTTTCGCCTGCCGCCCGGCGCCATCGTCGGCGTGATCGGACCCAATGGTGCGGGCAAGACCACGCTCTTCCGGATGATCGTGGGCCAGGAAACGCCGGATCGAGGCACGCTCCGCCTGGGCGACTCGGTGGTCATCTCGTACGTGGACCAGAACCGCGACGCACTGAACCCCGAGAACACGGTCTTCCAAGAGATCACCGGCGGCATCGACCCGATCGTCCTGGGAAAGCGCAAGGTCGCCGCACGGGCTTATGTCGCCACGTTCAATTTCAAGGGGCCTGACCAGGAGAAGAAGGTCGGGAAGCTCTCCGGCGGTGAGCGGAACCGCGTTCACCTCGCAAAGCTGCTCAAGAGCGGAGGCAACCTGCTCTTACTCGACGAGCCGACCAACGACCTGGACGTCGACATGCTGCGGGCCCTTGAAGAGGCACTCGTGGATTTCGGCGGCTGCGCCGTGGTGATCAGTCACGATCGCTGGTTCTTGGACCGGACCGCGACCCACATCCTGGCGTTCGAGGGCGATAGCCGCGTCGTCTGGTGCGACGGCAACTATCAGGCTTACGAGGTCCAGCGGCACGAGCGGCTGGGAACCGACGCCGACGTTCCCCATCGCATCAAGTACAAGTCGTTGACGCGGTAGGGACCGCGCCGGGCGATCACAGGAGACATTCGCAACGAGTGCTCCCGACCTGCCAGCCTCGCACTTGCCCGCTCGTCTCAGATGCCCGGATCAAGCGCACGCGGGACGACGTTCATGACCGGTGATGCGCGTCAGCGAGCAGTTCGCCTCATCGTTGGTTACAGCATCGTCTTACTGTGCTGGATCGTCTTTGCCCGCTGGGCTGCGCCGGGCTTGATCGTCCAGGCCCAGCAAGACCACGGACTTGCGCTCTTCGAACGACTGATCCAGAAACCGGGCCAGCCGGGCACCAGCCAGCGGCTGCTCGACGCCTGGCGCGAGTTTTCCGGCGCCGTGGCGTGGGCAATTTTGGGCCAGTTGGCGATCGTTCTCTTGATCCGTCGTCTCGATAGTGGTGGCGCGAGACAAGTCTCTCCTTCTGCGGAAGCTCCGGTGCGGTGGACGAACCGGGGCATCCTCGTCTTTTCCACGGTTTTTCTGGCTTTCACCGTGGTGCGCGGGAGCATTCAGGACTACGCCGCCTTTGAGAGCATGTGGCGAGAGGTCCTGCGCGGGCACGATCCCTGGTTCTACGCGTATGGCGTCTTTGGCAAGCACCCGCTGAACGCTTACGGACCGCTCTTCAACCTGCTGGCGATCCCGGCGTGGGTTCATCCTCTCTTGCCCAAGCTGCTCTTCGCACTTCTCTATCTTGCGATGGCGACCTGGCTGATCAAGGCTGCGGTTTTGAAGTTGTTGCCCGGCCGATGGTTCGTGCCGATCCTCTTGCTCTTTGTCTGGTTCTGGCTTCCTTACGCATGGGTCGAGATTGCCAACTACGGGCACTTCGACGTGCTAGTCGGGCTCTCATGCGCGATGGCGATCGAGGCGCGGCGGCGCGGTCGAGACGTGATGGCAGGCACGGCGCTGGCAGCCGGAATGCTCCTGAAATTCATGCCCCTTGTGCTCTTGCCGTTTCTGGCTGTGGAACGGGGCCGGGTCCGGTTTCGCTTGCTAGCCGCCGCGATTGTTTGCTTCACCCTGGGCATGGGAGCCAGCGCTCTTTACTGGGGGCCGTCGACCTTCCGACCGGTCTTTTTCGCTGCCGGTCGGTCATCGCATCATTTGTCGATCTACCGATTCCTCAAAGGTCGGTTTTCACCTCGCTATTTATTGGAAATCCATGAGAATCCCGATGAATGGGCGCCGTTTCTCATGGTCATGGCGCTTGCGCTTGTGGGGAGATGGGCGCAGAGGCGACAGATCGATGCGGCGACGTCGGCCGTGGTCGTCATCCTGGTGACGCTGATGTTCTACCAGGTGGGCTTTCCCCAATATCAGATGGTGCTCTTCGTGCTGATCTCGTACTGGGCGCTGGGCCAGCCAGGTCAGATTCACGGCTCGCGTCCGCTGGGCCTGGCGTTTTTCGCGTACTTCGCGTGGCTATCCGTCTTCGACCTCATCGAATGCCGGTTCGACATCGACCGCCTGGGGATGCAGGAATGGATCGGTCTGCCGACGTTCCTTATGGCCGGACTCGTGCTCTGCTGCCTCGCTGGGGCGGCTGGCAAGCAGCGGCAAACTTCATATCCGGAGCTCTGATCGGAATCAAGCCTCGCTCAAGCCTTTGGCCGCGCGATTGCTTCACGCCCACCATGCATTCCGCTTGCGCAGGCCCAGTCGCGCGTACCGGAACCTCGGTTCTCACGCGACTCGCGGAGCTTGGCGAAGAGGCCGGTTGGTCTAACCAGGCCAGCCGAGCGTCTGCGACTTCATCACTTCGAAACCAGCGATTTCGACACCGCGGATTCGACTTTCTTCGTCCCTCTCAAGGGGATGCGTCGCTCCCGACGGAACGATCGGGAAAAGAATCGCGCATCGCTTTGATGTTGGTACTGGTATTGCAAGGATACCCGACGACAAGACGTGTCAACCGCTTCAGGCCGTTCTTGGCACTTGTCGCGTAGGCGCCCGAATGCGGACCTGGAGCGCGAGATCCAGATGCGAGGAAGACTCCCAGGAGGAACGAGTGATGCAGAAGACAGTGACATCCAAGATTGCCGTCGGGACCGGACTAGCCGTCCTCTTCCTGACCCTCGGGGCCAGAGCGGCCGAAGGTGACAGGACCGACCCGTGGAACGCGATCCAGAATCTGGAAGACACCGGCAAGCTGCTGTTCAAGCTTGCCGACACGAACAATGACAATCGCATCTCGCAGAAGGAAGCCATCGACGCGGGCAACCTGCTGGTCGGCGGCTTCTTCTTCCGTGCTGATGCCAACGGCGACGGCACGGTGACCGCGGCTGAAGCGGCCGCCGCGCGCGAGTCGCTCTTCAACCAGAGGCCCTTGTTGCGGTTCATCTTCCAGCGCAGCAAGGATGAGATCAATCGGCAGGGTGGCGTGCAGGTTCCCACGAACCAGCCTGGAGGCGGCACGCAGCAACTGAATCTCGCGGGCCTGCTGGACGCTAACCACGACGGCAATTACTCAGCGGCGGAAGTTCGCCAGGCCGTGCAGAACAGCGTTCAGAGCCTGTTCATGATGGCCGACCGCAACGGCGACGGGCAGCTTGACCCGGCCGAGGTCAACCAGGCCGTCCTCGAAATCGGTCGCACAGCGGTTCAGACGGCCTTCAACGCCGCTGACACGGACCGAAACGGCGCGGTGAGCGAAGCCGAGTTCGACAAGGCAATCATGAATCCCGCCCACGTCTTCTTCCGGATTCTCGACGCGAACAATGACAACCAGATTTCTCCGGACGAGATGCGCAGCGGGATGCAGATCCTGGTGCGGGAATTCAAGGCGATGAACGTTCCCGAGGCGCCCAATTCGCTGTCCAACCAGATCAGGAATATGAACATCCAGAGCACGCCGACGCCAGCACCGGCGTCGGGGACCACGTTCGCTCCTGCTCCGGCGACGGCCCCGCCCGTTCAGCCCGTGACACCGACTCCGGGAACGATCATCGCTCCCGGAGGCACGTACGGCGGAACGATGCCGCCCCGGTGACGATCTTTCTTTGAATCTGTTGTGACGCGCTTGTCGCGTCAGTCTCTGGCCCGGGTCGAGACACCTCTCCCCTCCTTATTCAAGGAGACTCGACCCGGGCATCGTGTCATCTTCCCCACGACCGGCGGTTCGCGAAGGACGAGTCTGCGTTCGGCCGCCGCGAGAATCTTGGAGGAGTGTTTCCCGATGCCTTCGTCTGCGAATCAGCCCCGGTCGTCGAAAAATGCGGCCGAAGTTGCGGCCGATGATCTTCCGGAACCGGAAGGAAATGGGGGGTTCATCGATCCGACGGTCACGGTGGCTCAAGCCATGACCGTGGCTCCCAGGACCTGCTCGACGGCCAGCTCGGTCATCGAAGCGGTCTTGATTTTCCGTGACGCCGATTGCGGGGTCATTCCCATCACCGATGCGGGAAAGCCCGTCGGCATCCTGACCGACCGCGACGTGGCGCTGGCACTGGCCGGCCATGAAACCGACCTGGGCCGCACGCCCGTGGGCGGCCTCATGAAGACCGATCTGGTCACCGTTGGGCTCGATGAAACGCTCGAGACAGCCCTGGAATTGCTCGGGCGTCACGCGGTCCGCCGGCTCTTGGTCACCGACAGCGACAGCGTGCTTCAGGGAATCTTGAGCTGGAGCGATCTGGTTCCTTACATCACAGAGCGCGGGCTGGGACGCGTGGTCTCGCGGATCGTCGAAAGCCGCTGAGGTGCCGCGACGCGACGGTTTGAGGTCACCGCTCTCCATCTCCCCGCGCCGGCACTCCGACCATCTTCCCGCACCCGCACGCCAAAATGGGCATTCCGCGGGGGCGGCCCCGCGCGTAGACTTGTTGTCAGCTCGGTCGCCAGGCGTGACCGAATCGCTGGCCCGTACGCGGAGGTCCCCTCAGATGGGCGACTGCCTGATCTACGAATCACGAGAGGGTATCATCCGGCTGACGCTGAACCGGCCGGAACGACGCAATGCGCTGTCACGTGAAATGCTCTCACACCTGGAAGAAGCGATCGAGAAGATCCGAGCCGATCGCTCCGCCCGGGTTGTCGTCATCGCGGCAAACGGCCCGGTTTTCTCGTCCGGCCACGACCTTTCCGAGCTGGTCGGAAAGTCGCAGCAAGACTATCGCACGCTTTTCGAGCTTTGCTGCCGGGTGATGCTTGGCCTGCGCAAGCTGTCGGTACCAGTGATCGCCCGGGTGCACGGGCTGGCCACCGCGGCCGGCTGTCAGCTTGTGGCGGCCTGCGACCTGGCCGTGGCGGCCGAAGATGTCAGCTTCGCCACACCCGGCGTCAAAATTGGCCTCTTCTGCGCGACCCCCATGATTCCCCTCGTTCGCGCCATCCCCCCTCGGGCAGCGCTGGAGATGCTCCTGACGGCCCGGCCCATCTCAGCGCATCGAGCTCTGGAACTCGGACTGGTCAACCGCGTGGTCCCGGCAGCCGAGCTTGATGCTGAAGTCCAGTCGCTGGCCGATGCGATCCTTTCCTTGAGCAGGGATGTCGTCGGGCTGGGAAAGCGTACCTTCTACGAGCTGCACGAGCTCGGCGAACCCACGGCCTACGCCCGCGCGACGGAAGTCATGCTTGAGAACCTCAAGTTGCCCGACGCCCACGAGGGTGTTTCGGCGTTTCTCCAGAAGCGTACGCCTCGCTGGACGGACTAAGCGACTCCATTGCCTTACCCCGTCCCGCTTGGCTGAGCCTCACCAGCGAGCCGATCGCCAAAGCGAGCCGGCGATCTCGCCGTGGCAGGGGGCGACGATCCGACGGTTCTCCAGGCCCTTCGCCTTGCGGTCGATCGCGGCTGGGTTCGACCGCTTCGGTGGTGCTCGTGTCCCGCGCCGATGACGTTCCTGCCTGCCTCAATTCGCTGGCACTGTTTCTGGCCGTCCTTGATCGGCACAAATGAGCTTGAAAAGGCATTTCGAGGACCGATTCGGGGGACTCGCGAAGTGGGCGCCGGCCACGCGGAGCTTAAAAAGACCTGTCGCATGTTGTCCCTAGGAGCTAACCTGGAATCGTGAATTCTTGGCTGCATGTCGTGGCCATCGGAGAAGCTTTTCATGCCACTGGATCCTCAGGCTAAGGATTTCCTGGATCGGCTGGCGTTGGCGGAATTGCCTCCGATCCAGGAGCAGACGGTTGCGCAAGCCCGTGCTCAGATGGATTTTTCCACGCGTTTCCTGGGCGAGCTGCCGCGGGTCGCGAAGGTCGAGGATTGCCACCTACCCGGTCCAGGAGGAGCCATCCGAGGGCGGATCATCACGCCGCGGGAAGCCGGCCCGGGGCCGCTGCCGGTTGTGGTGTTCTTCCATGGCGGGGGCTGGGTGCTAGGCAATATCGAGTCGCACGAGAGCATCTGCCGGGCGATCGCCAATGCGTCGGCAACAATCGTCGTCGCGGTTGATTACCGGCTCGCTCCCGAGCACCGGTTTCCAGCCGCTGCGCAGGACGCCTACGCGGCGACGAGCTGGGTAGCCGAGCACGCCGGTGAGTTCGGCGGCGACCCGGGCCGGATTGCCGTTGCCGGCGATAGCGCGGGGGGAAACCTCGCCGCGGTCGCGTGCCTCCTGGCGCGCGATCGCAACGGCCCGCGCATCGCCTTTCAGGTGCTCATTTATCCGATCACCGACTACAACCTGCAAAACGAGTCGTATTCTCACTTTGCCGAGGGCTTCTTCTTGACCCGCTCGGAGATGGCCTGGTACTGGGAGAAAT
Organism: Isosphaeraceae bacterium; assembly: GCA_052146555.1. Classification (GTDB taxonomy): domain Bacteria; phylum Planctomycetota; class Planctomycetia; order Isosphaerales; family Isosphaeraceae; genus Aquisphaera. Next base: position 16,227 of record JBKQMU010000350.1, read on the forward strand.
ATGTGCCCAAGCGTGACGATCGGACTCATCCTCACGCCGCTCCCTGCCGCGTGGACGACCTGAGCGGCCTGCCCCCCGCGCTTGTGGTCACGGCCGAGTTTGACGTCTTGCGCGACGAGGGTGAAACCTACGCACGGCGGCTTCAATCCGCGGGAGTGCCCGTGCGCATCAGCCGCTATGACGGCATGATCCACGGCTTCATCCGCCGCTATCCTTTTTTCGAGCGAGGCAAGGCTGCCATTGTCGAGATCGGCCGTGAGATCAAAGACGCACTCGGGCGCTGAGCTTGCGGAGGGTCGAAGGACTGCTCAAGGCCGCGTGCCGAGCCGCTGGCGGAGTCGAAGCACTGCTCAAGGTCGCGTGCCGAGCCGCTGGCGGAGGTGAATGAACCTCCTTTGCAGCAGACCGCCGCCGAGCTCCGGGTGCAGGATTGCGGTCCCGTCGATGAGCTGGGCCGATTCCTTGAGCCGGCCCGCGTGAAAATAGGCCAGGGCGAGCCCGTACTTGGCCTCGAACCAGGAAGGCGAGCCGGCTTCCAAGTTCTTCAGTCGCAAGCGCTCGACGTCTACGGCTAGCTCGTAGGCTTCGAGCCTGTTATAGGTGTCCGCCAGGTCGCGGTAGAGATCATCGGCGGCGGACTGTGGCGGGCCGGTCCATCCCGGCAGCGCAGCGCGGGCATTGCGCTCATCGCCTAGAAACAGGTAAGCCCGCGCCAGCCTCAGCTTCAGCTCGGCCCGTTCTTCCGCGGTCCAGCGGTCCTCATCCGTGTCTTGGGCGACGGGTTGCACGAGGAGCCGCAAGATCAGACCGAGCCGGCGCTGGTGAAGGTCGGCCTCGGCGAACGAGGCGCACTGGTCGAGTAAGCGGATGGCTTCCAGAAGCGTCGGGCGGGCCGAGGGGACTAGCCACTGTGCGTGCGTCTGGGCTTCGCGTTCGGCCTCGAGGTAAGGAGGGCCGACCTGGACCA
>JBKQMU010000351.1:0-23652 GCA_052146555.1 Isosphaeraceae bacterium
GCCGTTAAGAATACCGAATTTAGTACTCCACTCTCGATGATGTCGAATAGCCTAAGACAGGTGAAGTGTCGGGCAACACGAAATCCTCTCCGTCATCCTTATCGGATTACTATCCATCAATCAAGGATGGAAAAGATGCAAACATTCATGTTCGACGATGGCTACAGCCAAGATCTCCCCCTCATTGGGGACATCGCGGTTGCCATGGCTCAGGCTTTCGTGGTCTTGGACACTACCGAGGCTATCGCCATCAATGCACGCGTGACGTGTGACAATGATTCAGAGTTGTGGAAAATCTACCGTTCGGAAGGTAGCGAACTTGAGTCAAGAATCAAGAAGATCGTTACCGAGGATCTTGGCAGCAACTTCGAAGCCGAGATTTCATTCCATGCGGGAAGCTTTGTCGCCCGAATCGCCGTTACCGCGAATGAGTGCTTCCGAATTGCAATATATGTTATTAACAAGACTATCAGGAAAATAGAAGAGTTACTAAAGACCTTCTTCAGAAAGGCGCAGAAGGTCGCAGCGTCCGTAGATTGGGAAAAAGTTAGTAAAATCGCGTCTACCGCTGCTAGTATTTGGTCGATCTTCTCCGGGTTTTTCCGTCCGCCACCAGGTACTTGAGGTTGCCAATTACGCTTCTTCAACCAAGTTGTTCAGCATGGTTGAAAGGAAAGAAAGGACATGCAAAGTTGTCCCTTCGCAAAGCCTTGATCACCCCGCTCCAGCCATGCCGATTCCTTGTGTGAAGCCCCACAAAAATTAGAGGCTGGGAAAACAGTGCATGTCCTTTCTTTCCCTCTTTGTGGTCATCGAGGGCGGAAGGGGCGGTCACACTGCCCCTCCGCGACTCGACTGCCTACCATGGAGAACATCGGGCGATCACGGGAGATAAAGCGTCGAAATGTTCTTCGCGATACCGTATGCGTGGTTGCTGATCCAGACGTCGGCCTGGTGCTGGTCGTAGACTTCGCAGAGATACACCATGATCGGAATGGGCTTGTTGCCGCGGGTGCCCGTCAGGGAAGCCACCGATTTCCCGGTGGGCAATTTCCCTTTGAAATGGCCATGGAAATCGCCCACATGACCGCCTCTGGAGATCGGTTCAAGCTTATCCTGCCCAGCCTGGACAGACAGGAAAACGATACTACCGGAACCCTGAGCCATGTACGCCACGTCGAATTCGACATCGACGTGACCGCTCTTGGGGTCGCCTTCGACTTTGACGTTCGAGACCTTGATGTCGCCGGCATTGGCGAAAGCGTTTGCCAGCAGCAAAACGCCGATGGCCATCATGGCAGTGAGAAACTTGTTCATCCGAAACCCCTTGTAGCCCTCGTGACATGTCGGCGATCAGTCGAGGACCCCGACCGAACACCGTTCGCAGCCCGTCATGGTTTCCGACGCCGGAAATCTTTCGGACCGTGCCCGCATGATGCTGTGATCTGGTGCAAGAATAAAGTGGCGCGCTGGTATCGATTTGGTATCGATCTGGTATCGATTGGCGAGACCGACCCAACGCTTGGCGTACGATTTCCCGCCCCGACCTGCAAGTTCTCTGGTTTCTCGCCCCTGTGGCCGACGGGCGCTTGCAGGCAGACGGCCACGACATGACATGCTGATGGGTGCGTCGCGATTCGCTCAACCCGCGGCGGTCGATTCTTTCAAGGCTTTGCCTGCGAACTCGACGCCTTTTGGCGTGAGGACGAAACAGGTCGTGGGGACGAAATTGAGGCCGTCGCTGGGTCGAAACGAGCGATGCGGGTCACCGTAGAGGGACATTTCCTGGCCGTGCTCGGCAAGTCTCTTGGCAACCAGCCAGCGGAGCTCGCTGATCGTCAACCCAGTCTTGTACAGGTGGTCGTTTTCCAGGGCAAAGTCCCACAAGTCCGCGCCGGCATCCAGCGCGTACAGGTGGGCTTGCCGCAGCAGGGCCAGCCCGGCGCGAAGGTTGGCGTCGACCAATGGAGCTGATTGTTCCAGGGAAGCTTCGACCTCGGAGCTGTTGTTAACGGTCATCAGGCCTTCCTTACCGGTGAGAAGCAACCGTGTTTGGCAAGCACCGTCGCTCGATCCGAAGACTGCAACCATTGCAGTTCCCCTGCCGCCCGGGAAGAATCACGTCCAACCGCGACCCGATGACGCGAACTGTGCACCCTGAGCAGAGGCGTACAGAGTGCCCGAAGAGCCGCGTACCCAGCGGGGAACGAGCCTTTGACCTGGCATTCTGGGCGAAGCCACATCAGGATCAAGTGTCGATCTGGTGTCGATTGTTCCCGTGCGTATTGCGCGCCGGGTTGGCGTCGGCCCGCGACCGACGGGGACGGGCACCGCGACGCAACCTGCTGGCGAGATTTCCAGCCGACGGCGGCACGGCGACAGGCCTTCTGGAAGCGCGCTGTTTCCCCCCTCAAAGAAACCACGCGCCTCAGGGGACGCGCCTCGGTCTGGCATGACACCGAGAACTTACTTGTGAGCGGTTTCCTAGAGGCTCGTCCGGCACACCGCGACCGACCGGCAATGCTCCCAGGAGACGCCGGTTCCGTTGCCGTTACCCTTGAAGCGGAGCAAGCGATGGGTCTGGTGGCCTGGGAGGTGAGATACTGGTCGCAGACGCGCCGGTGGCCGAAAAAGGGATGCGACCCTTTTTCGGCCCGCCGCCTCTGAATCGATGTCACTGTGCTCTATCCACCTGAACCAGGTTGTTCCACGTCTTGCCTCCGTCAGTGGACCATTGGGACATGCCACCACCGACGGGCAGGGACACCGTCATGTTCCGGCTCGAATCGAAAAGGCGAATCCCATCCTTGTCGCGTCCGCTTTCCACAAAGTCCAGATGCTGCCAATTGGCATCCGCACCGGGGGTCTCCTGCCATTGCTTACCATCGCCTGGAAGCTTCACGAAAGCGCCGCCACCTTGCTTCAAGTAGCTCTCCCCAACCGGCACATCACCGCACTTGGTGTATACGGTGTCGGAATTGCCGGATGGGGAGCGAAATGTCACTCCGTCCGCCTTGATTTCAATAATCGTGGGATCGTGTGACGCATCATCATCCGATCGCAGAATGTGCTGCTTGAAACCTACCGTTGACTCGCCGTTCATCAGCGCGTCCGCCAGCGCCTTGGCGGCTGCGGCCCCAGCCTTTCCGCCGGCTGCTCCTACAGCAGCCGCACCAATTGTTGTGCCAATTCCTGGCGCAACAAACGTCCCAGCAGCCCCCCCAGCAGCTTTTCCAGCGAACGACCCGATCGCTGTGCCTGCCGCTACTAACACACCTGGGCCGATTGATTCCAGAGCATCTATCTGCTTCCTAAAGTTGTTAGGATTCGTGACATAAAGACCTGGATCACCCTTGAATTTCCACGAAACGCGCCACCAATCTCTGCCGGTGGTGAATGCGCCGGTGTTGTACTCCACCACCAGAGGAGTATTGGTCTTTGCACCGTTGGGCAGGTTGAGCCAAGTCTCAGAGTTCTTATAGTTATCACTGTACTTATGGCTAACAGTGATGAGTTCGATGTCACGGCCCGAGTTGTTCTGGACGTGGATGTTTGCCGTCCGCTTCGTCACGGCGAATGCCTGCGAAGAAGCAGCGACGACGTAGCCGACACAAACGGCGCATGAGATCTTCAGAATCTTCGCAAGCAGGAATCGAGTGTTCATGTGGTGCCTCCTTTGAAATGGGCGTCCTGAATTCATGCCCCCTCACAGCAGAGGAGAAACGCTCTCCTTGTGGGGAAACCCTGTTCGGCCCGTCTCCGCTCTGATTGTGTGCGAACTGATACCGGACGACAGTGGCGCGCTGGTATCGATCTGGCATCGATCTGGTGTCGATTGTTCCCGTGCGTATTGCGCGCCGGGTTGGCGTCGGCCCGCGACCGACGGGGACGGGCAGCGCGACTCGACGTGCTGGCGGGATTCCCAGCCGACGGCGGCACGGAGACAGGCCTTCTGGAAGCGCGCGGTTTCACCCTCAAAGAAACCACGCGCCCCGGGGGACGCGCCGCAGTCTGGCATGACGCCGAGAACTTACTTGTGAGCGGTTTCCTAGAGGCTCGTCCGGCACACCGCGACCGACCGGCAATGCTCCCAGGAGACGCCGGTTCCGTTGCCGTTACCCTTGAAGCAGAGCAAGCGATGGGTCTGATGGCCGTTGAGCCGATTGATCGCGCTGTGCAGCCGCGTGGGGGGGTCGATGTCGTCACAGCCTGGCAGCGGATCGTCGATGTGCTCGGGCCAGGCTTCTTCTTCAAACGCACTGAGGATCAATTGCTGGTTTTGCGCCGGCACCCGGAACCGCTTGATGACCATGTCGCCGAGACTTAACTCGCGCCGTATCGAATTCCAGCACGGTTTGCATGCGGCTTCTGTTGATCCGTTCAGGTTATGGGGCGCTGGGGGCTCGTTTTCGAGTTCTGCGATCTTGCCGCTTGCTAGAAACGCAGTTCCGATGGGCCGAGTGAGTTGCGGGGATGCGGCGAATGTATTCAAGAAATGGTCGGCGAACGCGGCACCGCCGGGTGTGAGGACCACACAGGTTGTAGGCTCGAAGAAGTAGCCAGCGCCTGGGCGGAAGGAGCGATGCGGACCACCGTAAACGGACGATTCCTGGCCGTGGCGGGCGAACTGTTTGGCGACCAACCAGCGGAGACTGCTGATCGTCAGCCCGGCAGAGTACAAAGTGTCGATCTCCAGGGCAAAGTCCCATAAGTCCGCGCCGGCATCCTGAGCGCATGTGTAAGCATGCCGGAGCATGGCCAGACCGACACGCGAGTTAGCTTCGATAGGAGCGGTTCTTTGTCGCGCAACATTGCCCACCGAGGGTGTACGCTTGCTCTCTATGCTCATTTTGGCTCTCTTTCGCGGTCGCTGGATAAGGCAATGCTTATCGGGGCCTGGAAGGCGCGGAAGTGGGTGTTGAGGTGGTCACCCTCATCGGTGACCGGCACGAGCTTGCCGGCCTGGTAGGTGGTGACCAAGAGCGACGCGCCGAGCTGCCGCAAGAGCGCGGGGAAGTTCGGCGTGTGGACCGCCCGCACCGACGCCGGGGCTCCCGTCTTGGGGCGGTCAAGGTCCAGCGACGGTCCGGAGAGGGAACTCGGTGTAGCCATGATTCTCCACCATCCACGTCAAGGGGCGGATATGCGCGATACGAAAATGAACAAGCTCATCGGACCGGACGACCGAGAGAAGCTGTTGCACGACCCGAAGCCCACGCGTCGGGCCGGGTCCGCTGCAGTGCGAGGTGTCGACGCAACCGAAAAAAAACCGACGTGACGTAACACCCTGGGGCATTCGACCGCGTCGGCTTACTTTATTGCGGACCTCCCGGACCAGCCGGGCTGCCCTTTATCTAGTCTGCCAGCACTTGAGAATCAAGCTTTTCGAGGGGCGGAGAAAATCCTTTTTGAGCCCTTTTGTGGTTTCATTATCTTGCGTGGACCGCAAATTACAAGAAAATTATCTAATTTTCTCTCTCTCGTGTGTTACATCTTCGGTGGTTGCATAACAAATGATTCGGGCTTGACCAAGAAGAAGACGGTTTCGTGCAGAGACGGAAACATTCCCTGCTCAGAAAATCCCCTCTCAGACGGACTCGGGTTGGGGTTCGAGCGTCACCTTTTGCCTTAGGCGTTCAAGGCGTTTGACGTGGTCACGCGACATTCGTTCCGGGTTCAGCCGCCCGAGGCTATCGTATCCTCGTTCCTGATCGATTTTCATGGGTTTGGAAGCCGGGAACCGGCATGAAGACTGTCCTTTCTTCCTTAATCAAATCCGTAGACTGCGGTAGCTCTCTCCCTTTGCAGGGCATCGTCCCGGTTCCTGATTGCGAGCGTCCGACCGATCTCGGCCACCACTTGAACTCGACGCTCGGGGTGCGTGAGCATTGACTCAAATTGCACGATCCAAGCATTCCACATCTCCGATGCGTTACCACACCAGGAAAAGAAGATGCCAAAAGCCGCTTGCGCTACGTACTCCGGCGTATAGCCATGGTCGAGGGCTAATACCGCCTTCTCAGCCCAGCTCTTTCCTAAGCTGGGAGCGGTCTCGAAGCCATCGGTCTCTGAAGCGCCGCACAAGGGAGCCAAGTGCTGGCTAGGCGGGCGATGGATTGCCAGGAAGTCTCTGTAAACGTCAAGGTCGTCAGCGATCAACTTCGCGATGATTCTTCCGTCGAAGAAGTTCTCCGGCAGTGAGCCCAGGAGAGTCCGTCGCCCGGCCACACCCAAGGCGCTCAAGGCGTCACTGATCGTCTGATCGGACTCCATGTTCGTATGTGCGATCGAATCAATGCGGGACGCAAGCCAGCGGAGAGCCAACTCAGAATCGGTCTTCAAGATCTCGCCGATCCCATTTTCTCCAGTGGGGCAGCGAACGATCGCGGCCCGCCATGCATCACGAAGCGATTCGCGGACGTGCCCCTGCGGCTCAGCCTGCCACTCGCCAGCGGCAGCGGCACCGGCTACCTCGTCGGCTCCGTCCTGGAGGATTCTTAGGAGCGTCACCTCGGGGATTTGCTTCCGGATGGAGGCAGTCCATACGACGTCCGGATAATCTTTCACTCGGTCAAGGATGGTCGAGAGAAGATAAGTGGGGGGTGACAGCGTCATGAGCACTGCGTAATCGATGACCCCTCTCCATGCCGGCCGGTCCAATGCGGCTCGCGCGAGCGACGGCCATGTCGGGTCGTTCGCCACTGCTGCCTTCCAGAGGACCGGATTGGCCAGAAATCCAGGAGTTCCGACGTCAAGCATCGCTTGAGCCCAAGCCGTCGGCGACTCGATCCGTTGAGCAATCATGTGAAAGAGCAGGTCCAGTTGATTAGGACCAGCGAGCCCGGCCGTCGAAGCCTCGGCCAGGATTCGCTCAACTTGTCGGAGCACCGTTTCCGAGGGGACCGAAAAGGGACATTGCTAGGGGACCGAAAAGGGACATTGCCATTAACAACCGTAGACTGAGCGGATTGGGCAAGGTTGATTTTGCCCTATGTTCTCCAATTCCCTGAGACAAATAGCAATGGCCCCTTTGTTTGTTTCATAGAAGCCCAGTTGAGACCGTGCGAAGAGCCCGTCCGCGTCCTCGAGGCCCAGATCCGCAAAGATATTGCCCGAGCCTTCCTCGAACTCAACGCCCATCCCGTTCTTCCTGCTCATGGAGCGCCAGTTCCTTCGCCTTGTTGTATCGTTGTTTTATCAAATCTAAGTACTTAACAACTGCGCAGACTTGGATCGCACGATCAGCTTGGAGGGAAAACGCCTTCCATGATGAGCGTCTGACGAAGATCGATGCAGAAAGCATCGTTGATGTTCAGCACTTCGACGGTGACACGGCCAATCGGTGTACGACCGATAAGGCAGGCACCTTGCCAGCGCAAGTGGCGAGTCCACTTCGAGTCTGTCTAGCAAAGTCCGCTTCTCGGGTTTTGGTTTGTCATGTGGCCAGCTCTGTTCGGTGCGGGTCCCCACCTCGCCGCATCGCCGACGGCACTTTCACCCGACATAACTTGGACCGGCATAGTGACCTTAGGTAAAAATTTTGGCATCCCTGGAAAACCCTCCATCTCCTGCATCTGGCAGTGATCAGATCTGGAACGCCTGAACGATTTTGTGACCGTCTAAGTCGTGGGATTCTTGCTTGACTGCCTAGATACCGCAGTTTATCATTGAAGGGCATTGAGCTGCCAGGCTTGTTGCGCGAGACGGTGCTGACGGTTCCTCTGTTGCGCAGAGGTGCTGACCAGTCCTCTGTTGCGCAGAGGTGCTGACGCCTCCGCTGTTGCGTAGATTTGACGTCTGGAGCGATTGTTTCGGCTGAGCAGTCGTTTTTTTGATTTTAGCAGACCGATTCTCCTATAATCCAAGCGTTTCGCCGTGCCGTGGCCGCACTGGCACGCTCAAGCGCGGATTCTTGTCGAGGAAATCCCATGTCGGACAACGCTTCGGTTGAAGCCCAGACGTCTGATCCGCTCAAGACGATTGCCGATGCCATGGAAAACGCGGTACAAGCCGCGCGTCATGGCGCCGTTGACGCCCGGGCGCGGGTCGACAGTGCGCTTCCGGGCGTCAGCCGGTTCATGTCCCGTTTTGTCTACACAACCTGTTACACCATTTCTTACGGCGTCGTTTTCCCATCCGTTCTGGCTGCGCGCTCGGTGCCCAAGGACAATGCGATCGTTCACGGGCTGGTCGATGGCGCAAATGCGGCGTTCGACATGGTCGACGAGATGAAGAAGCGGAAGCTCGAGGCCCAGGCAGCTCCTGCTCCTGCCGAGGAGCCCGCTTCGCAGCCCCCTCATCCGGGATGAGCCCCGGGCTGTGGCAAGCACCGCATCCGGCACGGGACTTGAAGGCGTTACTGAGTCAGGCCAGAGCGGAGGGGTCGGAGGGATTGCCGGCCGTTGTTCTTTTGAGCCGGATGCTCAAGCGGTGATCCCACCAGGCCGATTCTCTCGACGGATCGGGGCCAATCCCGATAGTATTGGGATTCGCCCTTTGCTGATCGTGCCTTGATTCCCAAGAGCGGAGGCAGGCCGCCATGCCGATGACTAGATCCGAAGCAATGTTTTTCACAGCCGGGCTCGTGATCGGGGCCGCGGCCGGAGCCAGCTATCCCGCCCTGAAAGAAAAGTTCGGTCCGCTGCTCTCGGGAGCTTTGGCAGGCGCGGGGGCGGCTTTCGGCGAATCGTATTCCGAGATGGCCAAGAAGGTCGCCGAGAAGGTCGAGGCCGTGCAAGACGCGATGGCCGAGATGAAGCAGTCTGCCGCGCCCGCGGCGTCGCCCAGTGGCGCAGCCGAAGCCACCGCCACGTAAGGGTGGGCATCCAGGTGCGTCCGGCGACACCAGGCTGCTTGCGTTCCTTTTCAGTCGGAGCCCTCCGGATCGTAATCTTTCCATTTCTCCTTCCTAAGGTAGCCACACATCAAGAGAGGAAGACGAGCCACCGATCTACAGGGAGAAATAAGCCGCAGAGGGATGAAAGGGAAAGCGGCCACGGATGAGTGCGAGGATGGCAAGCCACGGATGGTGACGAAGAAAGTCAGCCGCGGATGGACACAGTTGAACGCGGATGAGAGATGGATCGTATTATGCGAGGCGGGGTAATTCCGTCCCTGATAGGGAAAGCTGCGAACCGAGATTTCGTGGGCTCTTCCGGGCCTGCACGTGCTTCTTGACTCTTTCTCCGTCCCTGGCCTTATCTGTGTCCATCTGGGTCACCCGTGGCTCAAATCGCAGCTTCTCCGTGACCATCATCTGACTTCCGAATCTTTTCCTGTCCCAGAATTTATCTGTGTTCATCTGGGTCCCTCCGTGGCTCGTCTTGACTTTGTCCCTGTCCATCCGTGGCTGATCTTGCATTTTCTCCGTTCCTATCATCTGTCCTCTTTATCTGTGGCTTGAGTCGCATCTATGGCTTGAATCGCAGTTTCTTCGTGGCCATGATCTGACTTCGCTGTCGATCTGTGACTTAAGTCGCGCCTCGATCAGTCCGGCGCAGCGGGCAAGTCAACGATTCAAGGACCAGCGGACCTCGACCAAACCGGAAGGGAAAAAATCAGGCAACCATGGATATCTCCATCAGCTTCCCCGGTCAGGGCCAGATTCGCCTCGAGAGTCGCGCGCTTTTTGGCGAGCCGGGAAATGAGACCTGCCGGATGTTCCTGGAGCGCGTCTTCCAGGCTCCCGAGATCAGCGACGTCACGATCAACTCGCATCAGCGAAGAGGTGAGCTGCCACACGCCGAGCTGCGGTACTCGCAGGGGTCGTACACGCTGCCGGAGGTCGTCCGGAGGATCTCGACCTGCCTGGATCCGAGCCGCTCCGGAGAGTCAAGCGGGTACGGTGGAGACGTAGCATCCGCAACCGAGGCATTAGCGCCATCACCGGCGCCAGCGTCCCCGGCTCCCCCTCCCGAGCCGGCGGACAAGAGCCAAGGCGAACAGTCCGGCGTCGCGATCGTCAAGGTCACCCCAGTCCGTAATGAGAAGGGGGGCGTCCGCTACTTCCGGTACGGCTCGGTGGTCACGAATTGGGAGGTCAAGCACGAGCTGCCGGGCCGCTTGCGGATCAAGAACCCGCTGATTCAGCGCAAGAGCGACCTTTGCCAGGCCATCGAGCGGGAGCTCATGAGCGTGCTGGGGGTCGATTCCTACAAGACCAATCCACTGACGGCGACGGTGCTGGTCCAGTACGATCCCCACGAGCTAACCCGCGACCAGATCATCGAGATCATCGACGGCGCGCTGGCGACCGCCAGCTACCCGCCGGTCAAGGACAAGCCCGATCTTCACCTGCCGCTCTGCACGGTTTCGGTACCCTTCGCGGCGGCGGCCCAGTTCGCCGCGCCTGGGTTATTGCCGGTAGCCGCGGGGCTCTTTGCGTATACCTCGATTCCCACCTTCAAAAACGCACGCGAGGTGATCTTCGACGAGAAGCGGCTGGGGGTCGACGTACTCGACGCCATCGTGGTCGTCGGCTGTCTGGCGACCATGTCGATCTTCCCCGGCGCCGTGCTGTGCTGGTGCCTGGGCTTCGGCCGGGTGCTCGTGCAGAAGACGCAGGACAACTCGAAAAAGCTGCTCTTAAACGCCTTTGGCAAGCAGCCTCGGTTCGTCTGGCTCTATCGCGAGGGCGTCGAGGTGCAGGTCTCGCTGGAGCGGCTCCAGGCGGGCGATATCATCGTGGTGAACACCGGCGAGGTCGTGCCCGTCGACGGCGTGATCGCCGAGGGATTGGCGATGATCGACCAGCACGCGCTGACCGGGGAATCGACGCCCGCCGAGAAGGGCGTGGGCGATCGCGTTTTCGCGTCGACTTTGATGGTCGCCGGCAAGGTTTTGGTCTCGGTCGAAAAATCCGGCAGTGAGACGGCATCAGCCAAGATCAGCCAGATCCTAAACGACACGGCCGGTTACAAGCTTTCTTCGCAGCACAAGGGAGAGCGGCTGGCCGACAAGGCAGTGATTCCGACGCTCACCATCGGCGCCGTCGGCATGGCCACTATGGGACCGGCCGGCGCGGTGGCAGTGCTCAACAGCGACTTTGGCACCGGCATCCGCATGGCCGCGCCGCTGGCGATGCTCAGCTCGCTGGCCCTCTGCGCCACCAAAGGCATCTTGGTGAAAGATGGCCGGGCGCTGGAGCTCATGAACGAGGTCGACACGGTCCTCTTCGACAAGACCGGAACCCTGACCCGCGAGCGGCCCGAGGTCGGCCGGATGATCGCCAGTCCCGGCCACAGCCCCCAGCAGATCTTGCTCTACGCGGCCGCGGCCGAGAAAAAGTTTCACCACCCCATCGCCCTGGCGATCCTGCACAAGGCCAAGGAGCTCAACCTCGACCTTCCCCTCACTGACGAGACCCAGTACAAGGTCGGCTACGGGATCACCGTGCAGATCGGCGGACGGACGATCCGGGTCGGCAGCAAGCGGTTCATGGAGCTGGAGGGGCTGGCCACGAGCCAGGAGGTCAAGGATGCGATCGACGAAGCCCACCGCGAAGGCCACACCATGGTGCTGGTGGGCGTCGATGGCGAGGTCGGCGGTGCGCTTGAGCTGCACGCGGCGGTTCGCCCCGAAGTCCGCGAGATCGTCGCGGGGCTGCGATCCCGCGGGATCAAGCACATCGCCATCATCTCCGGCGATCACGAGGCGCCAACCAGGAAACTCGCCGAGTCGCTGGGCATGGATCGCTACTTCGCCCAGGTGCTGCCGGCCGACAAGGCCGATTACGTGGCCAAGCTCCAGCAGGAGGGTATGAAGGTCTGCTTCGTGGGCGACGGCATCAATGATTCGATTGCGCTCAAGAAGGCCAACGTGTCGATCTCGCTCCGTGGCGCCTCGACGATCGCGACCGACACGGCCCACATCGTGTTCATGGAACAGGGCCTCTCCAAGCTTTGCGACCTCCGCGACATTGCGCACGACTTGGACCGCAACGTCAAGCGAAGCTGGACCATGATCCTCGTCCCTAACATTGCGTGTATCGCCGGGGTCTTTACAATGGGCTTTGGCATCATGGCCTCGGTCCTGACCAATAATGTTTCCGCCATCGGCGCTTTGGCCAACGGGATGATGCCGTTACGGAAGATCGCTCGGATCGAAGCCGAGAAGAAGCACGAGCAGGAGATGAGGCAAGCCTATGGCCTGGCGCGAAAAGCTGTATGAGCGGGAGCTCAAGCGTCCCGTGGACCCCGGAATGCTTGAGGCCATCCGCTCCGAATTTCATCGACGGCGGCACGAGATCCCCGTGGCCGCGGAGCTGCTGGACAACCCGGCCAAGCCCGAAATGACGATCAAGACGCGCTGGCTTTCCTTCATCGTGCAATTCAACAAGCAGACTCTCAGGGTTGACGCGGAGCTCTCACTGGCCGCCAAGGTGATGGCCACCCACGAGAATCGCCAGGTTGCCGTCCAAATTATCGATAGCATCGCCAATGATCTAAACCTCTGACACCCAGGCAACTTTGAAGCTGCACCGGGAGCACGACGATGCACGAGCACTCAAACAGCACCGGCCACCCCAAGCCAAAGTTCAAGCTCCGTCCCAAGCACCGCGACGAGCCGCTGACCATAGATACGCCGCGGTTCCACGTTTTTCTGGTCGATACCGGCTGGAACGAGCCGGTGTCCAAAGTACTGCACGAGCACCTACCCCTCTTTCACCAATATTATCCCCAGGATCCGGTCTACGTCCTGACCAAGGAGCAGTCGGTCAAGCTCCTCAAACGAGCCCCCGAGCACATCGGCCGCGATCCCATGGTGTTGATGTACGACATTTACAAGCCCAAGGACGTCCATTCCAAGCATTCCAAGGAGAACCCCAACTATCACGGCTTCCGTCTCAACCTGGGCGTAATCAAGCATCCGCAACAGGCACTAGCTAAGCTGCAAGAGTTTCTCAAGTTCGTCACCAAGAACCGGACAGCCGAATGCCTCTCGTGCGAGGTCCAGCGTGAGCTTCACCGCGAGGGACTGAGCAACATGGTCAATATTCTGCGAGAAGCATCGGAAGCGTCGCTTGAATTGATCTGAGCCAACGAACCCAAGAGCCAGGGAGATCCGCGATGAACGAAGAAGGGGGAGTTCCGATCCTGCCGTTTCTGATCGGCACGCTGATCCTTTGCTACTTCGGTCTGGAGGTCAACCGCCAGCGAAACAAGCTGCGGACGATTTTCAACGTCTTCGATCGCGAGGAAAGCGAGATCGCTGAGGCCCTCGAAGAGTGGGTGGAAAGCGGCGAGCTCAAGCCGTTCGAGCTGGCCCCCCTGCACTAAAGACGCCTCGATCACGTCACCCAACGTTCAAACGACTGATTCTCCACCGCTTGCCCCGAGTGCCGCATGGTGACCGACGCCCGACCAGAGGCCGCCGCGACCGCCAGTCCGACCAGCCCTCGTTCCCCCCGTGTCCAACTCTCGTGGGGCCCCGAAACGATTGCGCTGCAAGATGAGGAGACCTTCGGCACGGCGGGGGCTGAGCTTTCCGGCCTCTTCCTGCGGCGCGTCTTCTCGGTCCAGGAAGTCCGCAGTGTGCACATCGATCGTGCCGGCGCCAAGGCCGAGATCCGCTATGCCCGAGGGAAGCTCGGGGTCGCCGATCTTCTCCAGCGGCTGGCGGCGGCGATGCGCGGCGGCCCGGCCGAAGCGGTCCGCCTCTTGCCGCTTGACCTTTCCAGTAAGAAGCTGGCGATTTATCGCCACGGCGATCTGCTGTCTACGTGGGAGGTACTGGGAGAGCGGCCGGGCGTGCTGGCGCTGCGGCATGAGATGATCTCAAGCGACCGCTCAATGGCCCGGCGAGTCGCGCAGCACGTCGAGTCGGTTCACGGTGTGAAAAGTAGTGACCTGAGCCTCTTAGGCGGCCAGCTCTGCATCCGCTTCGACCCGGCGCAGACCCGGGCCGAGCGGCTCTTGCGGGCACTCGAAGCGGCCCCCGAGTCGCTGCCGGCCATTGCCGTCGACCCCGGCGAACCGGCTCCGGCGCGGTTTGGTCTGGCGAATACGGCCATCGCCGCCTCGGTGCTCAGCGATTACCTGATCCCCTCGGTCTGGCCGGCGACGGCCGCGCTTCTCTTGGGAACCAATCTGCGTAATTTCCGCGATGCCGCGCTCCAGCTCGCTGGCGGGCGCGCGGGCCTTCCCGTGCTCTACACGGGTATCGCGGCGGCGACCCTGGCCTCAGGTCAGTTCTTGCCCTGGGCGCTTATGAACTGGATGATGAAGTTCTGGAATCACCGCTCCGAGATTCAGCTTGCAAGCGCCCGGCGGCGGCTCTTAGGCGATGTCATCCTGCAAGAGCGGTTTGCCCGGGTCGAGGCCCCCGGAGGTGTGCAAGTTGAGGTTCCGGTTCACCGCCTGGCGCCGGGCGATTTGATCCTGGTCTCCGCTGGCGAGAAGCTGGCCGTCGACGGCCGGATCGTCCAGGGTCGGGGGCTTTTGGATGAGCGGGTCGTGCTGGGAACCTCGGGAATGAGCCGCAAGGGCCCCGACGAGCACGTCTTCGCCGGCACGATGCTGCTCAGCGGCGACCTCCAGGTTGAGACCCGTTTACAGGGGCCCGCCACCAGGGCCGCGGCACTCGCCCGCGCCGCGCTAGCCGCCGCTCGCACGACGCCCGGCGACCGAACGCATTCGCTCAGGGGCGAAACGTTCGCCAGCAGAATCGTCGCCCCGACCCTGGCCGTGGCCGGGCTGGGTCTTTACGTCGGCGGCGCACCCACGGCGCTTGCCATCATGCGGACCGATTATGCCTCCGGGCCGGGACTGGCTTACTCGCTCGAGGCGCTGCAGGCGCTCGCTGTCTGCTCGCGCCAGGGGATCGTCGTCCGCGACATCCAGGCCATCGAGCAGATGGCGCAAGCCGACGTCTTGCTGCTGGAGCGTCATCCCTCGCTCGAGGTGACCGAGCCGGAGGTCGCCTCCGTCCGCGTCTTTCCCGGCCATACCGAATACCAAATCTTGCGCTACGCGGCATCGGCGCTGCGTGACCTGGATGACCAGCGGGTCGTGGCGCTGCGGTCGGCCTGCCGGAGCCGGCGGATCGCGCTTCTGGACCGGATCCCCACCGAGTACGGGACCGACGTGACGATGATCCACAAGTCGCAGGTCATCAAAGTCGGCAATCTCGGCGGCCAGGGGCCCTCCGCAAAGAAGCGCGGCGACGGCCACGACAGCGTGCTCGCTCCGGTCATCGACTCGCTGATGGTTGGTATCAACGGTCAAATCGCCGGCCTGATTGATTTTCGCGCTGGAACGCGACCGCTGGCTGCCTCCGCCCTGCGTGAGCTGCGCGCACGGACGCGGCAGCCTCTGGCGATTGGACTTGTGTCCGAGTCGAACGGGCCGCAGGTTGGCCAACTGGCCGCCGCGCTGGGCGTTGACTTCCACGAGGGGAACATCTCGCCGGCGAACCTTGTGCAGCTCGTTCGAGGCTGCCGTAAGCGGGGCCTGAAGGTTGCCTTCGCGGGCAACTGCCTGACCAAAACACGGGCGGCACGAGAGGCCGACGTGGCCATCTCGCTAGACCCCGGCGGGCTCGAAAACCTGGACCGCAACCCCGCGGCCATTCTGCTGCTCGAGCCCGATCTGGCCCGGTTGGGCACGCTTTATGAAGTGGCCCAGATCCATCGCCAGCGGATCCTCGCCGCCCAGGGCTCGGCCTGGATTCCCAACCTCTTGTGTGTCGGCGGAGCCTTCTTCTTCGGGTTTACTTCGCTGGCGACGGTGGCCATCACCAACATCGGAACATACAGCACCTACGCACGCACGACGGCCTCGATCCGCAGCCTGGAGCGACAGTTCGCACGGGCAAGAGGGCGCCACGCTGTCCCACTGCCGATTTAGATTGACCAGACAGCGCCCCAGGAAAAGAACCCTCGGCGCAATTCCTCAACTGGGGCGATTCCCCGCGTGATGTCGAGTGACACCGAACTTGAGAGTTTGATGGAGGATCTCATGACACAGGCCACTCTGACGCCATCGGAGACCCACGACCACGTGCACCCTGACGACTCGCCGGTCGAGCCTGACCCGCAGTCCGCTTCAACTCCTGCCGACGCCGTTGTTGACGCAGCGAGCGCGGAATCGGCCGCGTCCGCACAAGAGACGGCCGCGTCCGCACCAATGACCGATCCATCGTCACCCCTGACGGCCGAAGAGCAGGCAGAGCTCAATCGCATCAAGGACCTACCCCGAGAAGTCGGGGTGATGCTCATGACCGTCGGCGTGCTCGGCTTCGTGCTGCCCGGCGTGGTCGGCACCCCGGCCATGATCGCCGGCGGGCTCGTGCTCTGGCCCAAGGCGTTCAACAACGTCGAGAACTGGTTCGAGCGCAAGTTCCCCAAGATCCATAAGCAAAGCCTCTACCAGATCAACCGCTATCTCAACGACCTCGAGACGCGCTATCCCGACGCGACCCGGCGCGATGATTCCGCACCCGGTAAATGACGCCACGCAGCGGCTGCCCGGCTTCCGACCGTGATTCCGCCGCTTCCACACGGACACCCAACCCGTGCGCCTCGACTGCCGCCGGAAAACCCTGCGCTGAGGTCCGGCCCGGACACGAGATCAAACCCGTTCCGCCCGGCTCGAGCAAAGCCGCCAGCACGCCGGCGACCAAGGGCACCAGTCGCCGCTCGTACAGCAGGTCAGAGCCAATGATCACAGGATACGACTCTGCGGGCAGGTCGCGCCAGTCCAGGACCCGCGTACGAAAGCGTGTCCAGTCCCATCCATTGACCTCGGCGCTTCGAGCCACGAAATCGAGCGCTGCTTGATCGTAGTCGCTGAAGCAAACCCGCAGCCCCCGGCTCAGGCACGCCAAGCCCGCCAGGCCGACGCCGCAGCCGATCTCGAGCACCTCGCGCGGCGGGCTCGCTTCCGCCCAGGGCTCGCAGGCCACGACTTCGGCGAGCAAAAGTGAACCCGGCCACAAGTATGCCCAGTAGGGCATGTAGTCATCGCGCTGGTTCCAAGCGTGGACGACAGGGTCGTCGAGCATCAAGTCGGGATCGGCCGGACGGACGATGTCGACAGAGTGCCCCGCGAACTCTAATCGCGAGACCGTGACCGGGCCGTTATAGGTGGTATGTCTCAAACCGGCTCGCTCGATACTTGGTGAGTTGGCGCTAGCCAAGCAGCGCTCCTTTCCTTTCCCCAGTCAGCTCTCGAAGAGTGGCACGAACCGTCGCAAGTGCTTGCTCAGGTCGTCAGCCAGGGCCAATGGCTCCGGGAAGAGGTCCCCGGGAGCGGTCCGAAATGCGAAGGCGATCGCCTCTTGACCCAGGTTGACGCGCAAGAGTCCTAAAGGGACGGAGCGATATCGCCGCAGCGAGGTCTCAAGCACCCGAGAGAGAACTTCTTCTTCGCCCGGCGCAAGCGGTTCGGGCGTGATTACCAGGGCCGTGAGTGCCAGCGAAAGTCCCTTCCACGGAGGAAAGCGACCGCTGGCCGCTGCGGCCAGACGCAAGAGCAGCGTGCCGTAACCCGACTGCGAGAACGCGATATCCCGGGGCTGGAGCACGACGGCTAGAACGCTCTGGGCCTGGCCCAAAATCGGCACCCAGCTCCAGCGCACCATGCGCCTGTAGTACCGCAGCACCTCCAGGGGCGGCGTCCGAAACTCGTCACCGGGCTCGGGCCGGGCCCCGCAAGGCAGAAGCGCTTCGTCGATCAGGTCAAAGAGCCGATCCTGGATCACCGCGGGAAGGTCTCTGTTCCAAGGGGTATGGAGGCGGTCCCGGTTACGATAAAATCGAACATGAACCTCATGTGAAACGGGCACAGGAGCGGCGGTGACTTCGATTGTTTCCGCCCTGAGCCCGGGAAGCAAGGAGTTGCGATTCATGGAAATCGAACAGACTGCTCGTCCCGCTGTGCTTTCCCGCGCGGGCCTGTCGATCGTGATCATGCCGGATCAGGCCAATCACTATGGCACGATGCACGGCGGAGTGCTGCTGCGCCTGGCCGACGAGTGCGGGGCGATCGCGGCCCTGCGGCATGTGGGCCGTGGCCAGATCACGACGGCGGCCATGGATTCGATGACGTTCTTGGGGCCAGTCTACGTGGGCGAGCGGGTCGAGATGTTCGCCGAGGTGACCTACGCGGGCCGGACCTCGATCGAGTCCCGCATCGATGTCTACGCCGAGCCGTTCGGGAGAGCCGAGCCGCGCAAAGTGGGCGTGGGCTACTGCCTGTACGTGGCCCTCGATGAGCAGGACCTGCGGCCCCTGCGCGTGCCGCCGCTCTTCAGCGAGACCGAGGCTGACCATCGCCGCGACCAGGCCGCGGCCGCGCGGCAGGAAATTCGCCAGGCCCGGCGTCGCGAAGCCCAGGCCGAGCAAGCCCAGGCCGAGCAGACCGGA
Source organism: Isosphaeraceae bacterium (assembly GCA_052146555.1). Taxonomy (GTDB): domain Bacteria; phylum Planctomycetota; class Planctomycetia; order Isosphaerales; family Isosphaeraceae; genus Aquisphaera. The sequence continues at coordinate 18,365 of JBKQMU010000351.1, forward strand.
AAATCTTGATCGCGACGGATTTTCCCTGTTTTTTTCACCTCATGTTCCAGGAGATCCGACCATGCAAGACCTCACCGAAGCAGGAAAGCAAAAAATCAACGACCTGGCTCACCGTTACGGGGTGAGCACCGATGCCGTGATGGCCATGCTGCAAGCACTCGTCCACGGCAACGGGATGATGGCGCAGTTCAACCACCCCGATCTGGGGGGTAGTGGGCAGTGGATGCGGGGTGGGATGATCATGGTTGGCGACATGTTTAATAATGCACTCAAGGCCAAGATTGATGGCTTGTGCAACGAGCTGTCGCAGCTTCTGGCTCAACAGCCAGCGGTTCTTCAACCTTCGGCGAGTCAGTCACAGCTCCAATCAAGGGGAGGGCAACAGCAGCAGCAAGGAGGCCATGGCATCTTTGCCCAAGCTGGTACAAGCCCGGAAGTGAGCTTGTTCATCCCCGGGGGGCAAGGCGTTTCGGGCAACTGGTGGCCGGGCGATCTCGGTTCTCCCGGCTCAACCGGCTCTCAAAACGACATTCGATACGCCTACTTTCCCGCGTCGCGGCGGCTGGCTGTTCAGGTTCACGGGCACGTGACCGTTTATGATACCCTTGACCATCAGATCGGTGGGGTCTCACAACAGCAAAGTGCGGATGCCTCTCTCACCTTCACCAGTCAACACGGCACTGTGTCCGTCGCGAGCTTGCCCGTCGTTTCCACTGCTGGCGTAACGCCGAAAGCAGCTTCTGGCGTGACGCCGAAAGCAGCATCTGACGTGACGCCGAAAGCACCTAGCGCGACTGCGGCGGAAGCTCAACCAGCGAGTCCACCCCGAGCCGAGGCAGCGCAGGAGAAAGACATTTTCGCCAAGATCGAGCAACTGGCCGAGCTGGAGCGCAAAGGGATTCTGACCAAGGAGGAATATGCCGCCAAGAAGGCTGAGCTCCTGGGACGGCTATGATCTTGGATGGTACGGAGCATCGCGATCCAACCGCGCGCTAGGATGCGTGCGTCCGCTCCGAGGTCGGCTCGGACGCCATGGTCGAGGCCGTTCCGGGCAGCTCAAACTTGGGAACCGACGCGTCGCTATAGATCGAGTCGCCACGAGGCTTCTCGTCGTACCGCCGCGGCGGCCCGTTGTTGGCGGAATAGCTGCTGATCGCTCCTGACGGGCTGTCGTCCAGTTCGCTGGCCGCGCCACTCAAGCCTTTCTTGAACTCGACGATGCCACGGCCCAGCGACCGGCCCACCTCAGGCAGCCGCTTGCCGAACAGAAGCACCGCCAGGCCCATGACGATGATCATCTCCATCGGACCCAAGTTTGGCAGCATGCGCGCTTCTCCCTTTTCTTTTCGGGACGCCGAGCGGAGTTCGTCTTCGCCTTGAGCCGGCGCGTCCCCTATGTTTTGTCGGCTCGCGTTCCAGGCGAAATGTCTTCAAACCTCGTGAGGAGGAGTCGCCTTTTTTTCGGACGTGACGGGCTGATCGATGTCATCCTCGATTCCCGCGACGCCCTTCTTGAACTCGGTGACGCTCTTGCCCAGCGAACGCATCACGCTGGGAAGGCGATTCCCAAACATAAGCAGGGAGACCATCGCGACGATCAAGAGCTCCATCGTGCCCAGGTTTTGCAAGAACGCAAACGGCATCATGGTCGCATCCCTTTTCTCGGAGCAAACTCCGTAACTCGGAAGCAGCGAGCGAGGTGGGTCCTCAAGGTTTCAGTCCGGTTGCCGCACCGCTGGTAATCAAGGTCCGGGTGATGATCCAGGCGGCCATGGCGGTCGCGGCCAGGAACGTCAAGATCCAGACCAGCCGGCCACCGCGCACCAAGGACGCTCCGGGAATGCTTCGCTCGGGGCGAGCCGCCGTGGCCGCCGAAGGCCGCGAGGCCGCCGGCGAAGGCCGAGCCCCAGTACCGCCGGGACTCTTGCCGCCGACCGGCCGTCGCATCGGTGAGAGCCAGGGTAGAATCGTTCTGGCCCGCCGGCTCTTGAGCGCGCCTGAGCGACCGTAGAGCACCAGCGCGACCACCCCGATGATCAAGAGCTCTCGCAGGCCGATCATGATGTTCCATAACCGATCGTGGAACGAGCGCAGCGGCGACCTGTTTGAATATCCAGTAAGAAAGCAGCACTGGAATGACAGCGGAAGATGGGAGGGCCGACAGATCGGCGCCAGCCGCGGGCCAAGGCGTCTCGACAGGGACGACGCGGGCAGGTAGCTTCACTCTATCGTAGCGTCGGGCGCTTCGCTGTCAACCAGTTTTCAGCGGCCCTGAGTTCCAGATTCGCAATGCGAGAGGAGGGATTTGAACCCTCACCCCTTGCGGGACAGGATCCTAAGTCCTGCGCGTCTGCCAGTTCCGCCACTCTCGCAATTGGTCGTGCCGATTACCTCACGACCTCGGTAGAAACTATCCTATCAGACAGAGGAGGCCTGCCAAGAGGATCGCGCTGGGTGTTCGAATTGCCCGGCTGAAAGCCATCCGGGCTGTTGGCACTAATTTTGCCATCACGCAAGCATTGTCGTGAAAACCGCGGATTTGACTGACCTTTGGAGTGCTTTTTACGTAGAATAGTTCGTGATCAGCGGCCGGCATTGCTCGCGTGAGCGGTGGGCGTTCTGGTCGAAGGAGATGTGAGAGTGGCTACCAGCAATCCCGCGTTTTCCCAGGATATCTTCGCCGGGTACGAGCAAGTTTATGGCGCGCCCCGCAGCATGGTAACAACCGTGCAGGGGACGATGAGCAAGACGTTCTTGCTTCTGGCCATCATGTCGGGCACCGCGCTTTGGGCCTGGAACGCCGTGGCATCGCAAGAGCTTCAGCTCGGGGTGATTCCGATCGCCGGCATCGCGGGGTTCGTCCTGGCGATGATCACCATCTTCAAACCGACGGTCGCGCCTTGGACCTCGCCGGTGTACGCGGCGATGGAGGGGGTGTTCCTGGGCGCCATCTCCCAGATCGTCGAGATGAAATTTCACAAAGCGTATCCGGGCATCGCTCTTCAAGCGGTCTCTCTGACTGCTGGCACGCTCATGGTGATGATCTTCCTCTATGCCAGCCGGATCATCCGGGTCACCGACCGGTTACGTTCAGGCATCATCATGGCCACCGGCGCCTTGTGCCTCTTCTACCTTGTATCGATGCTGCTGTCGCTTTTTGGCATGCAAGTTCCATTTATCTTCGGGGCCACGCCCATTGGCATTGGCTTCAGCTTGTTCGTCGTCGGCCTGGCGGCGTTCAACCTGCTTCTGGACTTTGACTTCATCGAGCAAGCCGTGGCCCGTGGCGCACCCAAATACATGGAATGGTACGGGGCATTCGGGCTCATGGTGACGCTGGTTTGGCTGTACCTCGAGATGCTGCGACTGCTGCAGAAGATTGCGGCGAATCGAGACTGAGGTTTGCACGGCGCGGAATCTCGGGAAAACGAACAGCCCGCCGGGAGCCTTGCGGCTTCCGGCGGGCGTCTGCGTTTTTGCGGCTGCTCTTGATGTGATCCGTTTCCGTTGCCACGCTCACCCATTTCTGCTCGCGGGGGCTCGGGGCGATGGCGCCTGCTGCGCGGTCCGGATCAATCGACTTCGCCCAAAGACACCGGCCTGCGCTCGGCCGCCGCGATGATCGCCGCTTCCAGCACGCGCTGGGTTTGGTAGGCATCGTTGAAGTCGGGAATGGGGACGGTCGGCTCAAGGCCGGCAAGGACCTGAAGGATGTCATAGGCTTGGTTGATGAAGCCGTGCTCGTAGCCCAGGGCGTGGGCGTCGGGCCACCAATGCTCGGCGTAGGGATGGTCGCCGCCGTGGGTGCACATGATGGTCGTCCATCCCTGAACCGCTCTGGGCCGCGTGGCGTCGTAGTATTGCAGCTCGTTCATCCGCTCGAAGTCGAACTTGAGCGAGCCCTTGGTGCCGTTGAGCTCAAAGCCGTTGCGGTTCTGGTTGCCGGTCGCCTGGCGGGCGGCCTCGAAGCTGGCCACTGCGCCGCCGGAGAATCGGGCCAGAAACAGCAAGGTATCGTCGACGGTCACAGGGCCTTTCTCCTCGCCGCTCTGGACGCCCGCAGCGATTCCGCCGGCCGCGGTCCCCACCATCTTCTTGCGCTCTTTGATGAAAGTCTCGGCGACCGCTCCGCAGATCTCGGTGATTTCTTCGCCGGTGACAAACCGCGTCATATCGACGATGTGGGCGTTGAGGTCGCCATGCGCGCCTGATCCGGCCCCTTCCTTCTGGAACCGCCAGACCAAGGGAATCGACTCGTCGGCCCAATCTTGCAGATAGAAAGCGCGGACGTGCCGGATGGTGCCGACCGCCCCGCCCTTGACGAGCTTGTGCGCCAGCGCGACGGCCGGGCAGCGGCGATAATTGAACCAGACGAATGTTTTGACCTGGGCATGGCGGGCGGCTTGCACCATTTCCCGCGCTTCGGCAAGGGTGCCGGCGATCGGCTTCTCACAGGCGACGTGTTTGCCCGCCTCGATGGCGGCAGTGGCGATCTTGGCGTGCAGGAAGTTGGGCGTCACCACGTCCACCAAGTCAATCTCGGCGGACTTGACCGTGTTTTCCCAGTTAGCCGAGGCATGCAGCCAGCCCCAGTTTTTCGAGAAGGCCTTGGGGTGCTCTACCCTGCGTCCGCACGAGGTGTGCATCACGGGGCGGATTGAGGGCTTGAAGAACTTGGTCACTTGGGCCCACGCGTTGGAGTGGGTTCGGCCCATGAAGCCTTCACCGATCAAGGCCACGTTGATCTCGCGCATGGGATGACTCCTCGACTTCGCGGGAACCGAAGATCCGCGTGACCGCTATGTCCCCTTTTCATTGGTTTGGCTGGCATTGTGACCACTATAGCTGCGGCCCTCGCCTGCTAAAAGGGTCGAGTGCTCGGGCATAAGCGCGCCGCGACGATGGGGCCTTGCGACCGCTGCCGGATCGAAGCTAGGCTCATCAAGGGCAGCCGGACCGGTTGCAATTCAGTTACGCGATTCGAGGAGCGATCCCAACTCTGGGTGGCTGGGGCAGAGCGAAGCGATGCCCCTGAACTGAGGCTGCCGCTCTAGGGCGCCCACGACTCCGCCCCAGACACCCGATTCGAGAGAATGGTCAGCCTATTCGCACGCTACTCCTTAGTCACCGATGCCGAAATCCGCATCGGGAGCGCGACGCCCAGCGTTGATCGATACCTTCAGATGCAGGCGGGGTTGAATCGATCGGGCCTACGTGACGTATAAGAACTGAAGGGCCGAAGAGCTCGGACCGGGGGCAGAGCTGGTGAACTCTGGCGGAGATCTCCT
>JBKQMU010000352.1:0-9347 GCA_052146555.1 Isosphaeraceae bacterium
CTCATGCCGCCACCACCGCCGCCGCCGGCGAAGCCTGGCGAGCCGGCTTGTCCAACCAGAATGATCAGCAGTTCGCCGGCCGTGAGCGCAAAATCTCCGCCGACCTCGGCGCCCAAGCCGCCAGCGCTGATGCCCAGGCTGGCGCCGCCTGCCGCGCCAAACGCCGTAATGTCATAGATCCCCGTGGTCGGAACCTGGTAATATTGCAAGAGGCCGGTAGGCCCCGATCCCGACGGCGTGAAGACTGCTGCTCCGGCTTGAGCCGCGCCTGGGGCCGCGGCGGCGAGCGTCAAAATTCCGGCAGAAAGGCGGAATAGTTTAAAGAAGGCGAAAATATTCTTCAGCATGACAAACTCGCCACTTGGGACCCCGAACGCTCACGGCATGTGAGCGATCTTTCGATAACATCGTCTCAAATTTTAGCGGCGGCAAGCGCTCTCGCAAAGCGAGGCTCACAATTTCCAATGACTGTGGCAGTCTTTCTTGTAAGCCATACCCAGCAGGGTGATTTTGCTCCCTTTGATCGGCTTGCAAACCTCGTTCAGAGCGTCGGTTACCCTGCTCACGACATAGGCAGGCATTGATGTGTTAATGTCACCAGCAAGTTCGATGAAGCGGGTGGACAGACCGTGCTTACGAGCCACCCAGGTCAAGTAGAACGGATCGATCGGGATGCAGTGTCCCCCCAGTCCCGGTCCGGGATAGAAAGCCTGGAAGCCGAATGGCTTGCTCTTGGCGGCCTCGATCACCTCCCAGACATTTATACCCATTCGATCATAAAGAATTTTTAACTCGTTGACCAAGGCGATGTTCACAGCGCGGTAAGTATTCTCGAGAATCTTGCATGCCTCGGCCACTTCCGGGCTGCTGGTGCGAACCACGCGGACGACCACCTTGCCGTAGAGCGCAGCGGCCAGTTCAAGGCTGGCGGCGTCGAGCCCGCCAACGACCTTGGGAATCGTCGGTGCCGAGAACTGCGGGTTGCCCGGGTCCTCGCGCTCGGGGCTAAAAGCAAGGAAGAAGTCCTGCCCGGGAGCAAGACCACGGGACGCCAGACGGGGCAGCACGACGTCCCGGGTCGTTCCCGGGTAGGTTGTGCTTTCCAGAACGACCAACTGCCCGGCGCGCAGCCTCGCCGCGATCGCCTCCGTGGAATTCACGATGTAGGTTAGGTCGGGCTCGCGCGCCTCGGTCAGCGGGGTGGGAACGCAGATGATAATCACATCAGGCTCATCGAGCCTCTCGAACTCACAGGTCGCCTCGAAGCGCCGTAGCTTCATCTCACGTATGATCGCGTCGGGAATATGTCCGATGTAGCTTTGCCCCCGCTCCAGCTTGACGATTTTAAGCGGGTCGACGTCGAAGCCGAGGACCGCGATTCCCCGATCCGAGAAGGCTCGAGCCAGCGGCAGGCCGACGTAGCCCAGACCGATGATTCCGACGCGAACCGTCCCCGATTCAATCTTTGAAAGCAAGACGGCGTGATGAGCCTTCCGCCCGCTGGCGGCGACGTCGCTCGCCGGACTGCTGGCGCTGGCCCAGCCCTGGTTCTCCTTCCATTGCGGCATGGAGGCGAAACTCCTTTGTTGACACTTTGGCTCCGGCTCGGTGCTTGCGGCCAACAGTCCGGCACACGGAGCCGTCAATCTCACAACCGTGATGGAACGAGGCAACTTGCTCGCGGGATTCGCATCGGCTGGAAAACGCCGGCTTCCGTCGAATCCAAACGTCAAGGTTCTGTCGTGCCGTCAGGCGTAAGTCCGGCGACGTGGAACCGGTGCAAGCTCTTTCGATTCTCGTCGAGCCGGCGTGCCAGATCGACCGCGCGCACGAATGGAAACCCCGAGAGCAGCCGCGGCAGCCGGGTTCGGGAACGACGGATCCCCACGTAGGTGCGAAAGGCGTTAAGCCCTCGCAGTGGTAACCGGGGCTGGTCTTCGTCGAATTCCCAGGGATGAAAATAGAGTACCGTCGCGCCGCACCGCGGGTCTCGGCGAGAAACCGAAAGCGCCAGCTTCATGAGCCGGCGCGGAAGCAGGCGGAAATAGCCCCCTCCTCCCACCGGGACATTCAGGCCGCCCAGGCGCAATGTGGCCGGCGGGATCTCGAGCAGCGCATGCCGGTGACCTTGGGCGAGGAACGGCCATCGAGGTGCTCCCGGAATCCCGTAACGATCATGATATACCGGATAGATCGAGGAGTCGTAGAGGAACCCCAACTCCGCAAGGACATCCAGAGCCCATGCGGTTTGACGCACCACGCTAAAGGTGGGGGCCCGGAACCCCACCACGGCTACGCCCGCTGCCTGCTCGAGTGCCTCCTTGCTCCTTCGGGCATCCTCCCGGAAAGTGTCAGGGCGCATAACATGGAGTCGTCGATGATCCCAGCCGTGGCTTGCTACTTCATGGCCGGCTTGGCGAACCGTCCGCACCAGCCTAGGATTCGACTTCGCAATCTCACCGAGGAAGAAAAACGTGGCCCGGATCTGAAGCACACCAAGCTGCCCGAGAATCCATTCCGTCGCCCGGCACATCCGGTCGTGGTAGGTCCCTTTGATCTCCGGTTCCACCCACAGTCCCGCCGCCGCCTCGATGCGATGGTGCTCCTCGATATCGAAGGTCAGCACAACGGGTGCGGCAGCGGTCTGCAAAGGCAAGCACGCCAGGTCTTCTGAGGGCGGAGCCGGACTTGCCACGGTTGCAGTGCCAAGCGATCTGCATGGTGCCATTTTGTCTGCCATCCCATCAATGTGCTGACCCGGCTCGGACTCCGCTCGAGCCGCTTCCGCAACCGTCCGTCTCACGCTTCCTTGGCCCGGTACCAGGCCATGTACCGTGCTAGCCCTTCAAGGAATGGTGTTCGCGGAGCGTAACCCAACTCGCTTGCAGCTAGTGAAATATCAGCGCACGTTTGTTTAACATCGCCCTGCTGCTCAGGTAGCCGCGAGACCGTCGCGGTCTTTCCCAGTGACCTTGCGATCTCGGCGATCAGAGTCTTCAGCTCGATGGGGTTGGAGTTTCCTAGATTGTAAATATGATAATCTGAACATTTCTGAACGGCGCGAACCATGCCGTCGACGACATCGTCGACATAAGTGTAGTCGCGGCGAGTGCTCCCATCACCAAACATGGGCACCGGATCACCGCGATCGATGAGCCGCGTGAATTTGGACATGGCGAGATCGGGGCGGTTTCTGGGGCCATATGCCGTAAAGATTCTCAGGCCAGTCACCGGCAAGCCGTGCAGGTGGTGGAAGGTGTAGGCCAAGAGTTCGCAGGCTTTCTTGGTCGCGGCGTAGGGGCTGACTGGATGATCGACCGGGTCGGTTTCACGAAAAGGGGCGGAGGACCGATCGCCATAGACGCTCGAGCTTGAGGCATAGACAAACCGGGGCATGGGCCGTAGCTGCACGGCCGCCTCCAACCAGTGGACCGTGCCCAGAACGTTGACGTCGGCATAGAGCCCAGGGTTGTCGATGCTCGGCCGCACGCCGGCGCGAGCGGCTAAGTGCACGATGACATCGGGCCGCGAGGTCTCCACGATGTGGGCCACTTTTCCCGAGTCACGAATATCCATCTCCATAAGCTGGCACCGAGGATTCTTAAGCGCAACTGCCAGGTTCGCCTGCTTGTCAGCCCGCGAATAAAAGGGATCGAAGTTATCAACGACGATCACATCGTCCCCTTCGGCCAGCAGCCGATCCACCAGGTTTGAGCCGATAAACCCTGCCCCGCCAGTCACTATGGTTCGCATTCTCTTGGGTTCCTGGCGCGGCCGCCGTGGCCCGCGATTAGCGGGCGGCAGACTGGGTCGCTCGCCATGTCAGGCCAAGTAAAGCAAAAACATTTTACCAACGGTGTCCTCAGAAGTCTAACTGGTGGGAAGTCGGAAGGAGGATCTTGCTACTACTAGCGGCGCGGCGATTCCGCAGGCTCGAGGCACTTGAGCGCGGTTATCAAAGCGTTTATTCATTTTTATATATGTTTGAATGCGATGTATTTTTATCGGAGTTCCTGCAATTAGTTCCTTCATTCGGCGACCGGTCATTTGCGGCTGTGATGATGGGTCTTGGAATGACCTCACAGTGCTTCCACCCATCATCGATACTTGAGCAGCGTGGATTCCCACATTGCTTTGCAATCTAGCCGGCTGACACGTCAACAGGCTTGATGAAGGCCTTCCGCCCATCCACGATCCGAGAGAAATGACCCGCGTGGAGCCATCGACGCGGCGGGCTCTTCACCCCTGCCCGTGGAAAAACCCTTTCGGACCAGCCGGTGATCGGCTCTTGGTCTTCACTTCTTCATCGGTGGTTCCGGGAAGGTGAGGTTCGAGGTGGCGCCAGACCCTGATCAACGCTCGCGCCTCTGACGCTCGCGCCTCATACTGGTTCCACGTTCCTTGTGACGAACCGCACGTTGCAGACAGCAGTCCCGCGGTCTCGCGGCTCGTCGTTCGACTGTGCCAATTTTAATGTACTAGGTTGCCAATGTAAGGATACTGTAAGGATATAAGGATACTGAGGACTCTCTTGCTTTTGACCATTTTTGTGAGCGCCAGGAAGTCTCCTGCGGTGCACGAAAAAGCATGATTTGTGGCACTCCAACATACAAAACACACTGGATGTATATATTTCCGAGAAAGAACTTTTTGCTTGCGTTCGACTCTTAACCAGGTAGTCTGCCTCGATCAGCCCCAGCGACCTCCTGTTAAATCAAGAAGACCCTCGGTCTGCGTGCACGCTCTAACCGACTCAAAGGCTTCTAAGAGGCAAGGATGAGAGCGTAAGATTCTCCACGGAGACCGGAATCGAGAGAGAGCCACAGACATATCACTGATTTTGAAGATGAGCGAAATCTCGATGAAAGGATGCAAGGCTGATCCGGGCCCGCTCTGTCGCGGTTGACTTGCCCGGCGATGGATTGGTTCGGCACTAGAATTTGCCAGACGACTGACCCCGACTTAGTGTTGACTCGGGAGCATCGCGTTCGGCATCCAATGCTTGGTCCGCCGCGACGGAAGAACGCCAACCCTCCAAAGTCCCCTGCCAACTCCCCGCCGCTCCCAAGCCAAGACTCCCCACTCTGGAGAATGACGTTATGTGGCCTACCTCGCCGAGGAGGCAAGCCCCGTTTTGCAGCCTGGTTCGATCCATCCACGTGAAGCTGGGACGAAGAACCCACAGGCACCGGCTCGTGCTCGAGACGCTGGAGGAACGTCAACTTCTCAGTGGCTCGGCTTCGGCAGATTACCCCTTTCTATTTGGCGCAGTGCACTTGCGGCAGAATCAAGCGAGCACCATGGCTCTCAGGATCAAGGGAGCCAAGCGCGCTTCCAGCCTGACCGCTCGATCGGGGCAATCGTTTCATCCCACCCCCCGGGTCTCTGCGCATCGCTGGCCAGAGCTCGCGAAGGCCCGATTTGCCCCTCGGCGGACACGTCACCAAGAAGGTTGTGACGTCGCAGCTCACCCCTGGCACCAGGCTTGCTGGTCATAAGGGAACCACGCATGCCCTGAGCACTCCGGCCTCGTTACCGACCACAGTCTCTCGCGGTGGGAATGTTGACCTTCCGTTGGTTATGAAGCACTCAACCGTAAAGCGCGTCATCAGCGCGGCCCAGACATCTGCCGTCACGTTGCCGCGACGGATAAAACGACCAGATCGAATGCCTTCCCAGCGATCGCGGCGGGTATAAACGCCCCCTCGTTCTCGGTGAGCGCTGGGGTTCCCGCTACCGCGAGTGAGGGTACGAGCATCACTTTCGCGGGCAGCATCAGCGGTGGTACGGGACCTTATACCGAATTCTGGAATTTTGGCGATGGCACCACGGCCAGCGGCTCACTGGCCCCCTCACATATTTATGAAGAGAGTGGCAATTACACTGCGCTTCTGTGCGTGACCGACGGTGCAAACTTATTTGCCACCAGTACGGGGACCGTCACGGTGGCCAAGGTTGCGCCAACGGTAACGCTCACCGGCCCATCCACAGTCGAAGTCGGCTCGGCGGTGATGTTCTTCGCGGCGGCGGCTGATCCGGCGACCGCCGACTTGTTCGCGGGCTTCACGTATAAGTGGAATTTCGGAGACGGGACGACTAGTTCGGGTACGAACCAGGCACCGACCCACACGTTTGCGGTAGCCGGAACTTACCACGTCTCCGTGACGGCCACCGGCAAGGATGGAGCGACCAGCATTCTTGCCACCAAAGCAATCGTAATCACCACAGCGACGATCATCCCTATCGATCAGGCCTGGCTTCAGAGCCACGGGCCCTCACCCTACATCCTGAACCAGGCGGGCGCGACCTACCAGCTCCAAACAAACCTCACCACGAGTGGAACCGCCTTCAGAATCACTCAAAACAACATCACCCTCGATCTGGGTGGCCACACCGTAACCTACGACAACGCAAATCCGATCACCGTGACGAACGCTGGGTTTGAGACGGGCAACACCAGCGGATGGAATATGTCGCAAGCACCGGGCGCGACGGTCGCACCGGCCATGCTCGGCATGTACGGCAATTGGATGTTAGACTTCCCCAAGATCACGGCGAAGCAGACATTCGTCTCCAGTCCCATCTCTATTCCGCAGGCGAACATCCCTTATATCGCCGGTATTCAGGCCAAGTCGAGTGCTTGGGGTGCGGCGACCGCAACCCTCACGGCGATCGACGCCGCAACAAATGCCATTCTAGGAACCCCGCAGACGCTTGATCCTGGTGGCGGCCCGATTCTGACGGTGACTTTTACGCCCACGACGACTCATCCGGTCGTTCTCAAGATCGAAGTGCAGCCAAATTCGGGCCAGACAGCCACCGTGTCGTTCGACTACGCCAGCCTCTACCGCAACAACGTTCTTGGCGTCGATCTGTCGTACAAGCAAAACGTCACCATCATAGACGGCACCGTCACTCAGGGGCAGGGGCATAGTGCACAGTCGCCTGCGATTTGCGCGTATGGCGCGCTCTTTGCGCTGGAAGGCGTCACAGCCTAGGCGTCGGGAATGAGCACGAACGTCGTTTACGGCAACTGGAGTACGGGAGCCACGATCAAGAACTGCGACATTGAGGGCGGCCTTGATCAGATCGTCAACCGGATGGCCGCCAACGCCGAGATCTACTTGATGGCTTCCACGGGGGTCATCGACATCGAGAATAACAGTCTCACGGGAAGCAACCAGAATGGAATCGTTGTGGCGGGCGGAAATCAGCTCAGCAGTTTCGCCGGCATCCTCATCAAGGGCAACGACATTCGCCTGAATTCGAGCTGGACCAACGGTTATGGCATTGGAATTGGTCAGTGGTGCAGGAACTTTGAGGTCGCCGATAACACCATTATCCCCGTCAGTGGTCGCGGGATCATCGTTGATATAAACAATTATGTGATCACCGACTGGACCATCCACGACAACGACGTCGAGGTCCAGGAGCGAGGGGACCTCGAGTACAGCCAGATGGGACTGATCGCCACAGCGCTACGGATGAGAAGCTGGGAGGGGACGATTAGGAATCTCGATGTTTACAACAACACATTTGCAGCTCAGACCGGCGTCGGCCCGGGAATCCCCGCTCATGCCGATTACGCCGCCGCCGGGGCACGGCTCGGGCTGTACAACGACATCGGCCAGGAAGACAACTGTAACATCACTTTCCAGACCAATACGTTCAAGGCAATCGTGGTGAAGTCGGACCCGAGCATTCCCTACAACAGCGCTTGGGGGATTTCATCCCCCGATATGACGCCGGCATGGGCGTCAATTTCATAGATAACATATGCGAGAGCAACAACATCGCCGTCAACTTTGGCGACAGCGATGGGATCAACGAATCGGATATCACGATGATCGGAACGACCATCGTAAAGTCGACCGAGGGTCAATCGATGCCTTTCTCCAGCTTCATGGTGGGGAACTGGGGAAGCAACGTGCACAATGTCCGCATGATCGACACCGTCTATAAGAACGGCGCCCCATCGACTCCGACCTTTATCAGCTCGGGTGTCAAGGACATCTCGTTTGGCTATACACTCACCGAAAAAGTGGTCGATTCCCAAGGTGAACCTGTCCCCGGTGCGATCGCGAGCATCTTCGACGCAAGCGGAGACCTGCTTTACTGTGGAACGACCAGCGCTGACGGGTTGTTCGCCGCCATCCCACTGGTCAGCGTGACGGTGTCGGTCGCCCCAGGCGGCAACAACAATACGCCGACCATCACGAAGCCCTCGAAATTCACCGTCGCACTGAAGTCGGGATCGATGTCCGGCAACAGTGTCGTCGAACTGGCCCACGACCAGAGCGTTCAGGTGGTCGTGCAGTGATGCTCTGCTCCTACGGTTGGCGATCACCTATGTTCGCAATATTCGCTTCGCTTGTGTAACGTAATTGCAGTCATTAAACGCTGAGGATCACGTCGTTGGCGTCAGGGGCGAACTTCGACAGCCCCGATATCTGGGCTTGTTCCTCGGGGACGACGCAGGATATCACTCTTGGGCATCTCCCCGGGATCGGCCGCGTCAATGACCGGAGAGCCGTCGGAGGGAGTTCCGAAGCTCACGACTAGGCTCTTGCGAACCTCCTCGATCGTGGTACTTCCGTCCGCAAACCGGTGGGCGGTGGGATTCCAAGACGGGGGCATCACCGAACGCAGACTTGCCGGCAGGCCGGGATCCTTGACGATCGCCCGTGGGTCATCGGTCACGTTGAGAACCCGGCCTCGGTCCACGGGGATGGGCCGGCCGCCGTTATAGTAGAGGCAATTTAGCAGCGACACGCCTGTACTGTTCTCTGGTTTGCCGGAACTGAGGTGAGTCATCGTGCCAGTGGGATCGGACCAAATGTTATTGGCAAAGAGGATATTCACATTTCTGGGATTTGGTCCGTATCGCGTCAGCCGCATCGCGAAGGCCCAGTCGTCCGATCCCAGGGGAAGGTTGCCGTGGATCGTGTTGGAGCGGAACTTCACATCTTTGACCCCCGAGACCGTGAATACCGCTGACATCCCGTTTCGGCTGTTGCCCAGGAAGAGATTATTCTCGATGAGCACGTTCTCGGCCTCGAAAAATGGCTTGGCATCCTCGCCCAGCATCAGGAAACCTTCGTCCGGTCTCCCCTGCCAGTTCAGGAAAATGTTGCCCCGCACCAGGAAGTTCCGGCTAACTGGCTGGTCCCCGGAGTTCTTGATCAAGACGAATGGATACGTGTTGTTCAGCTCCGGACGCCGGCTCGCCTTGTAGTCGTTGAAGAACACATTGTCCTCGATCATCACGTCGTGAACCGTGTTCACGTCGAGGTGCTCGTCGCCCCCTCTGGGCTGGTTGTAAAAGAGATTGCCGAGCAATCGGATAT
>JBKQMU010000353.1:0-15303 GCA_052146555.1 Isosphaeraceae bacterium
ACATGCAAATGGCCCTGGCCAAGCAACTCTCCCAGCGTATCTCCGAGTCCGACAAGCAGCGAAATTGGGGCAAGGTGAAGTCCAGCTCCAAGAAGAAAGCTGTCGGCAGCAAGTTTGACTCGCTCTCGCCCGAGCATCAGGAGAGGGTGAACGCTGCAACCGCAGCTCAGATGATTGCTGAGACCCTGGAGGAGAACCAGGGCAAGGAACCACCCATCGAGGCTTCACGCGAGTTCGCCGGAGTCCTGGAGCGGATCGCCCAAGTGGATGCCAATTTCGGGCTCGTCGCCCCTGTGATTGCTCAGGACCATTACGAAGAGGCTGACCTAGAAATGGGGCCGGAACACAAAACCGACGAGGAGTACGAGTCTGACGAGAACAGTGGCGATTGCCAGGGCCTCGATTGTGAGCAGGACGAGCCGGATAGCGGCCTAGTTTGTGACGAGTCGTGGCCTTGTGTTGTGCCAAGTGATCTGCCAACATCACCCGAGGAACCGCCGACACTCCACGTGATCTCTGACAACGAACCCGACGATGACGAAGACAACTTCAACATCCCCGAGTTGACGCCCGAGATCATGATGAAAATGTTGGCCAACATGGAGGTCAACGGAATGTGAAGCGTGTACTGATTCAGCGGCCGAGAAGCCAGGGTTTGACACCCGGCTTGATGTTACTGCGCTTGGCCTGCCTTGGACGGCGCTTATCCCTTTTCGAGACGTCAGGAGAGCGACGATGAGCACCACCGGACTCGCTGTAGCAGCACTCCGCAAGGTGATCGTCATAACATGCAGGCGAAACCAGACAAATGGATCTGGATGTGGTGATGCTGGTGAAGCCCTGATCGCGCTCAGAACCACCCTCCTCAGCTTCCGGGTGATTGATGCAATAGTAAGCGTGACAACGCATGGCGTCATTGTGCGGTCCCGTCGCAACATGACCGAAAACGTGTGCTGGTCATTCTCGGCCGGTTCGTCGCCAAGTGGCTACGGGTTCGCCCGATCCCCGTGATCGTTGACGACCCCGGGCATAGAGGCAGCTCAGCGGCCGATCGCGTCGGCTTCCAGAGGCTCTCTGCCAGCTCGCAGGTCCAAATAGCCCGCGTAGGCCGGCCAACTGTGTTCACACAGGCCGTCATAGCGTGGTCACCGACGGACGGTCTTCGCCGGACAGACACGAAAGTCCACAGAAACACAGTCGTGTCCGCGTCCCCTCCGTACGCTCAATGGACTTGGATCGTCAGAGCATGGAACTGCTCTCGTCCCGACGCGTCGGCGACGGCCACAACGGCTCTGGCAGTCTCCCTCGTCATTTCCTTAGGGGCTACCCAGGTGAGCTTGCCTGACGGCGAGACTCTCATTCCGTCGGGGCCGTCGGTCAGGGTGTACTGGACGCCCCCGGCCTGCGAGCGAGCGTGCATCTGGTGTTCGAGTAACACTCCGGCCTTGGCGTGCAGGGCCGCAGGGGTCTTGACGAACAGGGCCTGGGATCCCAGCCGGTCGAGAGCTTTCTCGATATCGAGTCGGCGCAACACCAATCGGTCGTTAGTTGGCGGCAAAGTAATCAGCAACCGCGCGGCCGGCAGCAGGTGGAACCGCTTGTCCACGGTGGAGTCATCCTGGTCCCGCGTGACGAGGCCGGACAAGACATTCATCGCCAAGACGTTCATCTCATCGAGTCCCCAGACGGTTAGCAGACGCGTGCCGTCGGCGGCGTGGACCGAGGCCGTGAGCCGATGCAACGGGCGGTTGGGCCTCTCCTCCTGCTGCCGAACGCTCAGGTAATAGGCGGGATCAGACGAGGGGAAGGTCAGCTCGGCCGACAGCGGTGGGCGGGGATTGGGCCCGCTGACCGGCTTCCCATCCGCTCCGCGAGGGCCTCCCAGCCCGGTGTACATTGTCAGACCGTCGGGACCAGGCGCGAGGTAGCCGAGTTCATCGTGGTTGTAAACAGCCCTGATCGTCCCCCTTCGGGCCGCCAAGGTCTGAACGCCGGACGGAGAGCCGCGTGTCTGCCAGATCGCGAAGAGATCGCCGCAGGCTGAGGCACGTACGTAGAGCCGCTCCACGAGAAACGGATGGAGCTCGAAGCTGCCGCCCAAGGCGGAGAGATTTCCGATCCCCTGCATGCCGCCGAGGGTGATCGACCGGGCCTTCAATGCCTTGAGGGTCCCGAGTTCCAGGAAGCTGAATCTGGCCGGCTGGGACAGATTGTTGGCCGCGTCGGGTGACCAGACCGCCAGTATCGGGCCGTCGGAGTCACTTCCCATGGCCAGGCCAGTTAACCTGGCCCGGATCGGTGACGGGAGTCTTGTACCCCGGCGGGCCATTGTCGCCAGGTCCCAGCGCTCGATGAGGCGCTGCACTGGGTAGGCGATGACGAACGTTTTCGCGCCGGCGGCAACCAAAACATCAGAGGACGCCAACGGGACCCGTTTGACCACGGCCGCCGCACTGACGTCGAAGATGGCCAGCTCACGCGACTCCTTCAGCGTCAAAAGCAAGTAGCGTCCTCCGCCGCCGACGGTGACGTCGCTGATCTTGCCTCCCGATGCTACGACGAGCGGCTCACCTGGGGCTGAGGCTCCTGATCGCAAGGCCAGGGCGACGTCGTCGGGGACGGCGAACTCACGGACCGTCTTATCGGAGAAGGACCAAATCACCCGGCGTCCGTCGGGCGTGAACGTCCCGAGCTGGGGGTTCGCATCGAGAGCGATCTGACCGAGAGGACGGCCGTCGGTCAGGTCCCAGAAGCGAAACGTCCGCTCGGGCCAGCTTCCGGAGGCAAGGATCCGACCGTCCATTGTGGTCGCGAGCGAGTCGACCTTTTGGTTGTGGCCACGGAGCTGGAGCAGCTCCTGGCCGCTCTCAACGTTGAAGACGCGGATGAGGTGTCCAGCCGAGGTCACAATCGCGCGGCGACCGTCAGGAGAGAAGATGGCGTGAAGGGCGAGCTCCGGCTGGCCGGGGAAGCGCCGGAGCTCCCTCCCCTTGGCGATGTCCCAGAGCCTTGCGGTCTGGTCCGAGGAGGACGACAACGCCAACTTGCAGTCTGGCGAGACGGCCAGCGCGTCGATCACTCCGGTGTGGCCGGCCCAGCGGGCAAGCACTCTGCCGTCCTCCAGGTCACGGAACCAGATGGAGTGATCGTTTCCGGTAGCGAAGTACAGTCCGCCCCCACCCGCGGACAGGCAGCGACGGCCGTCGGGCGTAAAACTGATGGCGAAGATGCAGTCGCCGTGACCGTAGAATTCTCGGATAAGCCGGCCGTCGTCGATGTCCCAGAGGCGCAGTATCCTATCTGCCCCGCCGGAGAGCACGCGATGGCCGTCGGGGGACATGGCCATCGCGCAGACGGGACCATTGTTCCCCTTCAGTTCGTGCCTTGTGGTCCCGGTCTCCATGTCCCAGACCCTCAGAACACAATCGAAACCGCCCGTGACGAGAGTACGGCCGTCGGGCGACAGGACCAGATCCATAACCTGGTCGGTATGGCCGGTCAGCCTTCGCACCTCGCCTTGCGAAGTCGGTGGCCGCGCCTCGCCAACTTTGGCCTCCCCGATGTCAATTCGCGGCGGGCTGATCGACTTGCCAGCGCCCCGGGGCACCCCGTCAACATCGAGGTCACCGCCGACCTTGACGAGTCCCGCGTCGTCCGGGCCTCGGTTGGGAGTGAACGGCGGTTGCACGGGCGCCTGGACGATCACGATGCCAGGACCACGCGCATACCCACTAGTGCCGGTGCGGGGGCACCCACGAATTCGGCTCGCTTCGTCACCGAGGCAACGACCTCCGAGCCCAGCTTGACCTGAACCATCGCATCGATAAACCGGACGGGCGGAGGCGGATCGAGCGGTTGCACAGTGATTTGCGATGCCTCGTTCAAGTCCACCACCACGGTTCGTTTGCCCGTGCGCCGCTTCACCTTCCCCAGGCCGACGATCGAGCCAGTGATCATCTGGCCCCGGGTGGTTAGCGCGCGGGGCGAAGGG
This sequence comes from Isosphaeraceae bacterium, assembly GCA_052146555.1. Classification (GTDB taxonomy): domain Bacteria; phylum Planctomycetota; class Planctomycetia; order Isosphaerales; family Isosphaeraceae; genus Aquisphaera. The sequence goes on from JBKQMU010000353.1 coordinate 3,992, forward strand.
TCCCCGTAGAGCACCCTAAGGTCGCTCAGCATGAACCGCGAGCCCCCGACCCGCAGCTCCCCGCCCTTGACGTCCAGCTGAATCAAATCCCCGCCGGAGAACCGAACGTCGAGTTGGACCTTGCGGTCGGGGTCACGCGACAGCGGTGTGACTTTAACCTTGAAGTCGCCGCCACCAACCGGATGGGCTTTGTAGATTCGGGGGTTCCCAAGATCGCTCTCGATTTTGACCTCGACCGTCAGTTTTTCAGGTAGCTTTTCCGTCGGCGCTGCGGGCTTGACCCGGATCGTCCAGGTCACGGGCAGCGATCGGTCCTTGTACTGTATAGGAGGCGGATTGAAAGCCACGCCGGGAGCTTTCAAAAACTCAGAAAGTCGGCCGACCGGAATAGCCAGATTCATGGCGGCTCCCTGGATCGTCGCCACGGCGACCCCGATGACTCGCCCGGACTCGTCGACAACCGGCCCGCCCGAATTGCCCGGGTTGAGCTGCCCGTCGAACTGTACTCCCTCGAGCCGGCCCTTGTCTCGACGGAGTGATGTGATATGGCTCGGGACGACCGAGATGTCCGGATATGCCTCGTTCCGGACCGTCGGCCCGTGGCCGAAAGGGAAGCCAAAGGTCATGACCGGAGCGGTTACGATCAGCGTGTCGTCCTTGCCGAGTTCCAATGGTGTCAGGGCAGTATCGTCAACCTTCAGGAGCGCCAGGTCGAGGATGTCGTCAGACCGGAGCACCTTCGCATGCCGGACACGCTGCGTCTTCAGGCCGATCTCGAGCACGAGCCGGACCTGGCCTTGCCCGTCGAAGGCTTTGGCGACCACGTGGGCGTTGGTGATGAACAACCCGGACGCGTCGACGCAGAAGGCCGAACCGCTCGCCGAGCCTTCAGCGAAGGTGACTTCGACGAGGGCTGTCGCGTTCTTACACCGGTCGATCACTTCGGGCTTATGCTGGGCCAGGCCCACCTCCGGGCCGATCAGCACAAGCAAGGTAGACAGCGAGAGGGTCACGACCGAACGCACGGGGGGCTCCTTTTCAGTTATGGAACGCGTGGGAGTTCAAGGCCATCAGGCTGAGGGCGGCCTCCCCGATTGCCTTGGGGATGATGCTCTCATCTTGGAGACGACATCGAGGAACCGGAGCTCAGTGGCTCGTGACAACGGGCAGCAGCAGGCTGCCCGTCCAATGCTCGTGAGGTAGGGCAGAATCATGATTCCTGGAGAAATTCATGGTTCATAACGCAGACCCCAACGTGCTCCACGGTGGGAAAACCAACGGACTCGTCTTGTCCGGCTTGCTTGAGCAATCGTCTCCCTCGGCGCGACTCGATGGGATTTTGGAGTATCATGCCTGCCTCTCAGCGGGCTGCCGTCGTCTTGTCGTTCCAGACCGCGAGAACATCGTCACTTCCTCGACGAGAAATCCCGTTCTCGCTCATGAGCTGCTCGGTCGCATCGAGCATGGCCTTGCGTCTGAAGACCAGCGTCTCGGCGTAGTCCTCGGCGAACCGGAAGGTGAGGTATTCGTCCTTGCACGACCGGATCAGCTCGACGAGGTGCGCCAGGTTCTTGACCTTGGTTCCATTGACCTCGCTGACGACCTGGCCAAAGGGGTCGGCGTAGCCCTTGGTCATGCGGGTGCGGAGCAAGGGTGCCGTAACCACGACCAGCTCTTCGCCGGGAAACCGCGCCCGGTCGGAGCGCCGGGTCGTCAGCGGGCTGCTGCGGCCGGCCAGCATGGGGTTGAATTGGAAGTAGAAGGAGGCCGCGTCCATGACCACCGGCGAGAAGACGAGCGGACCGCAGACGAAGAACGACGGGTAGCGGCCCTCATAGCTGCGGAGCAGCCGGCCCGAGTCGCGGCTGACCGGCAGGGCGACCTCTAGCGACTTCCCTGCCCGCAGCACGCTCACCGGCACTGCGCCGTCTCGGACCAGCTTCGGGACCATCGACAGAAACGAGAGGCGAAGGTTGTCCTGGGCCTGGATCATGCCTTCGTTGTCGATCGGGTGGGTCCCGATCCGGGTGAGGATGTCGAACTCCTTCAGCGGGTACGAGGAATCGCGGTGGTTAGGCTCGCGGACCATCAACCCGCGCACGTCTTTGGCCAATCCGAGCTTACTGCGCAGTGCCTCGTTCTCCAGAGTTTGGAACTGGTCCCAAACTTGAGGCTTGCCGTCGTAGCGACCATCGGCGACGTCTGTCAGGAAGTCGTCGATCTCCTGGTTGGGGATGATGTACCCGATGTTCTCGGCATGGCCCGAGATCACGCCGATCATCTTGCCATCGACCAGGGCCGGCCCGCCGCTGTTGCCAGGATTGATTGCGGCATCGACCTGAATCCGCAAGCCCGTCGCCCCGGTCTCATAGCTGTCGTACTCGATGCGGGCCACCGTTCCCTGGGTGGTTGAGAGCGTGGTGCCGCCGATGGGAAACCCCTGGACCGCTACCCGCGTCGTGATCTCGGGAAGTCTTGCCGCGCAGGCGATGGGAGGCCGTTTGGCGAAGAAGGTCTCGTCCTCGAGCGTCAGGACCGCCAGGTCGATTGCCGGTCCGATCGCGACGACCTTGGCCTCCACGCGGTCGCCTCCCTGTCCGCCCTGGACGAAGATCTCGTCGGCATAGAGCACGAGATGGGCGTTGGTAAGAATCCTGTTCCTCTCGATCACCACTCCGCTGCCCATGACCTCGATGGGGTTTTGCTTGGTCCACGGCCGCACCGGGTTGGGCAACCGCATCTGACTGAAGACTTTCACCACAGAATCGCCCGAGCCCGCCGCGCGGGCTTCGAAGCCCTGAGCAACGAACAGCAGACATGAACCCGCCACAAAACGAACGAAAGTTCTCATGGATCACGCCGCCCTACGATTGATCGGACCTAGATCGGCGAACAAGAGTTGTCGCACTGACATCTCTTACGCACGAGGGGAGGAACCTTACCTTAGGAGCAGTCGGCCTGACAGAACAAGCGAAACCAGCCCAGAGTGAAACCCCTGGGAGGCACTCAACGGCCATCGCCACTCAGGACGAATGCGGCCCACAGCGCGGGATCGCTGCGAGGGGAGGGGACAGTTGATGGTGCAGTCGCCTCGCCCTTCGGTAGCTTCTCTGACTCCTCGGCGACACCGCGCTGCCTGGCCAGTTCCGCGCGGCGCTTGCTCACCAGCCCGGGGTTGTTCAGGACGGTGAGCTGGGCCTGCCGCAGCGCTTCCAGCTTTGGCAATTTCCTGGACCAGAGGTTGCCGTAGAACTGCTCCATCAGCACGCTTGTGGCGGCGTCGTCCACCTTCCAAAGGCTGGCCACCACGGCGCGGGCCCCGGCGGCCTGGAAGGCGCGCTGGAGGCCCAGCACCCCCTGTCCATAGGAAGCCCTGACCCAGCGCGGTCTCGCAAGCCGAGAGGACAACCAGCTCAGTGCTGCGCAGGTCCATCGACTGCACTTCCTCGGCCGTCAGGATGCCATCCTCGCGGTTGAGCAGGCTGCCGTCTTTCGCGAACCCTGCGTCCTCCGGCTTGCGCGCGGCGCCTGCCAGGGCCACTCCCGAGTGCAAGAGCGGGGCCAGGGCCAGCGAGGCCGACTCGTCGGAACTTCCCGCGCCGGCTAGTCCGAAGCCCTCCGACTTCAGGCCAGCCCGCAAGGCGGCTATCCGCGCCGGCGACTCGAAGAAGCCGTGGGTGGCCAGGTGCAGGTAACGCCAGTGCCGGCCAAGCTGCCGCTTGACCACCCCCGCCGTCGGCTCCGCGCCAGTCAGGACAAGGGCGTGCTGATTGGGGAAGGCCGCGCCAAAGAGCTCGCCGATGTGCCGCACCTCTGGCCCGGTTCCCGCCAGGGCTCCGAAGGCTGCACGCTGGGATTCCGCCACGAGAACACTTGGAGTCGGAGGCAATTCGCTGGGCACCGAGCCGCCCGGGTCGGCTTGGTAATCGATGCCGCCGATGGCCAGCAGGCCGGCGGCATCAGCCTTGAGTTTCTTGGCTTTATCCTCGACCGGCGTGGCCAGTATCTCGACCAACCGTTGTGCCGAGGTGACGTAACCGATCGCTACGTCCTCGACGAGGTAAGTGCCGGGCCGACGTCCGGGCAGCGCTGCCAGGGGAAACTGCGTCAGAGGTCCGTCGGGCAAAACAAGCACCGTCGCAGCCCCTTCCAGGTGGGGCTTGAGCGGTTCCCAGACGCGGCGGCTCAGCTCCAGTGCGGCGGCTTGCATCGGTCCGGACTTGCCCGCGACCAGGGCCTGACGCCATGCCCGCACCGCCTCATCGACTGGCCTGGAGGCACCCAGGGGCACCAGAACCGGGGCCTGGCCCCTCCGCAGCACAAAGGCCACGAGTCGTATGTCCGGCTGGAATGGCCCTTTTCCTCCCTCGGATCTGTTAAAGTGCTCATAATAGAATAGGTCGACGAGGACTGTTCCCGGCGACAGCGCCGCGGCCACCTCGGCCGCTCCAAGTCGCCGGATCTCCTGAACCTGCCGGAACTCTGCGCTCTTGCGTGCCAAGTCGCTCTCCAGGCTTTCCTTGCGATTGCGGATCGCGTCGAGCTGCTGGCGCCAGGCCTGGCGTTGCGCGGCCGGTGGAGTCGTGAAGGCCAGGCGAGCCAGGCGCACTCGTGCCTGGGCGAGCTGCTCGAGGGTCTCTTTCATCTCGGGCCGTTCGCGCATCAAGCGATCGTTGTCCTGCCCCGCTTCAATGGCACCCTTCCAGGCCAAGACTTGGCGATAGATCCCCTCGGGCCTGATCCCAGCGGCGGGAGCAATGATACTGTAGAGATCCAGGGCAATTCGTTGCGTGGTGAGAAATTGGATTCGCTGGCGCTCGCTAAGAGCAGCGAGATCCTCCTGGATCCGCCGAGCTCGCAGGGTCAGCACCCGGCTGAGGGATTGTTCCGCCGCCGGGAGTTGACTGCGGGCGTAGTAGAATCCCCCCAGGTTCTGGAGTGTGTTGATGTAAAAAGGGTGGTTCTCGCCTAGCTCGCGCTTCTCGATCTCCAGGGCGCGGCGACAGAGCGACTCGGCCTTCGGATAACTACCCATGGCCTGGTACAGCGCGGCCAACCTGCTCAGGCCTTCGGCATACTCGGAGTGGTTCTCACCCAGTGTTCGCTCTTCGATCTCCAGGGCGCGGCGATACACGGGCTCGGCCTTGGCGAACTCACACCTAGCATGGTAGAGCGTGCCCAGACTCTCCAGGCTTTGCGCATAGTCGGGGTTGTTCTGACCCTTAACAGACTCCCATATCTCCAGGGCCTGACGAATCAAAGGCTCCGCGTTCGCATAGTCTCCCTTGGCCATATACATACTGGCCAGGCCAGCCACGCGGTGGGCATAGGTGGGATGGTTCGCACCCACCAGCCGCCTAGTGATCTCCAGGGCGTGGCGGGATAGCGGCACGGCCTTCGCATAGTCCCCCATGTCCCTGTACAGCACGGCCAAGCTGGCGAGGCTGTTGGCATAGTCAAGGTGGTTATCCCCCACCGTGCGATTCAGGGTTCCCAAGGCGCGACGGAGGATCGGTTCGGCCTTCGCGTAGTCTCCCATGAACAGGTACAGATTGCCCAGGCTGTTCAGCCCGTTAGCGTAGTCGACGTCACTCTCCCCCAGCGATCGCTTTGTCACCTCTAGCGAGTGGTGAAGCAGTGGTTCGGCCTTCGCGTAGTCGCCCATGTCCCTGTACAATTCGGCAAGATTATGCAGACTCATCGCATAGTTTCTGTGGTCTTCCCCCTCGGACCGCCTGGTGATCTCCAGGGCGTGGCGGAAGAGCGGCTCGGCCCTCGGGTAATCCCCCTTGACCTGGTATAATTGGCCCAAGTCGTCAAGGCAAACGGCATAGTTGGGATGGTTCTCGCTCACCGTGCGCTTGAGCATTTCCAGGGCACGGAGGAAGAGTGGTTCGGCCTTCGCGTAATCCCCCATGTCCCTGTACAGTGCGGCCAGATTGCCCAGGTCGGAAGCATAATAGGGATGGTCTTCGCCTTGCAATTCACCTCGGATATCCAAAGCTCTACGGGCCGCAGAGATTGCGTCGGCGTACTTCCCCTGCCTGCCAAGCGTGCGCTGAATCTGGCGGAGCCCATCCGCTTCGCGGAGTCGCTGTCGCTGGGCGGGGTTGAGAGCCACTAGCCGCTCGAGTTCGAGCAAGGACTGTCGGGCGTCGGCGATTCGCCAGTCCTCCCGGTCTGACTGGCGCTCGCGGATGGAGATCACTTCCCGGCGGGCCGCGCGTGCCGCCCCCCAGTCCTCGCGCACTTCCTGCAGCTTGGCCATCATGTGAAGCGATCCGACGACGTCGTTGTGCAGATCCCCGAACACCTCACGAGTGACGGCTATCTCCTTTTCCTCCGCCTTCACCGCCTCGTCCAGCCTGCCGGCCCGTGCCAGCATCATGACTTCCTCCCTGATCTTATCGCGCTCCTGGAGCTTCCGCGCCCGCTCGGCCTCAGAGTGCTTTGCCGATGGAACCGTCCCTGGAGGCTGGCCCTGAGGCCATGCGGGTGATGCACCGAGAACGGCCGACATCACCGGTAAAGTCGCGAGCAGGATCTTCGAGTTCCGGGGTCTGAAGAAACAGGACGGAATCATCGGGCGGCCTTTCCTACAGAATGGAGAATCATTGAACCAGCCGACACACGGAGCCTCACTCGCCCCTATATGCGAACCGCACCGTCTTGATCACATCAAACTGCCAGCTCGTTCTCAGCTTCTCCATCAGTTGGAGCAGCGGGTCGTCGATCTTGGCTGTCTCCTCGTCGATGCCCCGGTGGAGTGCCACCCCGAGCGTCTCGACCGGCTGGCCCTCGTCGCCGCCGCGGACCGCGACCTTCGAGCTCGTTGCGCAGAGGGGACGGGGGCAGGGGTCCGATCGAGGCCGCCAGGTCGGTGTTCGGAGGCAAGGGGGTGCGGCGGACCAGGAGAAGTGCTGTTTCGAGACCGCCGGGACCTTGCATTTTCAGACCGTCATCGAGCGCCTCCGGACTGTGCACTTTCTCGCGTGGCAGGTCCCCAGCCGGGCTGCTGCCGAACTTGCCATCTTGCCGGGGATAGAGCAGGCTGATGTGCCCCTGCCCGTCGAGATAGAGCAGGTAGGGGTAAGCCGGCTGGTTGAGTTTCGCCTCAAGATGGACCAACTCGCCAGCAAGCAGGGGGAGTGCTCCGGGATCGTCGATCTTCACGCCGCGCTTTCCCCCTTCGCCCCGGGACCAGACCCGGATGGTCAACTCGCCGACCAGTGGAGTCGGAACCGGCGGTGGAATTACCACGGAATGGCTGCGGTTCGGGGCGGGCGGGACTAGCGCGTGGGCCAAACCTCCGAACAGGACCAACCCGACTAGGCCGACAGCCACCACCAGGAACGTCGGCTCGATGACAAAGCGCTCCAGTGCCTTGTGCAACGCCTCGGCAGAAGAATAGCGCTCGGCCGGGTCGGCGGCCATGGCTTTCAGGCAAATGCGCCGCAAGTCGCCGGGGACCTTGGGATCGTCGAGGGCCTTGCGATCGAAGTCGCAAGAACGGGCGCGGTCCCACGATTCGCGCCAGTTTCGGCCCTCAAAGGGTGGCTTGCCCGTCAAGAGGAAGTAGAGCACGGCGCCCAGCGCAAAGACATCGCTGCGCGGGCCGACTCTCTGCTGCTCCTCGGGCAACTCGATCCGAGCCTGTTCGGGCGCCATGAAGGCGAACGTGCCGCCGGGCTTGCCGAGATCATCGGACCAGGCGTGCCGCAGCCGGGCCATGCCAAAGTCGATCAGCCGGGGCTCGCCCCTCTCGTCCACCAGGATGTTCTTGGGTTTGATGTCGCGGTGGACGATCCCGCGCCGGTGTGCAAAATCGGCCGCTGCGGCGACTTTCGCCAGCAGGTTCGCAGCCTGGCGGGGCTTCAAGTGCCCCTCCTCGGCGACTTGCTCAAGTGACCGGCCGCGGATGTATTCCATCACCAGGTAGGGCCGGTCGTTATGGAAATCGAGGTCGTAGACGCGGACCAGGTTCGGGTGCTCGTGCTCAGCCAGGATCTTACACTCCTCGATGATCTCGTGCCGTCCGCCGGGCTTCATCGGACGGAGCGCGAGCTTGAGGACCAAGTCCTTCGCCAGCCCGGGATGGACGACCCGGTAGACCTCCGCCTGGCCGGTGCGGGGAAATCGGCCAACGACCAAATACCTTTCGATCGCGGCGGGTAGCGGCGGCTGCTCCTTGTCACCGTCAAGACCCGTGTCGTCACGGTCGGTCTCGGGCAGCTCAACCTCTGGTCCGCCGGATCCACCGGGTTCTCTGGAGGTCGTTTCGGCGCGATGATCCGCGTGGCCGTTGGTCAGGGAAGGGGCAGAGGTCGGATCGCTGACGGTCGACGAAGCTGGTGCAGACTCAGGTGCGTTCTTTCGCAGGAGGGCCAGTTCGGCTTTGACTCTCTCGATCCGCGCGCAGCAAGCCGGACAGCCGGCCAGATGCTGGCGCTGCTTCTCCGACGGCTTATCCCCAGTGGCCACCGCCAGCAGCTCGGCCTCATCAGGACATTTCAGACTGGAAATCATAGCTGATATCCTCGTCGAATTGTTCGCACACGGCCCGGACCTTCTTCAGAACTCGGCAGGCACTGACGTAGACCGCGCCCGTCCCGCTGATTCCCAGCTCGCGGGCGATCTCTTCAGCGGGGCGATCATCGATCAGACGGCCCTCGAAGCAGCCCCAGGTTTTCTGCGAAACCTGGGAGCGGACAACCCGAAGCGCGTGCCTGAAAATGTTCTTACGATGGAGATCGATCCACGACCTTTCCATCTCGACGCTGTTTGTCTCAAAGTCTCTAAGTTTACTCCTGGCCCAGCCTTCCAGGGCCTTCTCGTAGCTGGCCCGTCGGCGGATGTAGTCGATCAGAGAGTTCCGAGCGACGCGAAAGAGCCAGTCCCGAAACCGGCATTTGGACCGATCGTAGGACTGGATCTTGCCCAGAAGCTTCACGAAGACGTCCTGAACGACATCGAACGCGTCGGACTCCCTGAGCCCTTGCTTCAGGAGGTAGGACATCAAGAGCGGACGGTAAATGAGGTGGAACTCGTGCCAGCTCGAGGGATCGTGCTGGCAAATCCCGAGGATTACCGAGGCCCGTGTAGCCGAGTGTGACATGTGCTTTCGTCCAGCCTTGACGTGCAGATTTTGAGCGTCCTCAGCCGAGTCTTCCTGCAATAGGGTAGTGTGATGCGGGCGTTGTTTGCCAGAAAATATCTTGATCGACACGGGGCGACTTTTAGCGTCCGTACAGTTTGTCTTCACGACATCGCAAGTTGACGATCTCATCTTGGTTTTGCCTTTCGCTCGCGGTCGTTGTTGAGGACGTCCTCAAACCGTCACTTAAGTGCATTGATCCAGGCAACGAGACCCCCAAGGCACCGCTGGTGGATCCTCCGATGGAGCTTCGCAACCTGTTCGCGCAAGTCGCGAGGATCCTCGCCAAGGTCCTCGGGACACTCAGGGCACTGTCTCGGCGCCTCTAGCGTCCGATGTCCACGATGGGCCAGTTCACGCACCTTCTTGCGGAGCTCAGGTGCGCTGGACCAGGTGCTGTCCTGGCTCGCATTTTCATGTGGGGACTCAAGTTGCGACATCGACGCGGTCGCTTTCCGAACAGTCAAGTCAGCAACGATTCCCGGCGGCATCGTGCGCGCGTCCCTCCTCCTTTACCTAACACACGCAGGCCACGCGGAAATCTTACAGACAACTTGCAGCTGAGACTCTCTGCTGCCGGAAGACGAGTGGCAGAACAGAGTGAAGGCAGTGCCCGTGCACACAATTTCCGGACGCGACCCTGCGTCAACGCTGCCAGCATCAAGGCCGTACGCCATCCGACGTGAAGGAATTTCTCGTCCGAATATCACTCCGAAAGTCCTCGAGATGGATGAACCCAGGTGGGTTCTCAGGGCAAAATTGCAAGGCGTTTCAATTTCGGGCCACGCAGGACGTGCCAGGCTATCTGGCGGCGATGCAACCCGGCTGAGGCTGTCCTGAGTCGCAAATTGCCCTTCGCCCACCTGCGGAGCGTTTGGTTGGCCTGAACATCACTCGGCCGACAAAATTGCCAACCTCGCCCGCCGCGTGGAAGCTGCCCCGTTAGCGATCAAGCCACGCATCTCGAAGCGGTGAAGGCCGAACGACAGCCGAATGGCAAGGGTACGCTGGTTGGTCAAGTGGGCGATCAACTGGCTGAAGGGGTCCGGCGAATGCGAGTGAGGCCCGACCGACTGGACGTGATTCGGCACGACTGGACGATGCTGGCCGCCAACGTCGTCTGCTACCGCATCCTCCGTCATGACTGGGGGAGCGAAAACGGGACCGCAGAGGGTAAAGGGGACACACCTATTGCCACCGGTTGGGTGGTGAAGCTGGGAAACCTTCCCCCGCCATCCTCCTGGTGTCTCTGCGGGTCGGGGTTGTCGTCCACGAGCATGGAGGCTGGAGCCCAGGCCGAGGCGGCATGCGGTCTCGACGGTCCAGGAGCAGCCGCCGTGGGGACGATCATGGCGGATGGAAAGGCGGATCACTGCGTCCTCTGCCTCTGTCATCGGTGTGTTGACGCGATCGGTCCAGTAGGTTCTGTGTGGAGCCGGCTCAGGGTCCAGGGTGGGCGCGTCGGCGCTAGGCCAGAGGCTCAACCCTGGCGAGTTTTCACCACGTGCTACAGGGCCGTTAACTGGGCGGATTCCGCTCCACGTCGCTGAGCACGGTCAGCAAGTGCTCGTCTTGCAGGATCGGGAATGCCTTGAGCCGACCCTGCCACTCGAGGCCGGAGTGACGGTAGTGACGAAGTGACGGTGAACGTGCGTGGTTAGAAGCCAGGGCATCCACCGGCTCGGGCCGCCGTCGCCCCAGGGCCAGAGGACCAGGTGGAACTGGTTCGGCATCAGGCAGTACGCCAGAATCCGGATTGGGACGCGAACGAAGGCCTCGTTCTTGATCCAAACGAAAGCTGCGAACTCCTTATCAGAGTGGAATACTTCAGCATTGGCGTTGTCCCGATTGATCCGGTGGGAGTAAAACCCTCCTGCCAAGGCTCGAGCAGTCCCGGGGCGTGGATGATTTCCCGGCGATGCGACGAAAATACGCTTGCAGCATTGCCCAGACAATCTGTTGCTTCACCGTGAATATCATCGTCCCACTTGGGCTCACCTGCCGGACCTCCCACCTGGTGATCAAGCTCTAAGTACCGCTCACGGCAAATAGGGACCTGAAATCCTATGCGGCTGCTGCCAAGGGCTTGGAGTCTTCGCTTTGGCATTTCGCCATTACCTTCGCCACCGATTTCGTGGTCCAGTTGAACGGGTGCGCG
>JBKQMU010000354.1:0-23644 GCA_052146555.1 Isosphaeraceae bacterium
CGTCGAAGCCGTTGACGTCCTGGATGAAGAGAATCGGCAACTGCGCCTGGTTGCACTGGAGCACGAACCGCGCGGCTTTATCCGCGCTGTCGCCGTAAATCACGCCGCCGAACTGGATAGGCCCTCCCCCGTCGGGCCGGAACCGCAGCCGCTGGCTGGCGACCACCCCCAGCGGCATTCCCCCCAGATGTCCGCAGCCGCAGACGATCGTCTTACCGTACTCGGCGCGGAACTCATCAAACGGTGCACCGTCGAGCAAGCAGGCAAGGAGGTCGCGGGTGTCGTACTGGGCCGAGGTCTCGGTGCGGACGACGCGGTAGATGTCGCTGGCCGGGCGCAGGGGCGGAACAGCCACGGTTGATCCCGCGGACGCTCTTGACGAAGGGTCCGGCGGCAAGAGCGCGAAGAGCCGCCGTAACCGCTCCAGGCAGGCCTCGTCGGACGGCTCGCGATAGTCGATCGTGCCGCTGAATGCGGCGTGGACGTGCGCGCCACCAAGCTCGTCGTGCGAGATGTCCTGACCGATCGCTGCTTTCACGAGCGCAGGTCCGGCGAGATAGAGGCCCGATCCCTCGGTCATCAGCACCGTGTCGCAGAGCACCGGCAGATACGCGCCGCCGGCCACGCAGTTGCCCATGATCGCGGCGTACTGAGGAATGCCTTCTGCCGAGAGCACGGCATTGTTGCGGAAGATCCGGCCGAAATCGTCTTCATCGGGGAAGACCTCGTCTTGCAAGGGGAGGAAAACGCCCGACGAATCGACCAGATAGACCAGGGGCAGCCGGTTCGCTCGAGCGATCGCCTGGGCCCTTAAAATCTTTTTGATGGTCATGGGGAAGCAGGCGCCGGCCTTCACGGTCGCGTCATTGGCGACGACGATCGCGCGGCGGCCGTGGATCGAGCCGATGACCACGACCACGCCCGCGCCCGGCGCTCCGCCCCACTGCTCGTACATCTCGAATGCGGCCCAGAGGCCGAGCTCAAGGCTGGGCGCGTCCGGGTCGAGCAAAAGGCCGATTCGCTCGCGAGCCGTTTTTCGCCCCTTGGCGTGCTGCCGCTCGATCGCCTCGGGCCCACCCCCCTGGCGCAGCAGCTCTTCACCGGTCTTGATCTCGATCGTCGCGGCCAGGAGCCGGCTGGTTGCCGGCCCATCACGGCGGGACGAAACTTCGGTGCCTCTTTCCAAGATGGCCTCGGGTTTGAGCTGCTTGCGCCTCAATTTGTGGAGTGCGACGGTCCACGAAACGGGCCCTGTACAAGCTTAGTGCAGCCTCGGGTCCGTCGCCGCGATGATCGCGCTGACCGCCTGCTGGTTGAACCCCTTGTATCCTTCCCGGCGCTCGAGATTTTCGAGATGGCTGCCGAGGGCGCCATCCCTGCAGAATTTGACGTGCTGCTCGGCATCGATCCATCCTTGCGCAAGCGCGCAGTCGGCGCGGTGGCGAGAAACCGGCCAGCGCTCGCCGGCGGTAAACGCCTGGCGGAGGAACGGGAAATCAGAGAACGGCGCCATGGTGTCAATGCCAGCCTCGACCTTCAGTCCTTCGCGCAGGGTGTCGAAGTCGAACTGGGCTTCCAGGTGATGCATGCCGGCTTCGAGGATCGACTCACCATGCAGTGCGACCCAAAGGCCGACGGTTCCCGGCCGGGGCAAGTCCGGCAGCGCCTTATGGGCGAAGTCGGTCTCCGCTTCCTCGGGCGCAAGGTCAAGATCGGCGAAGATGACGATGCCGGCGGTGGGATGCTCGAGAACCTGGGCGCCCCAGCCGGCTTGCTCTCCGGCGTGGAAGCGTTCGCGAAGCAAAAAGCCAAGCGCCTTGAACATGCCGATGACGCGAGAGAAAAAGCGCCGGGAGCAGCGGAAGGTATGATGGTCGTGGTTCGCCCAGCCCAGTCCCAGCCGGTCCTGCCGCGCCTTCTGCACCCTGGCGGCGTGGTTTCGCGATTGCCAGTAGTCGCGTTCGACCTCAAAGACCAGGTGACAGGCCAGATCGCGCGAGCCCGCTCGCTCGATGACCTTGCTCAGGGTTTTCTCGGTCGCGTCGAACCCCTGGGCATCGTCATCGAACCGCCTCCGCCGCGCGGCCCAAAGGTCGCGCGCGTCCAGGGCATCGCGTACCGCCTGCGGCGCCATCCGGCCCTCGCGGGCGAGGTCTCCCGGAAACGGCTCAAACCCGAGATACGCGCGCCGCTCCAGTACCACAAGCCGCGTTCGCTCACCGGGTACAACGCCGCTCCGGTACGGACCCAGCGGATGGCCCAAGAGCTCCAGCCCGAGGTCATGAGCCCGGGAAAACGCCACGGCCGACTCGACCTTGATCGCCAGATCGCGTACCTTCCGCAGCCCGTGCAAGTCGCCGTTGCCGCCCTCGGACGAGACAATCGCGATCCGCGGAAAGATGCCTCCGGCGTGGGCGTAAACTGGCACGCCCAGCACATACGGTGCTACCTCGCGCTCGTAGCCGGCAGCGACCAAGCTCTTCGAGAGTTCCGGAGAGCCCTCCACAACGATGTGGTCGACCCAGACTTTGAAGTTCGTGCTCGTTTCGCCGATCATCCGCCCGGCAAGCTCGGCGGCGAAGGCGTTGCCCTCGAGCCCCCGCTCGATGAGCCGCTCGACGATCGCCTCGGTTTGCGGCCAACGCTGCCACTCGAACCGCCCGGAAGCTTTCGGAGCCGTGACCACGGACATCATCGTTACCTCCTCGTGAATGGTTCTTCGAGGTCATTCGTTCCGATTTGATCCGATCAGGTCAACTGAGATTAAAGCCGGTGCAACGCCGTCGGCAGATGGTTGTTCCCCGGACTCCGCCCCGGTGAAGCGCTGGGGCACAGCCTCGGGTTCAGTTTCGGTCTCGGTCTCCGCTCTCGCGGCGGCGAGGGCCAGGTCCAGGATCGATAGCCCGATCTCGACCTGACGGGCCGTCAGACAGAGCGGAGGACAGAACCGGATGGTGCTAGCGCCGCAGGGCAAGAGCAAGAGGCCGCGGTAGAATGACAGGTCGATGATGCGGTCGCGAAGCAAGGGCGCGGGAAGGCCCGCCGGGTCCTGGATCTCGGCGCCGATCATGAGTCCTAGCCCTCGAACCTCGCAGATGTAGGGATGGCGCTTCGCCAGACGCTCGAGCCCGGCCCGCAGCTCACTGCCGCGGACGAGGGCATTGGCAAGGTATTTCGCCTCGATCAGCCGTAAGGTTGCCAGCGACGCCGCGCAGGCCACGGGATTACCTCCGAAGGTCGAGGCGTGGCTGCCGCTGGGCCAGTCCATGACCGAGGCCCGGGCCACGATCGCTCCCAGGGGCAGACCGTTGGCGATTCCCTTGGCCATGCAGACGATGTCGCCGGCCACCCCCCAATGCTCGCTAGCAAAGAGCTTGCCGGTCCGGCCCATTCCACTTTGCACCTCGTCGAGCACCAAGAGCACCTCGTGCTCGTCGCAGAACCGCCGCAAACCGGGCAGGAACTCGGGTGGAGGGACGATGTAGCCCCCTTCGCCCTGAATCGGCTCGACGAAGATTGCCGCCAGCTCATCGGGCGGGCAGATGGTCCGTACCAGGGCGTGCACACTGTCCAAGTCTCCGTAACGCGCGTGGTGGATCTCCGGCACCAGTGGCGCAAACCCGCGGCGCTGCATCAACTTGGACCCGGAAAGAGACATCGCCCCGTAGGTTCGCCCATGAAAGGCGCCCAGAAACGCCATCGCTCGGTTCCGCCCCGTGTGCCTCCGGGCCAGCTTGAGCGCTGCCTCGATCGCCTCAGCCCCACTGTTGGTGAAAAACACCCGTTTCGGTTCCGGACCGGGCGCCAGCTCGGCCAGACGCTCGGCCAGTTGCACCTGCGGCGCGTAGTAAAAGTCGGTCCCAGACATGTGCACCAGGAGCCGGCTCTGCCTCTTGATGGCCGCCACGACGCGGGGATGCGAATGCCCTACATTGGTCACTGCGATGCCCGCGGTAAAATCAAGGAACCGGTTATGGTCCATGTCTTCCACCATCGCCCCCGACGCCCGTCGGACAACCAGCGGATAAGCGCGCGTATACGAAGGCGACATCACGCGATGATCGCGCTTGAGCCATGCAGCGCTACGGGGGCCGGGAATCGGACCGGCGACGCGGGGCACATCGCGACTCAGTGCAACCATGGCCGTGGCTCTCCTTTCGAGCGAAAGACCCGCCTTCCTCACGGGGAATTCTAGGGAGCCCGGAATCCGTTCTGCGATCTTGGTCCAGACCATGGCCGCGGAGATTTCGGGCAGCATCCGAGAACGGAAACATGCCACCTGGCAGAGAGTGGACGACGAGGTGGATGAATTATTATCCGATACGGCGAGCGAAATGGCTAGTGGGCAGCAGGCAGTCGGGCCTTCCCCGTATCAACGTGGTTCGAAGTCAGTGGAGGGCTGGTGGCCTCCCACCCCCGCCGCCCGAGTTTTGCATAGCCCGCCCGCGAGCACGTCGTCGGCAAGGCGCGAAGGAAGTTCGTCAGCGAGACCTTGGGGTTCCTGCACCTCTCCGACGACGCGGATCGAACGGACGGGCGCTGGAATGGGTGCCTTGGGTTCCTCGGGAAACGGCGGCTGGTCCCAGTCCAGATCCATCGTTTGAAGCTGCTCGCGGATCCGCCTGAGATCGTACAGAAGCGCGGTCTTGCGATTGGTCGACGCGATCAGCCGCGTGCCGTCGGGGCTGAAAGCCAGGGGCGTTTGTTTCAGGGGCTGAAGGGTCGAGAGATGGGCAATGGTGCGGCCGGTCGCCGCCTCGACAAGGCGGATTTGCTGAAGCGATACGTTTTTGGCCAGCAAACGTCCATCGTGGGAGAAGACCGGCGAGGCGAGAAAGCCTTGGTGCTCAGGGAGGTAGGAGTGACGCTTCCAGGTTCCAACGTCCCAGAAGTAATGACCGGGCGCAGATGGGTTGTGCGAGCACGAAGCCGACCAGCGGCCATCCGGGCTAAAGGAAACCGCGAACGTGCAGTCAAAGTTGTCATCGCTGGGAGGCAAGATGCAGTCCAGCTTTCGGCGGGGTAAGTCCCAGATATAAATTCCGTCCTCTTTCCAGCCGCCCGCCGCCGCCCAACGGCCATCAGGGCTGACGGCAATGGATGTCATCCGGTGATTCGATCCGCTGGAGAGACAAGGCGCACGGTTCCGGGCCGGATGTGGCTGAGCCGTGTCCACCAGCACCACCCGCGCGTTTTCGTTGTCAATCATCGCCAGCGTGCGGTGATCCGGAAGCCAGTGTGTTTTGTTCCAGCCGGAAGGATCCGCGGTCGCCTCGTGCAGCAATTCAGGTGGTCCAACCTGCAGCGCATTGGCTCCGCCATTGGGATCGGACCGGATCGGCCACCGGAAGAGTCCGCGATCGCCGCAGGTGATCAGATTCTGGCCCTGCCGATCGAACAGGACCGTGGCGCACGGCCCGGACTCGAGCCGGGCCAGCTCCTGGCCGCTAAGAGCATCATACACGTAAGCGCCTGCACGCGTGCCCAGCGCTACGAGAGTGCCGTCGGGGTCAAAATCGGCCGCACGTACGCCGTCGTCCTTCCGGCTCACCGTCTGATTGCCGATCAGCCCCGGATTGAGCGTGCGCACCTCATGGTCGTGCGACACATCCCAGGCGCCCAGCGCGGGGCCGCTCTGGAAAACAAGCTGGTTGCCATTTGACGAGAAATCCAGAGGGGAGCACCACGACAGGCTGAGGAGCGGCTCACCCGTGGATGCGTCCCAGAGGCGAGCCGTCCCATCCCAGCTATTCGTTGCAAGCAGGTGACCGGCCGGGGCGAAGCCACAGCCAATTACCCGGTTTGTATGCCCCTGGAGGACCGAGGCCAGCCGACCCCGCTCCACGTCCCAGACGAACACCCGTCCATGGTCGTGGCCAGTCGCAATCAGTCGGCCATCGCCGCTCCAGGACAGTGCAGAGTCTCCCAGAAGACCTTTCCACGCAGCGAGCTCTTGACCCGTTTCCAGGTCGAGGATCTGCACTTGTCCGGAACCAGCCTGATCCAGCTCGGCGGCATTGGCGGCGAGTCGCCTGCCCGTGGGGTCGAGAGAGAGACGCTCTGGTCGAAAGGCAAGCGGCAGCCGCTTCAGCTCCCGGCGGGCGGCCAGATCCCAGACGACGAGGTCTTTCCCGGGTAGAGAGAGAACAATCCGGCGGCCATCCGGGTGAAAGGCAAAAGCACCCCCTCGAACCGGCTCATGAAAGACCCGCTCGCGCCGCTCGATGTGCCAGAGGTCCGTCAAGTCGCTGACGCCGTTGTTCGCATAGTGTACCAGCAGGTACCGACCATCCGGGCTGAGGCCGGGGAACGCAAACCAGAAGCGGAAATCCGGCCGTGGCACCCGCAACAGCTCCCGGTCATCGTCCATGCGGCGGACGACGGCCTGGCCACTGTGCGGCTCGATGACGGCGTATCGCTTGTGCTGGCGGTCGACAGCATTCGACTTCACCGTCCCGATCTTGCGCTGCCAGCGGACGCGCAGGTCGGTCAGTCCCATCGCGGTGATGGCATGGTCGCGCAGCTCGGCCAGTCGCGCGTGGGCTTGCGGCTCGTCGAGTAGCACCTGGGCTGCACGTTGGAGCCGATCCAGGCTATCGAATCGCTGCCCCATTAGGCCGCTACGCTGGAGTGCTACCCCCTCCGCCAAGAGCGCGTGGCCTAGCTCCAATCGGGCTTTCCGCCCCGACTCCTCGGCACTCTTCAAGCTCGACTTCGTCAGAGCTTGTTCAAAGGAGACCTCATCACGCTGTTGGCGATAGACCCATGCGGCTGTGGCCGCACCGACCGCCAGAAGAACCGTCAGCAGGGTCGCCGTGATGGTGGCCGCGGAAAGACCCGGGTTCCGCTTGCACCAGCGCGCAAACCGCTCTGCCGAGTTGACCGGCCGCGACCGGATGGGACGGCTTTCCATATACCGCCGCAGCTCGTCCCGCATCTCTCCCGCCATGGCGAACCGGTCCTTCGGATCTTTGGCGAGGGCCTTGAGAACGATCGTCTCCAGGTCGCGGGGGATGCGGCGATCGTAGCTTCGCAATGGCTTGGGCGGTTGATGCAAAATCCGGTCGGTTAGCTTTTCCCGGTCGGGCTCGCGAAAGGCCGGACGGAGCGTGAGCAATTCGTAGAGCGTTGCGCCCAGCGCGTAAACGTCACCCCGGCCACGTCGGTCGGTGACGCCCCGGAACCGCTCGGGGGCCATGAATCGCAACGTTCCGGCCATATCCTGCGGCTGCGAGATGTCCTCGTTCTCGATCAGCTTGGCGAGACCGAAATCCGTCACCCAGACATTGCCCAAAGCGTCGAGCAAGAGGTTCGATGGCTTGATGTCGCGGTGAACCACCCCCTTGTGATGAGCGTAATCGAGTGCGTCGGCTACCTGGGCACCGATCCGGGCGACCTCGCGGAAATAGTTGGTCTCAGACTGGCCGACGAACGTGCTGGTGCTAGCCACTGGTTGATGGACCGGGGCGGAATCGCCAAAGCCATTAACTCCAGGTTGGTTGAGGTCCGCCCCAACGGACGCAGTCAAGGTGTCCATTTCCACGCCACCTGCGGCATCCGGTGCGTCCGCGAGGGAATCCAGGAGTCGATCCGCAAACCGGCCGGTGAGCAGACCGTGGGAAATCACGGCAAGTGGGTCGTCAAGAGCCTGCCTTTCGGCGACCGTTTCGGGCGGTTCGGCTTCAGCCTGGAAATGAGCACCGACCTGGGCGTGTGCCCGGAGCCGGCAGACATCCTCTAGCACCCGATCCATGCCCACGCCGGCGATGAATTGCATCACGTAGTAGTAGACCCCATTGTGCTGGCCGAAGTCGAAGACCGGGACGATGTTGGTGTGATGCAGCCGGGCCGCCGACCGGGCCTCGGTGAGGAACCGCGTTACCGACGACGGATCAGCCTGGTACCGCGGGTGCATGATCTTTATCGCCACGCTCTTCTGCAGCGACTCGCGCTGGGCTTCGTAAACCACGCCCATGCCGCCGCGGCCGAGCTCGCGGATGATCTGATAGTCGCCCAGCTTCCTGCAGTCGTCGGCCGCGGTGGCGCCTGTCGGGCTGCCTTGCGCGCTCCATGGGCAACACTGGTCGGCCCCGTCGCCTGGTGTCGGCCTGAATCGCTCGATCAACTCCAGGGCCGGGAGAACCTCAATGATTCGGTCAGCGAGCTTCGGATAGCGCGCGACATACTCCGCGACGGTTGGCCGCTCGCCACAGCGGCGCCGTTGTAGGTACTCCTCGGTCAGTCGCTCAACCAAGTCCGGCGCCGATTCGTCGCTTCTCATGTCATTTCTGCCACAGGTACATCTGCTAAGGTGAGGTGAAGCACTTCTCCCTTCACCTCATGATATCAGGAAAATCCGAGAATTCCCACCTGTGCTTGCATCAGGCGCCCAAGCCACGCATGGAACGTCTGCGCCGACTCCAGTTCACACCCTGGTTTTTCGGTTCGTAACCTCATTCCTTTTCTTTCTCCAGATTTTGCCATTTCTTCTTGGATTTGCCGCTGAGCAGACATGCTGAACACTACTGATGTTCTCTCTATACCCTTTACGTGCCGCTGCCGGGAGAATTAGCGTGGACCTCCGCGGAGGTGGTCATGCGTTAAGTGCGCTTTGTGATCGATGGACGACTTGCAGCCAACAATCTACGGTTAACTTCCGAAAAACTCATGCGAGATTCTCCAGCGAGGTCCGTCCGGATCAAGTAAGATATTCGGTAGCCTGTCCGGGCGCCCGTGTCGGCCGCTCTGCCTACGTAACGGAAACCCCGGCCGAGGAGCTATCAAACCATGGCCGATCTCGACGTAGCGATCGCCACGCCGGACCGAGAAACCGCCCCGCCTGCCCCCTCCGCCGTCAAGCCGGCAGTCAGGCAATCGCGCTCCCGCCTCGTTCAAGCGAGCCGTCCGGAGCACACCTGGCGCAGTCCCAAGGTCATCACTTCGGCGGTCTCGGGCTCGCTCTTGCTCTTGGGCTGGGCGATCCGACTGGCTGACGGCCGACCCGAGTGGACCGCGCTTTGTGCCTCGGTTGCAATTTTCTCCGGAGCTTTCTACTTCGGACGCAAGGCCATCTCCGACTTGGTCAACCACCACCAGGTCGGCTTCTATTTCCTCATGAGCACCGCGGCCGTCGTCTCGGCCTTCATCGGCCACGTTCAGGAGGGGGGCATCCTCGTCTTCCTCACCTCGATCTCCGAGGCAGCGCAGGATTTCACCGAGTGGAAAACGCGGTCGGCGATTCACTCGCTCATGAATCTCGCGCCCAAGACGGCGATTGTCCTTCGCGACGACCACGCGGAGGAGGTCCTGGTCGAGGACGTGGAGGTCGGTGATCTTTTTTTGGTGAGGCCGGGAGCGGCGATCGCCACCGACGGAGTCGTGGCCGAGGGGACCTCGGATGTGAACCAGGCGCCGATCACCGGCGAGAGCCAGCCGGTGACCAAGCAGCCGGGAGACACTGTCTTTGCCGCCAGCATCAACGGGCCGGCCGCGCTGAAGGTGCGGGCCACGCGGACCGCGGCTGACAACACGGTCGCCCGGATCATCCAAATGGTCGAGGAGGCACAGGAGAAGAAGGGCACCAGCCAGCGGTTCATCGAGCGGTTCGGAGCCCGCTACAGTCCGATCGTCGTGCTGGCAGCGTTCCTGGTCGCGGTCCTTCCGCCGCTTCTCTCTCGAGCGAGCTGGAACGAATGCCTCACGCGGGCGACCGTGCTGATGGTCGCCGCCTCGCCCTGCGCGGTCATGATATCGATTCCCGTCACGCTTGTGGCGGCGCTTGGCACCGGGGCACGCAAGGGAGTCTTGATCAAGGGCGGCGTATTCCTCGAGCAGATGGCCGAGGTAAAGGTCGTGGCCTTTGACAAGACCGGCACCCTTACCTTCGGCGAGCCGGAAGTTACCGACGTAATCCTCAACCGAGATCGACCGGAGGGTTCGGCCGCGAGCCCCAGCGACATGCTGGCGCTGGCCGCGGCGATCGAGCAGCACAGCGAGCATCCTCTGGGCCGGGCGATCGTTCGCCACGCCCAAAGCCTGGGACTGCAGCTGCGCGAGATCGACGAGTTCCAGGCTCTGGTTGGCTCAGGCGCCTCGGCCCGGTTGGATGGAAGGGTCGCCTACGTGGCCCGGCCGGCCTTCTTCTGGACCCAGTTCGGCCACAACCTGGCTAGCCTTGACGCCGATCTGGAAGGTTGCTTGCTTCAGGGCAAGAACGTGGTGATGGTCGGCGACGAGCGCGGCGTCTGGGGCCTCATCGCGCTGCGAGATCGGATTCGGCCCTCGGTCACCAAGACGATTGGCGAGCTTCGTGCGCTCGGGGTGAAGCGCGTCGTGATGCTTACCGGCGACAACATCCGCACCGCGCAAACGGTTGCCACCATGGCCGGCATCGACGAGGTCGACTCGGAGCTGGCGCCCGAGCAAAAAGTCCAGCGGATCGTCGAGCTGGCTGAAGAGTACGGCCCGGTGCTCATGGTTGGCGACGGCGTCAACGACGCCCCGGCCCTCGCCGCGGCCAGCGTGGGAGTGGCCATGGGCGCGGCGGGAACCGACGTCGCACTCGAGACGGCCGACGTGGCCCTCATGGCCGACGACCTCGAGCGCCTGGCCTACGCCTTCCGCCTGGCCCGGCGCAACCAGACCGTCGTCCGCCAGAATCTTGCGCTCTCAACCCTGGTCATCACCGGACTGGTCACCGGCGCGGTCTGCGGCTGGCTCTCGCTCACTGCGGCCGTGATCGGCCATGAAATCAGCGAGTTCCTGGTCATCGCCAGCGGCCTGAGAATGCTGCGAGACTGAGATCGACGAGAGGCTCGAACCCGCGAAACTCAAGGCCCCAACTTCACGCCATCCTTGCAACCGGACGCGGGGGCTAGCTTGAGCGGGCATGGAGCTTTCGACGGTGCCAGACGGCCCAGCCCGTCATGCAGATGGCCAGGACCAGCGTACCCGGCTCCGGAATGGCAGCCGGCGCGATCTGCTGGGGCGAAGAAGAGCTCGGCGGAGGTGAGACCGTCTGGGGTGAGAGAATGGCACTCGTCTGCGGCGAAGTGCTTGTTTGCGGCAAAGTCGTCGTTTGCGGCTCCGGAGTGAACGTCGGAGGGGGCGCATTGTTCGGCAGTGTCGGGGTCGTCAGCAACCTCGCCAGAGCCGGAGAGAGATTGGGATGGTACGACGCGAACCGGGTGGGATCGAGGCTTCGCCGCCAGAGCAGGTATTCGATCATCGGGTCCCCGATCGCCTGGCTCCGCGAGTCGCTCTTCAGCAGCGTCCAGATCGTGCTCTCGACGGCCGGTGAAAACGCCGGCGCGTGCCTCGTGGCCCATGTATGGACACCAGCCGACAGAAAGGGTGTCCAGGATGCGAAAGCCTTCGCTTCCCGACGTGCCAGCGAGTCTTCCTTAATCGTCGCCGCGTACGCACCGCGGTGGCCAGCGGAAACCCCCGCTATTGCAAACGCAACGAGCACAAGCGCAATCCATTGCGCCCGCTTCACCGTGAATCCGTTCACGTCCACACCTCACCAGAATCACACAGTCTGCAGGGCGTGCAAGCACGCGCTCGCATCGTTGATCGGGAGTCCTCGATCCGATCCATTGAATCGGATTCTTCCCCGTGAATTGTTGAGCGGATTATGCTCAAGTGCGCGTTTTTGTCCACCGCAACATTCCAGCGCCTTTCCGGTCAAGCCGGAACCGGCCGAGTCGCGGGATGGGTCAGTTGATGTGCGGAACCCCCCGGGTCCAGTCGTTGTTCCGGCGATTGAACGGTTTTCGCGACAGCGGTATCGTGGCGGAGGTCGGCACTTCGAGGCTACAGGAAGAGGATTTCGACAAGCGCGAGGACAAGGCTGGGAATGACGCTTTCGGCGAACCGTACTGGCTTGGCCGAATGATACCCCAGCGGAGGCTTAGAACATGGCAGCAGCCACGGCGGAAGCGACGATTCCCACCAAGATGTATATCGATGGAGCGTGGTGCGACGCCGACAACGGCCGGACGCTCGCGGTGATCAATCCGGCCGATGAATCGGTTCTGGCGCAAGTTGCGTACGGTTCGCGAGCCGAGGCCGAGCGGGCCATCGCGGCGGCAGCCCGGGCGCTGCCGGCTTGGCGGGCGGTTTCGGCCTACGAGCGTGCACGTGTCCTAAAGAAGACGGCCGAACTCCTGCGCGATCGGGCCGACCGCATTGCCCGGGTGCTTACCCAGGAGCAAGGGAAGCCACTTTCGGAAGCGAAGACCGAGGTCTTGCATGCGGCCGACACGTTCGAATGGTTCGCCGAGGAAGGCAAGCGTGCGTACGGACGGATCATTCCACCGTCCAACACGGCCAAGCGATACTACGCCATCAGGCACGCCATCGGCGTGGTCGGAACGATCACTCCCTGGAATTTCCCCGCCGCCCTGCCCAGCCGCAAGATCGCCCCTGCGCTTGCCGTCGGTTGCACGGTGGTCAGCCGCCCGGCCGAGCAGACGCCTTTCACACTCATTCTCATGTTCGAATGCCTGGCCGATGCCGGTATTCCCCCCGGCGTGGCGAACCTGGTCATCGGTCCGGCCCGGTCGATCGCCGATGCCTTCTTCGAGCATCCCGCCGTCCGCAAGATCAGCTTCACCGGCTCGACCGAGGTTGGCAAGGAGCTTATTGGCCGCTCGGCGAACCAGGTCAAACGGCTCAGCCTGGAGCTCGGCGGCCACGCTCCGCTGATTGTCTTTCCTGACGCGGACGTCAGCCAGGTCGCTCAGGCCGCGGTCGTGGGCAAGTTCCGCAACAACGGCCAGGTCTGCATCGCCCCGTCGCGATTTTACGTCCACCAGAAGATCGCGGCCGATTTCACCGACGCCGCCGTCGAGCTGGCGAGAAACTTGAAGCTCGGCAACGGCCTGGAGCCGGGCGTGCAGGTCGGCCCAATGTTCGAGGCCCGGGCGCTCGACAAGACCGTCGGGCTGATCGAGGACGCGCGCGGCAAGGGAGCCAGAATCCTCACCGGCGGCGGCCGCTCCGAGCGGTTCACCAAGGGCTACTACTTCGAGCCAACCGTCATCAAAGAGGTCAAAGGCGAGATGAAGCTCATGACCGAGGAACCGTTCGCCCCGGTCATGCCACTGCTTGAATTTGACAAGCTCGACGATGTCATTGCCGCGGCCAACGACACTCCCTACGGGCTGGCGGCCTACGTGTTCACGAACGATTTGACCATCGCCACGCGCATGGCCGAGGGCATCGAGGCCGGAATCATCGGCATCAACGACCCGGTCCCCTCCACGCCCCAGTGTCCCTTCGGCGGCATGAAAGAATCAGGCATGGGCCGCGAGCTGGGAATCGAGGGGCTCGATGCCTACCTCGAGACCAAGTACGTTTCCGTCGGTTTGCGGCAATGAACGCTCGACGACAGAGGAAAACCACGAACTCATCAGGCCGTACACGGAGCAATCATCGTCATGAGCGTCGCTGATTTCACCCTGACCGAGGACGCTCCGCCGGTCACGATCGAGGAATTCCTCGCCCTACCGGACAATGGCGTCCACCGCGAGCTGATCCAGGGCCGGGTCCGGGAGCTGGGTATGACCGTACGGAATCGATTTCACTCGCGCATCGAAGCCAGAGTCGGCCAGAAGCTCCTGAACTGGCTGGATCAGCAGCCCCCTCCCCGCGGCGAGGTCGTCTGCGGGGAAGCTGACTTCCGGCTCAAGGGGACCAAAGAGTCGCTAGTTGGCATCGACGTGGCGCTGGTGAGTGCTGACCTCGTAGCGCGCACCGACAAGCGAGAGACGATGTACGACGGGGCACCGATTCTGGCCGTCGAGATTCTCTCGCCCAGCGATAGGCACGACGACACGGTCGACACCGTAGCCAGTTATCTGGAACTCGGAACGGTGGTCTGGATGATCGACGCCGATTTCCAGATACTCACCGTTTTCCAGCCCACGGAGAAGCCCCGGGCCTATAACCTCGACGACGAACTGTGCGCCGAACCTTACTTGCCAGGGCTACGCGTCCCCATCGCCGAGCTGCTCGGCTGAACCGCGGAGGACACTGGGGGCATTCAGAGGGAATAACCACAAAGAGCACGAAGGTCATTCAGAGGGAATAACCACAGAGAACACAAAGCACACAGCGAAGAAGCAGCGAGAAGAGGGGAAAAGACGGATCGACTCGCTCGCGAAACGCGAACTTTTCTCCATGGATTCCGCGTTCAATTCACCACGTAGGAGAGAGTGGCATGAAGAACAAAAAATGAAAACCAAAGTCGCAACTTAATCGTGTGATTTCTCTGTGTCCTCTGTGATCTCTGTGGTTGATTGCATTTCAAATTTAGGAATGCTTTGTCACCAATCTTGCAACGTCGATAAATCCTCGGTCCGGCCTCTCTGCGGTTGCGTCGATCATAAGCCGTGCGTTCCGCGGTTGATCGCACCACCTTCTCTCGGTGGTTAGCCCACGATTGGCAGCAATGATTTCTCCTGCTTCTGCTTCTCTTTCTGGACGTATGAATCCAGCGGCCTTGTTTCCTGATCGAACCGCTCGACTTCCTCGAGCAGGGCCTGAACCATCTCGTCTTCCCGGACGTGGCGGATGGGTACTCCGCGTTTGAAGATGATGCCCTTGCCTGAGCCGGCCGCGATGCCCAGATCGGCCTCTTTGGCCTCGCCGAAGCCGTTGACCAGGCAGCCGAGGATGCTGATACGCAGCGGGTTTGATAGGCCCTTCATCTTGGCTTCGACCTCGGCGACGATCCGCTCCAGATCGATGTCCAGCCGCCCGCAGGTCGGGCAGGCGACCACCTCGGGCTTGGTCACGCGCCGGTCGCACGCGCGGAGGATATCAAACCCGGCGTCGATCTCGGGAATCGGATCGCCTAGGAGCGACACGCGAATCGTATCGCCGATGCCCCGCAAGAGGATCGAGCCGATCCCCGCGGCGCTCTTGAGCGTGCCATACTCGCGCGACCCGGCCTCGGTGATGCCGACATGGGTCGGATAGTCCGCCTGGGCCGCATACTGGGTGTAGCATTCGACGGCCGTGGGAACGTGGCTGGCCTTCAGGCTGACGATCAGGAGCGTATAACCCAGGCTTTCGGCCGTCTCGATATGCCGCAAGGCGCTTTCGACCATCGCCTCGGGACAGGGAAAGCCATACTTTTCGATCAGGTCTTTCTCGAGGCTTCCCGAATTGACTCCGATCCGCATCGGCACGCCCAGGCTCTTTGCCTTGCGGACCACCTCTTTGAACCGTTCCTCGCCGCCGATATTGCCTGGATTGATGCGAATCTTGTCGACGGCGCGGCGGCCCGAGGGCGTGCGCGCCTCCAGGCAAGCGAGTGCCATGCGATAGTCGTAATGGATGTCGGCGATCAGTGGAATCTTGATCTGATCGCGGAGGCCTTTGACCCCTTCGACGTCCTCGTTCTTGGGCACCGTGACCCGGACGATCTCGCAACCCGCCTCCTCGAGCCGCCGGATCTGCGCGAGCGTTGCCTCCACGTCGAACGTGTTTGTCGTCGTCATCGATTGGACCCAGATGGGCTGGTCACCGCCCACCACAAGATCGCCGACGGCGACTTCCCGGGTCTTGTGCCGCTTGATCACAGTCGAATAGGCCATCGAGGTTGATCCTGATCTCTGGTTGCCGAAGTTGTCCGAGGCTCTTGCGGCCGCTGGGTTTATCGCCTGCTCTCCAGTGCGAAATACATAAAACAATTGTAATCAGTCATGTCCCGGGGGTCAAGGTACGCCAGGCCGGAACCGTCGGCCATGATTGTCGCGGAGCCCGGCTCTGGAAATGCGGGCCGTGCAAGGCGCTCTTCTCGGGCCCTGGTCCTGTGCGTGAAAATGCCGTGGCTTCGATCTCGACCAGCAATTCCGGGCGACAAACATCAGCGACGGTGTAAACGGTCGGGACCTGGCCGATCCTCCTGGCGCAGACCCATTCGACGAGGGGGAAGTCTTCTCGCCGCTTGAGGTAAACTCGCGCCCTGACCAGGCCATCGAGCGTGGTGCCCAGCCCTGGAAGACCATGGCGGGCAAGATTCTCTTCCGCGATCAGGGCCTCGATGTTGTCGAAGGCCTCGTGGGTCTGGCGGACCACGTCACCGAGGTGTCGACTTTCCGAATTGGTGATGCTGGCCGTGCCCGAGATGATGATCATGCTTTCCGAGCCGAACGAAAGAGCCATACCTCGAGAGAATCTGGGAGACCGTGGGCTGTAACTGCGGGCGTAGTCGTAGGCCGGGGTTTGTCGCGGATTCTCCAGTGGCACGGCTGTGACCTCGTGTCCCTCGGCCGTCAGGGCGATCGCACCGGCGACCAGCTCGCGGCCTTCGGTGCCTATGCCGGTGCTCGCCGGGTAGACAGGGCCGTGTGCCTCCGGCAACATATCGGGGAGAAAAGAAATCACTTTGTAGAAGTCGGACCGGGCGCGATTGAGCTCCTTGTAGCGCTGAACCTGCCGATCGTCGGCGACGATTCCACCAAGGTAAAGCCAGGTGCGAACGATCTGATCGAACCGAAGGCCACGATGCTGCAAGCTTTTTTCGAGCTGGTGAAGAGTCAGCGCTGTTCCCGCGTAGACGTCGACAGCCGATGTAACGAGATTGGCAGCCGCGCAGTAAGCCCAAGTGATGCCATCGTGCCGGACCACGACAAGCTGTTCGCCGGCGCGCTCGATCTCGACGTCCGCTCCCGCTGACACGAATCCGTGGACTTCGATCGAAAGCAAAGCTCCGTCGCACGGCGACTGGGGCACATAGCAGGTGACCGGAAGGTCCGCGCCATGGAATTTCCTCATGATTTTTCGGCAGGTGTCGATCTGGCCGGGCTCGGCCAGGAAGACCGTTTGCCGGACCATCGATCGGCGCGCATTTTCTCGGGCGAACGCGGAGTCGAGAGCTTGCAAGGCGTCTTCGGCCTGTTCGGTAAAGCTGCTGCCCCGCTGGGGTCGTACCGCGGCAAACAGGTGCCGGACACCGCTCAGGTGGACAGTCGCCAGATCAATTGCCCCGTGGGACGCCCGGGAGATGATATGCGCTGCCATTCGAACCCCTTCCATGAAACGAAGCGAGGCCAGTGGCAAGAAGCCGCCGTCGTAAGCTCCCCACTTCTGGCAAGGGTCCCCGCGCTCCTTGCCTACAAAAGAGCGGCAACCTCAAACGGCGATTCCCCGGACGTGATACTTCTTCGTGAACACCGCGTCCTTTGCATCGGATCGCCTAGGCTTGAAGCCCAGCCCGTACCGTGTTGCCTGAAGCGAACTCCCACGAGCAGCTTCAGGCTGTATTCATTCAAGGAATCAGTACATCGCTCGCTATTGGTGCCGATGTGCCGTCCGCGGCGTGGTTTCGCACCCGCGGGCCTGGCCGCCGTGGCCGGCCCAAGGGTCACGAAAAGATTGCATCTTTCAAAAAATCGGCCGATTCCGTGATCGAGCTTGAGCGAAAAGTGCGGGCGAATCTTAGCGATTTGACGGCTGGTGACAAGTGAATCCGGACCAGCACACGGCCATATGTCTCAAAACGGGCGCAAGAAGCGACCAAGCCGGCTTGAAATCCGCCAGGTCGGGGCGTTTACGATCGAACCTTGGTCAGCGTGCCCAATCGACTTACCGGGAGCGGCAAGAGCCTCGAATCGGCGCTCAGCGAGTGCATCGGAATTGCTCTGGTCCTGATGAGCCGTCCCTGCTAGACTCCCGCCAGCGCGAGGTCGACGTGCAATCGCCTGATCCGGTCCCGGCGCAGGGCGGTAGTAGCGCACGTCCCGGGATGCCCGGACGAAAACGGCCCGCCAAGGTCCGGATCGATGACTGCCCTGCGGCAGACTGCGTAGGCGCGAAGCCAGCGAGGAGGAGTAATGGAGTACCTGAATCGCGACCGTCTCGAACAAATCTCTGACAAAGCCTTTCAGAATCAGAGCCCTTATCCCTGGGTGAGTATCGACGAGATTCTTCATCCCGATGCTCATGAGGCGCTTCGACTCACCTTGCCCGATGTCGAGCAGTTCGACCGCAAGGTCGGTGTGAAGCGTGCATTCGGGCAGGGCTATCACGACAGGTACATCCTTCACTACCACCCCAGTTTGGAGGTGGCCGAGCCTTGGCAACAGTTCATCAGTGAACTTCATGGCCCGACCTATGACGCGCTTGTCCGTTGCCTCTTCGCCCTGCGCAATGGCGCGCCGTACATCCTCACGCTCGAGTGGTATTACGCCTGGCAAGGATGCGGCGTCTCTCCGCACTGTGATGCCCGCCGCAAGCTGGGCACCCACATCTTCTATTTCAACACGGACGAGGACTGGAAGTCGGACTGGGGTGGGCGCATCCTCATCATGGATGACAAGGGACGCCTCAAGTCCCATTCCGCGCCTGAGTTCGACGATCTCAACGTGGCTGCCTCGCTCGATCCGCGGGGAAACGGAAGTTTGCTGTTTCAGAGGACAGCGCACTCGTGGCACGGCGTGCGTCCGCTGGAATCACCCCCGGGCCACCTGCGGAAGCTCTTCATCATCACGATCAACGTACCGACACTGCAGGTTCTCTGGCGGCGCGTCCGCGGCAAGGACCCCGACGGTTACCCGCTCGACCGGACGGACTTCCCCCGTTCAATTCCCGCCTGAGCCCGGGTCAGTCCGCACGGCGGACCCTACGCCAGCTGCCTGTGGACCGGAGACAAAAAAGGCATGGGCCGTCTACCTATTCCTCGAGCACTCAAACGCGTCTTGGTCCCGCTCTGGAACGAGGCGCATCGGCTGGGATGGATTGCCCGCGATTACGCATCGGCATGCGCCAGCGGCCGCTGGGAGCGCTGCACGGTCTGCGGGCACTTTCGGCCTATGCTCGATCACCGTCGCCTCATTCCCCGCCGACTCGAGGAACTCTGGCAGCTCACCCCCCGCCTGGCCTCGGCGCTAGCGCGAAAGGAAACAAGTGAGTGCGCAGGCTGCGGCGCCAAGCTCCGCGGCCGAAGGATGGCCCTCGTCTTGATGCAGATCTACCAGCCCGGCGACCATGCTGTGCCGGCTCGCTCCCTG
Organism: Isosphaeraceae bacterium; assembly: GCA_052146555.1. Classification (GTDB taxonomy): domain Bacteria; phylum Planctomycetota; class Planctomycetia; order Isosphaerales; family Isosphaeraceae; genus Aquisphaera. The sequence goes on from JBKQMU010000354.1 coordinate 19,023, forward strand.
GCCGAGTGGGCCCGGCGCGAGGAGAACAAGCCTCTGCGGATCGCTGAGATCAACCGCATCGACGGCGTCCACGAACAGCTCTTAGCGATGCCAGGTTTTCAGCCGTCCGACTTCCAGCCCGAAGTCAAGCCCGGCGAGGTATCTGGCGGAGTGCGTTGTGAGGATGTGACTCGGTTGACCTACGCTGACGAAACCTTTGACCTGGTTCTCACGTCCGAGACGCTGGAGCACGTGCCTGACCTTCAGGCCGCACTCTCGGAGATTTACCGCGTCCTGACGCCGGGCGGACGGCATGTCTTCACGATTCCCGTCCTACCCGGCGTATCCAAGACATTCGCACGGATGACCCGCCAGCCCGACGGTACGCTTAAATACCATGCACCTCGAATCTGTCATCCGGGGGGTGATTACGGTTATCCCGTTTTCACCGAGTTCGGCACCGACGTCCCCGAAATCCTTCGCAAGGCTGGGTTCGAAGTCAGCGTCCATTTCGGCCCTATCACGGAAAACGATCTGGCGCAGGTTTACGTCTGCCGCCGGCCCGAAACCGAACCGTCATGACTTGGCCTCATCCGGCGCGGGTGTCAAACCCCTTGATGGATTGGCGCAACATGCCAGCGAGCTTCGCTAAGGGCAGAGCGCTAAGTCGGCAATCAGCGGGCGATGGGCAGAGCCCACGTCGGGACCGACGCGGCAGGATATCGGCTGCCAGGTTGCCCCGCAGAGCACGTGGTCGATCCGCAGTCCGATACGTCGTGTGAACATCGTCTGGCCCAGCCCCCATCCCGTCCACGTAAACGCGTCCTTGAAGGTGGACCAATCACGACAGTACAGCGGGTGCTCGGCGGTGAGGTTCAAATCGCCCGCCAGAACGATCGAAGGCGGAATGTCTTGGATCCACTGCGAAACCAACTGCGACTCGAGCCGCTGCACTCTGACAATGTCGCGGAAGCGGTTCAGACCCCTCAGGCCGGATTCGATGATCGGCTCCAGCCCGCGGCGCGGCGTCATCAGGTGAACGCCGACGATCGGAAGCTCCGCTCCCGACCACGCCAAGCGGCCGCGAACCGCGATGATCCGGTAGCTCTTGTCGGGGCGTCGTAGTTCCTGGAATTCGAGAATCGGATGCCGGCTGGCCAGGCAAAATTCACCGCTGCTCTTGATGTGCCAGCCCTCCTCCCCCAACACCACGCGAGGATCGGCAAGGTTGCACTCCTGGAGGAGGACGACGTCAGGCCGCTCTTCCCGTAGGAGCCGGGCCAGGTCGGGAACCTTCAGATCCCCGCGCTGGACGTTGCAGGTGAGAACGCGGAGGGTCGGCTGCGACGTTTCAGCTGACTCCTGAAATACGAAGCTTCTCCAAGGAACATTGAACCCCCAGATCCCGCAAAAGGCGATCGATGCCAGCCCCAAGGCCGCGGCCGGCCACCACAAGCGCTGCCAGATTGAAAGTCCAAGTAGCAGGAGCAGCGGGATCGACAGCACCCAGCGCGGGCCGAAGAGGAATAGGTGCAGCGGCCAAACGTCCGCGCCCGGCCAGCTCGAAGCAATCCGAAGTGCCAGCACGATTCCCGCGTAGACCCAGGAGCAGATCGTAAGGGTGTGCGGAAAGGTTCGCCAAGACCGGCGGGCCGTCACTATGGGCATGGCAGGCACGGCGTAGTCGGCGATCCGGTAGCGCCTCGGTCCCAGGTCCGACATGCTTCGTGACATCCTCCTCATGGGCGCTTTTACAGGACCGGGCCTGGAAGTTCAACGGGTTCCCTTGCGGACCGATCGGGATCGAGGGAACGACTGCGAAGACTCTCAGGCAAGCCAACGGACGTCGGTTCCGGCCTGGATCACCTCGATCTGGGGACGCTTGGCCCCCGGCACGAGGCGAAAGCCGAGAGGAAGCACCGCGCTTTGCAGCAAGGGAGACGGGACGTCGGGCTCGGATCTTCCGATCAATTCCCACTCGTTGCCGGCCCGGCGGAAAAGCTCCAGCGACCAAGGACGGCGGGCGACGAAGAGCAGCTCGACGACGCCGACCTGGGCGTAGAAGTCGAATTTCTCACGTGAGCGGTCAAACGGGCTTTCGATCTCGACGGCGAAATCAGGCCCGCCGTACCAGTGCGTCCCGCGATTTTCGGCCGGGTTGCCGGGAAGGAAAACCGCGACATCGGGTATGCGGTAGTTCCTGCTCCATCGGCGACGATGGTTGGAAACGTTACAGCCCTGAAAAACCAAGACGTCGGGATTCGAGCCAATGGCCCACTCGATGATCGAGGTAAGCTTGCTAGCCAGACTCTGATGCTCATTATCCGCCAGTGGCGACATCACATAGATCCCGTCCCAGACCTCGTCGTACCGGTCGCCTCCCGATTTGCGGCGGTCGCGAATCAGGCTGGCCAGTTGCATGGGGTCGATGCTCACCATGGGCATCGGCAAGACTCCTGCGCGGGATGGAGCCGAAAGAAGACGCCTTCATGAATTCAGACTGACTCCTCCCGTCCGGGTCGTCAAGCGAACGGTTCCTCGACCACCTCGTCGATCCCAAAGCGAGGAACCTGTGTTAAGCCGGCTTGCCCCAAGGAACGAGGTCGATTGGCCACTGCGGAGCTATCTGAATCCCAAGCTGGGGTCGATCGAGATTCTGAGCCGAGAACCATTACCGGCGACCCGGGTCATCCGCCCGGTCGAGAATTCTTCCATGGCAATCAGGGGGCGGATCGTTTCCTCCACCGGACCGTCGCTGAAGGCGTGCTGCATGGCGTCGTCAGCCAGCTCGTTGGCGACCGCGGCCATGATCATTCCCTGGTCGAGAGCCAGAACGCACCCCGAAACGAGGCCCGCCGAGACGTCCACGGAGTCATGGAATCCGAACCGGCTGTAGATGGGAAACTTGGTCGCCAGGTTTCGGAGATTGGCAAGCGCCTCTCGCGGCGCAAACCGCAAGGCTAGGAACGATGCATGGGGAGTGACGATGCCGTGCTTGAAGTTTTCGCGGCCTCCGTTATGGGGCAGTGAGGGCAATATGGTGCCGCCAATCTCGTAGGAGAGGTAGCCTAGCGGATCACTCCCCAGCGACTTGACCCCATAAACCTCGTACCCGCCCCGAGGGGTCGCTGAGGGTGAGAAGCCCCAGAAGCCGTACCGCGCCTCCTCCAAGCCATGCTCGATCTGGGCGCACACGTAAAGCGGGTGATTCTGTCCCCAACTTCGCGGCGCCCAGATTTCCTCGGGCACGAACAGCGTGACCATGAGCGCCTCGAACATGCTGCCACCCCAGGACGGCACGATCCGCGCACCACGGTACATGTATGAACCTTCATAAACCTTGATCCCGAAATATTCCTGATAGCGCCCCTGGGGAACCTGCTCCTGCTGCCCCATCGCCTCGGGCAAGGTACGGTACAACCGGTAGTAACTCTCCGCCGGAATCTGCCCCCGCGCGATGCCCAGGTAGCTGGCGATCCGTGCCTCGGTGTTGAGCATGCCGTAGTGGCCGTAATACGACTGATCGTCGGCCCAGTAGCCGACATGGAGCTGACCGGGGTGATTGAGCGGATCAACGGCATTGTAGGGGTCGAAAAAGAAGCGAAAATTCATGGCCTCCAGCAGCTTGGTTGCCTTGGAACGAAGCGCCGGTTGGACGTTTTCGACCATCGTCAGAGCAGTGGCTAGCCAGGCGTTGTCGACCGCCGAGACCAAGGGCCGGCGGGGAGTAGCGTCGATGGGCGAAATCTTCAGGGTCGCCCCGCTTCGCGGATCCAGATCGTTGAGGAAAAAGCCGTGATGCCGCTCCATCCTTCCCAGCGTCGTGAGCGTTCGATCAAGCCGCACGAGCGCCTCGTCCTCTTTGATCAGCTTCAGCCGCTGAGCCGCCAACACACTCCACAAGTAGGCCGCGATGTCGGTGGGCGTCGTCTGCAACGGAGGGCTGCCCCAGCCGCTCCCCTCACGCTGCAGACAATCGGCCGGTAGCCCGCTGGAAAACGTCATCCGCTCGAACGATCGCCACGTGTCCTGGGCATACCGCAGCAGGTCTGCGCGATCCTCCGGAGTTAAGCGCGACCCGCGACGCTCCCACGAGGCCAGGGCGGATGAGCCGATGACGCCTGTGGCTATGACATATGTCAGAAAGAACGAGGCTGCGGGCGCTCTGAGACCTCGCTTCATGACGTATCCTCCGGAGAGAGAAGGAGGAGGGAGTCTGCCTTGACCTCCCTGGTCATTACTTCGACCCGGACTTTCGCTGGGGAACTGTTCAAATTATAAGAGGAAATCGTGACATCGCCAGCGTGCAGTCCGGGCGCGTTCTTTTCGCACCTGATAGCTTTTCTTCATCGGCACCACACCGCCTGGTGCTGGTGCGCTCGTTTACAGAGCGTTAGACCTTAAACAAGCGTGATACGAGGATTGACATAGGATTGACAGTGGCCCGCGCCCTGTGAAACAAGCCACGAAACAGGACGATGGAATTCGGAGTAGCGCTCACACGAAAACGACAAGCCGTAAAGCTTCGCCGAACCCGTTTTTGGGCCCATTTGCTCTATGATCGCATAGTCCATTCTGGGTACAAGCGTCCTTGTCATGGACGACACGCTTGTTTTCCCAGTTCCAGCCTCCGAGTTGGCTGA
>JBKQMU010000355.1:0-8479 GCA_052146555.1 Isosphaeraceae bacterium
GCGTCGAGTGATGATTTCTCGGGATTGTGGCGACGACGTCGACCGGAATTGTCTTGAATCGTGTCTTCCGCTCGATTCGAATGTAGCTTCGGATCAACCGGATGAGGCCGTCCAGCGGGTCGGGGGGCTCTCATCTGGGAAATCCCGGTTTAGAAAAGGAGGGTGCCAAGGTGGCGGAATTTCGGATGAAGGTTGCGCCCGACACAGTGGCGTATGCTGACGGGGAGAACCACAAGCTAGTAGTGGAGTTCGCCATCCCCGGAGCGCCAACGGACACCATCGATGTGAAGATGCTCGAAGACAGCGTCCACCTGACAGCGCCAGCAAGGGACATCGAGTATGTTGCAGCACTGGCTTTAGGTTGGCCGGTGAAACCTGACAAAGCCGAAGCGACCTACGAGAACGGCCTGCTCCGAATCGAGGTGCCCTTCAAAGATCCGATGGAAGATGCTGTGAAGGTCGCCATCAAAGCAGGTGGCGCGGAAACCAAGATCAAGGCAATCGAAGCCTGATGACCCGTTAAGTTGTTAGATTCTTTCCCACGAACTTCTCTGCAAGATGCGGGGGATTGTCGCGTTTTGGCTTTCTGAGCTGTTCGGCAGGTTGACAGTTGGGACGGGAAAGGTGAGCATTCCGTGATGGTATGAGATCGACCACCAGGATTTCGCTCCCATGGAAGGGCTTCCCATGCTCAAGCTCCCGATTCGCACTTGGATCAGCAACGCGGCCGCCGTCCTTTCGGGTCAGCATGGCGCCGTGACCGAGCAAGCCGAACAATCCCAGTGCAGCCGAGAGACGGTCTATCAACATGCGCGCAAGGTCGAAGAGCGGCTCGAGCAGGCATCGCGCGACCAAACACGGATCGCGGAACAGGACGCCCAGATCGAGCGGCTCGTGCAAAAGGTCGCCGAATTGGAAGCCGAGGCACAACGCGCGACGATCCTTGACCCGTTCAAGCAACGCCGGTTGGCCACCACCGCGTGCGCCATGGGGTTGAGCACGCGACAGACCGAGGACCTCTTCCAGGTCCTCTTGCCGCCGGGTGAGGCGCCGGATCACAGCACGATTGGCCGCTGGGTCAACCGCGAGGCCCTCAAAGCCCGAGGGGTATTGGGTGTGCTCGACCCCGCGTGTGCAAAGCACGTTCGGACGCTAGCCATCGACGAGATCTTTTTTGGGGGCGACCGACCTTAGTGGGCATCGAACCGGCGAGCATGACGGCCGTCTTTTGCCACAACGCCAGCGACCGCAAGGCCGAGACATGGCATCAGCAACTGCTGCCATTCGAGCACTTGGAGTTCGCTCTCTCGGACGCCGCCAAGGGGATCGCGGCGGCGGTCGAGCAAGTGGCCGAACAGCGGCGCCAGACGGACCCGTCGGCACCCGCTCTGGAGCATGGCCTGGATCTCTTCCACACGACTCAAGAGGCCGAACGCGTGCTGGCCCAAGAATGGCACCGCGTGGAGTCGCTCTGGGAGGTGGGGGAGGCCTGCGATGCCAAGCTTGAGCACGCCAAGAGCCAGGGCATCGATGCGCGCGGCCCGAGTCAAACGGCCCGCGCGGCTTGGTCCAAGGCCATTGGGGAGTTCGAGCGGGTCGAGGCCCTCGAAGCGGCCTGGCGTCGCTGCCGTGCCGCGTTGGAGATGTTCCATGGCGATGGGCAACTGAACCACCGGGTCCGAGCCGAGGTGGAGATCGCGGCCGGTTTGGGCACGCTCTGGGGACCCGAATGGAAGAAGGTCCGCAACTTCCTTCTGGATCGACGCAGCCTCGCCTTCTTGGATCGGATGCATCAGCGGCTGGCGGAGGCCGAGCCTCGCACCGAATGGCGGGACGTCCTGGTATGGCGTTGGTGGCGACTGCGGCATCCGGCCTCGGCGGCCAATCCTCTGGCCGCACAGGTCTTTGCCGTGGCCTTGCAACGGCCGCTGGAAGACGCCGAGCAAGTCGCCTACGGCCGGATCGAGGCGATCCTGGTCAGTACGTTCCGGGCCAGCAGCGCCGTGGAATGCATGAACAGCGTATTGCGGATGCAGCAGTCGCGTCACCGCCGGATGACCCAGCCGATGCTCGACCTCAAACGGCTCTATTGGAACTGTCGGCCGTTCCGGCCCACGCAAAAACACCAGTCCCTACAGGGCTTTGGGCCTGGAACTGCCCACGTTCAACTTCTGGGACTTGCTCCAATCCGACCCCAGGAAATTGATGCAACAACTGTCAGCTTCGGGAAATAAGACCTGAGATCGTCGATAAAAGGCGAACCCGTTAGGGAGCTTGTCTTTACGTCGATATGGCCAGAGGACTTAAAATCCTCGGTGTTTGGCGAAACTGAAAATCTCGAAAGCCGGTTAGGATTGCCTCGCATACTCAAGACAAGTCGGAGTGGGAAAGTCAACGGAATAGTTGCAACCGTCAAGACAGAAGGCCGGGCCACCCAAAGGTTTCCCGGCCTTTCTGTTCGTCTGGTGGTTGAGAGCACACCGGCAACCACGCCTGCAAGTGAGTCTACATCGACTGGTGCACTCGCTCAACACTCTCTATGTAGTACCTTTCTTTGCAGACAGTCAAACCAAATCTGCAATGTTAGGCGGTTTTAATCTGCCGAACGGCTCTCGTGCATAACCTTGCGCCGTCTGACTGGTAGTCTGGCGTTCTGGCTGTTCCCTCTTCAACTTGAAGCTCTCACCATCGCCAGGATGCCAACTCGGATCGCCTCGGGTTCGATACTATACCTCACGCGGCCATGAGTGAAACATCTTTGAATAGCTGGAAGTTGAGCGTCATCAGCGTCTTCAGTCGTTCGGCCTGGGTGCACGAGGCGATAACCTACCTCACGATGTACAGCGATAACTTCTGCTGGCCGGTGCGCACCCTGAGTGAGCGCACGGGTAAGGGCCGGGTAGGAAACGGAGCCCGGCGACGGCGGCGAGGCTTGCCAATCACGTCCGGACGATGCGGGAGTGGGTCAGGATGTCCGGCATTCAACGCCGTTGAGACACCACCCCTATTCTGCCCCGGTCATCGTAATCTGTTGATTATTCTGGACATGCACCAATGCGACCCCGGCGTCGACTTAGGATTGTCTTTGAGGTAGCGGCCGCGAATAGCGACGGTCACCTAGGCCGGGGAGCGCGGCGTTGCCCCTCAGCGATGACATCCAACTTGCAACCTGGAGTGTGGCGATTCCGCCGCGAATTCCCATGAAGAGAACTCTGGCGACTGTGCTCTTGCTAGCCATCGGTCGGCCGGCTGCCGCGCAACTTTACTTCGCCGGCCCGAACCCGGGCCAGAACGTGCCGCCACAGGTTTATCAGCCTGGTCAGGTGGCCGTGAGTACGACCCCTGGCCCGGTCTCGACCCCGGTTTATGCCAACCCTCCGGCGCAGGGTCCAACCGTGGTCGGTGGCCAGCCACTGGGGACCTACCAGCCCGGCCAAGTTGCGATCACCGGCGTCCAGCCGGGAGGTTACGCCTCAAGCGGGACGATGACAAACACATCATCCTACAACGGCTTCACCAGCAGCGATGGGAGTGCGGCTCAGTCGTTCAGCTCAGCGTTCGCCCCGTCCGGACTCGGCGACGCGGTCGGGGCGGGGGTCAACGCCTTCGGACTGACTGGAAACCAGACCTCTTACAGACAGCCCTACGGTCAGTCCTACGGGCAACGTCCAACCTACGGCAGCCAGTTCTACAATGTCCAGCGACCGCAGCAGCTGACCTACGGCAGCCAGTTCTACAATGTCCAGCGACCGCAGCAGCCGACCTGGAATCAGCCATATTTCCAACCCAGGCTGTACAGTTCCTTCCAGCATCAACGTTAACCTTCAACCACCCCAGTTCCGCAAGCGCTGGAGGAAATAGGCCCCCGCTTTCGAAAGGAGGCGGGGGCCTATTTCGTATGCGGGCCGGCAACGGTCCACGGCCATGCGGGCCGCGCGGCAGGGTGGCGCCGGGATAGCGGCTCGGTCGATTCCCGGACGGGAGCGAATCAGAGCCGGGCGGCCTTGACCATCGCCAGGATTCCTGCGCGGATCGCCTCGGGCAGTCCGGGCCAGGCGGCCACGACGGCGGCCAGCTCGGGGTCAGCGGGTGGCGGGCCGGTAGCGCCACGGGTAGCGCGCGGCAGACGTGGAGGGTCACATCGGGTCGGGTCCGTGCGCGATTTGGAATGCGAATGGGGTTGACGCAACCCAAGTGAATTGGCGGCCTTAGACGTGTTCTGACGGGTTCCTTCGCGAATGACCGGGGAGGGACTCGAACCCTCGACCAACGGATTAACCTGCCTCATCGGCTTTCACCGACCGCGGGGCCTCGATTGGGTTCTTGGCCGAATCAAGCACCTGGCGTTGATGGTCTGGACTATCTCTTCGCCGTCGCAGGCGTGCCGCGTCTAGTCTCTGGGGCCGGGGCCGGTGATCCACCGGTCCCTTGCCTGCTGATTGCCCAATCCCCCGGGTTTTCAAACCATCACGCTCGCCGTTACCGGCCACGTTGTGGTGCGAGGGCTCTGAGGGGGTCCCAGCATACTGCGGCATTCACTCGTCGCGGTTCGGTTTCTTCCCGCGCGAGGCTCCTTCGCTCCACTCCTTCTGGATGCTTGAAGTCCGTTGCTCTACCGACTGAGCTACCCGGTCTCGAACGTTCAACTTACCTCTCCAGACTAAGCTCCCAGAACCCCATCGTCCAGTCCGCATAGGTCGAACCGGGTCGCCGTCTGCGCCTTAACTGAATTCTTTGGTATTGGTCGCTGCACGCTGGTATGTTCACCCTGGCGGCTGAGTTCCCCGATCGGTGGAGGAATCCGATCGAGCGGCGATCCCAATCACCCGAAGGTCCCAATCATGGCCGAACAAACTTGCTTCACCCGGATGGTTCGCCCTGTGCTTCGCGGCCTTGTGCTCAGTGTCCTTCTGGCCGTGCCGGCCCAGGCGCAGAACCCGAACGGCGAATCACTTGCCCGCTATATTCCAGCGGAGGGTCTCACCGCGTACCTTGAGCACACCGGTTTCGAGGCTCATCCAGAGGCCTGGCACACCACGGCTACCTACAAGATGCTGAATGAGACCTCGCTGGGCGTGATGCTGAAAGAGGTTCTCACGCAGCTTGCCGATGACATGATTGGCGTTGGTGCCAGGGATCGCATGACAGGAGGCGAGTTGGTTTCCTTGCTCGGACACCTTGCCGGCAAGGGATTCGCCGTTGGCATCTGTGGCGATCCGCGGCAGCCCCGAGCATACGTCATCGTGATTCGAGACGCCTCGGGAAATGAGGTGTTTCGCCGCGTGCTGGGACGAATGCCACCGCTTAACGAGCCGGTCGCGCGGCCCATCGAGGGGCCCGGCGGGCGTAAAATTATGGCGACGAACGGAAAAGACCGGATGCTTTCCTGGTACGAGAAGAAAGATTTTGTCCTCTGCTTCTCGGCGGATCCCAACGCCCTGCCAGCCGCTCTTGCCCTCGATGGCAAGGTTTCCAGCGCGGAGACGAGCCCGGCGTACGCGGACGTGGAGAAGCTCGACGCCGGCCAGACGCCGGTCGGACGGCTCTTCGTCGACGTGGCGGCTTTGGGTCCAATGTCGCCGCGGGCCCGCGAGCTTGGCCTCGACGGCGTTCGCCGCATCGAAGGGCGGTGGGGCATCCAAGATAAGGGCTTAGTCTTCACGCTCGCGGTCGACGCTCCACGTCCCAGGCGCGGACTTCTCGCCTATTTCGATATGCCCCCTATCAAGCCCGGAACCCGGGTGATTCCGCTGGCCGGCCAGGCCGATTACATGCTCCTTTCGCTTGATCTGAGCAAGCAGGCCGAGATCAACAAGCAGCTCATGGAGCACAACAATGCCGAAGCAATGGAGCGGGGCCGATCGCTGGCCGATCGCTTCCGCGATCGCACCGGCCTGAGCCTGCAGGACGAGGTGCTGGCGAAGATCGGTCCCCGCATGGCTGTGATTTCCTCGGGCCAAGGCCCAGGTCGCCACACGGCGCTCTGGTTCCACCCACCGGGCTTTGCGGTCGTGGCCGAGCTCAAGGACCCGCGCGGCTTCGCGGAGACGCTCGACCGGCTGATGGAATCGGCCAATCGTGAGCTGAAGTCGGCCGGCGCCATGGTCAAGCCGCAGCCGGGCCAGCCGGCCCGCCCGGGTACCGAGTTCGCCGAGTTCCGCAAGCTCAAGGCTCCCGAGCGAGGCTACGTTCTGGCTGTGCCGCCCTCCGTCCTCCCAACGCCAGCCGGATTGCGCCCGACGGTGCTCATCGACGCCGAGCGGGGCGTGCTCGTCGTGGCGGCAACGCCGGCCCTGGCCCGGGCGGCACGCTCGACCCTGGTGCTCGATGCCCCGGCCAACAGACCCCCCTGGCCGCGCGACGCCGTCGTCTTCGCGACATCCGATCCGAGCAGCTCGCTGCCCGAGCTGCTGGTGAACCTTCCCAGCCTGATCCAATTCATCGTCCACTATGCGACAAGCGAACAGCCCCGTCCAGGGCCCCCTCCCGGAATGCCGTGCATGCAGCGCCCTCCGTTCCGCCTGGCCATCGATCCGGACATCATCCCCGAAGCGGACCAGTTGCGGCCGTACCTGTTCCCCTCAAAATTCAGCGTGGCCGCTAACGACGCGTTGATACGCTTGAGCGCGTTCCAGGCCTTCCCCTTGTCAGCCCCAGCGCTCGACATCGGGATGGAGACACCGGTGCTTATGGCTTTGCTCTTGCCCGCGGTGCAGAGTGCACGCGAAGCCGCGCGAAGAGCCCAGTGTGTCAACAACCTCAAGCAGATGGGCCTGGCTTTCCATAACTATGCCTCGGCCCACGGCGGCTTTCCCCCGGCTGCGATCACCGCTCGGAACGGCAAGCGGCTTCTGAGCTGGCGCGTGGCCATTCTTCCCTATCTCGATCAGGGTTCCCTATACGAGAAGTTCAAGCTCGATGAGCCCTGGGACAGCCCTCACAACAAAGAACTCTTGAAGTACATGCCGAAAATCTATGAGTGTCTCTCGAAACCCTTACCAGGGGAAGGAATGACCTGCTACCGGGCATTCGTCGGCAAGGATACGTTGCTGGACCCGATTCGCTCCGTCAAGCTCTCGCAGGTCACCGACGGGACGTCGAACACGCTGATGGTGGTCGAGGCGAACGACGCCGTAGCCTGGACCAAGCCCGACGATCTTCCGTTCGATCCTGCCAAGCACGGTCGAGGTAATGGCCTCCTGGGCGCAGGCTCAGCGCACCGGGACGGTTTCAACGCCGCATTTGCCGACGGATCGGTCCGCTTCATCAAGTCGTCGGTACCGCTGGACGTTCTGCGGGCCTTGATCACGCGGTCCGGAGGGGAGGTCATCCGAAGCGACGCGTTCTGAGTCCCTGCCCGATCGACGAACGCCTCCTCACGGCAGCGGAGTCGCGCGATGAGCCAGTTGGGCATCGTCACCTACAACATTGCGATTGACTGGGACCTGCCCACGATCCTCGCGCGGCTCGAGAAGCTGGATGACGCCGGCGTCGAGCTGCATACCGGTCACGCCAACCAGGTCGACGTCAGTCTCACCAGGGATTGGAGGACTCTGAGAATTCCCTGGCCGCTGTCTATCTCAGTCGCCGGAGCAAGAGGGCGACCATAAGGAGGAAGGTGGGCAGTCCGACCATGAGAAAGAACGCGAGCTGGTTGCCCAGCCACAAGTTCCTGCCCAGCGAGCTTTGCGGCGGTTCGTGCCAGAGCTCAGAATCCCAGTCGTCGTCATTGGTGTCCAGGCCCAGCTCCGCTGCTGTTGCCGACCACGTCTGCGAAAGGATGATGCGCGCCTCGGCGGCCAGATCTTCGGGAACCTTCAGTCGGACACCGCCAGTGGCAATGGGGTACATCGACCGTGATCCCATCCGCTCGCCGTCAACAAAGGTGGGAATGTCCTCGGCTTCCAGCCGGATGCGCAACGATTCGGCAGCCTGAGAATCGTTCAAATGGGCGACCGTGACCCATTTGCGCGAGCGGTCGCCGGCGGCCCAGAAAGCCAGTCTGGGACCTTCTTCCTCCAGCTTCAGATCGTGTTTCGGGCAGATCGCACCCACTGGAAGCTGCCAGTAATCCTCGCAGACCGGGCAATAGCCCTGCGACAAGAGCCTCAGGCCGCATGCGCGGCAGTTCTCGAACCACGACCTCTGGGGGTGCGTCTTGCGACAGTGGGGACAGAAGAGCGGCGCGGCGCTCTCCGGATCTTCCATCGCGGGGCGATCGTCCGGTTGGATGGTCATGATCGTGTTACCGGAGAACAGACATTCGAACGCACTTGTACCCTCCTGTACACTCTAATCGCCTTGATTCGATCTGACCAGGATTGCCGGCCGCTGGCAAACGCCCGGTCACTTAGTACCGCTCACGGCAAATAGGGACCTGAAATCCTATGCGGCTGCTGCCAAGGGCTTGGAGTCTTCGCTTTGGCATTTCGCCATTACCTTCGCCACCGATTTCGTGGTCCAGTTGAACGGGTGCGCG
>JBKQMU010000356.1:0-48584 GCA_052146555.1 Isosphaeraceae bacterium
GGGAGAGCCTGGTTTGGTCGGAAGTCACAGCGGTTTGAACGACTCCTCTATCCACCACGACCCTATATACGACGCCAGGCGGCTGTGGCCGCGAATTTATGAAACAGACATCTAGCTTGTTATCATCCGTTGACGATCGAACCGCCATTGGCATGGAGGACTTGGCCCGACATGTAGGACGAATAATCGCTGGCGAGGAATACATAGCAGGGAGCAATTTCCTCGGGCTGTCCGGGGCGTTGCATCGGAACGTCAGCACCGAAACTCGCCACCTTTTCCAGTGGAAAGGTCGAGGGAATTAGGGGGGTCCAAATCGGACCTGGCGCGACGGCATTGACCCGGATTTGCTTGAAGAGAAGAGCCATCGAAAGCGACCGTGTGAACGCGAGGATCGCACCCTTGGTCGACGAGTAATCCAGTAAGTGAGGACTCCCCTTGTACGCGGTTACCGAGGTGGTATTGATGATCGTCGAGCCGGCTGCGAGGTGCTCGAGAACGGCTTGAACCATGAAGAAGTACGAGAAGATGTTTGTTCTGAATGTCCGCTCAAGTTGTTCCGGCGTGATGTCCAGAATCGATTCCTGCGGATGCTGTTCGGCGGCGTTGTTGACCAAGATGTCGATCCGACCGAATTGATCGTGCACCTTGCGTACGGCCTCGCGACAGAAGCCCGGGTTGCCAACGTCTCCTGAAATCGCCATCCCGCGGCGCCCCTCGTTTTCGACCTTCCTACGTGTTTCCTCTGCGTCCTCGTGCTCATTGAGATAAATGATTGCCACATCAGCGCCTTCGCGGGCAAACGCGATTGCAACCGCCCTCCCAATGCCACTGTCACCTCCCGTGATAATGGCGACCTTGTTCTCCAGCTTGCTGGCACCTTTGTACTCCCGCCGCTCGGCGGCAGGACGAGGGTGCATCGAGGACTCATGTCCCGGACGATCCCCTTGCTGCTGCGGCGGCAAGGTTTGCAGTTTCAAGGTTTGCTGTTTCTCGGTCTTACCGGCCATGGCTTGTTCGGTCCTCTCAAGGTTGATCTCGGGTCAAGCGGTCTAGAACTTCTCCTGAAGAGAGCTCACGGCAGTTCGACTCACACTAAGCGGAACGCGGAGAACTACCGTTCCCATGGCAGGGTAGGAGAATTCCCACGCCGGCCATGCGGTCCCGGTCCGTCGCGATCGCGAAGTGCTCTTGACGCACAAAAACACGATCCGAGAATCAAAGAATCAATAGAACTTAAGAATGTAATGATCAAATGAAACTGCAAATCCCAAGCCTGAAGCTGCGAAACCTGCGAATCTGGCGCAAAAGTCTGTGGCTTCTGGGCTGAGCGCTCCAGGAAGGTCCCGTGATCCCCCTTGCAATGCGCGCGTGCCGACGATCACGACGAAAACGAGAAACGGTTCTTGAGCTGCGCATTCATACCTGGCGACCGATTGATCCGGCGGTGTTTCCGGCTCTACTGAAAGCACTAGTATCGGTTTTGCGGTCGTAGGTGTGTCTCTGAGTCGTGGTCAGAGGCGGGCACCCCGGCGACGCCCCAGGGCGTGGCTGGTGGCTGCTCGTCGGCGGTTTGAACCGCTTAATACCTCTCCAACAGCGTTTGATACCGAAAGGCAGAAGACATGAAGATCCAGAGTTTACAGGACCTGCTCGTCAACCAGGTTCGGGACCTTTACGACGCCGAGAAGCAACTGGTCAAGGCGCTTCCGAAGATGGCCAGTGCGGCTTCCTCGCCGGAACTGAAGAAGGCGTTCGAAGAACATCTTCACCAGACCTACCACGTGAGTCGTCTCGAGGAGGTCTTCAAACACCTTAGCCACTCAGCGAAGGGAAAGACGTGCAAGGCCTGCAAGGCCTCGTCGAGGAGGGCGAGGAGATGATTGAGGCCAAGGCTGAGCCAGAGGTTCGCGATGCGGGGCTGATCGCCGCCGCGCAGAAAGTGGAGCATTATGAGATCGCCGGCTACGGGTGCCTTTCCACCTGGGCCGAACAGTTGTCTCTGGACGAGGTCAAGCGCTTGCTCGCACAGACGCTTCGGGAAGAGAAGCAGACTGACCAGCTCCTCAATCAGATTGCGGAGAAGCTGAATCAAGCTGCGGAGCACCATGCCAGCGCCCGCCCCTCCTAATTGTTGATAGTCTAGTCCAGATTCGGCGAAACGCACGATCAAAGCGAGACCGGAGCCCCACGCCGGTCTCGCGGCGTTTGACTGCCCCAAGCCGCTCAAATTTGCGGCTCGCGGCGCATGCATTCCGACGCTTGGTTCCCGAGAGCGTGCAACCAGCGATTTCAGAGGGTCGCTTCGATCATCCGGGCATTGAGAATCCATCTTCCCAAGCATTGTGTCTGCGACCCACGCAGCCTGGAGATGAAGCGCGCCCATTTTCCGCGTCGTTGCGGTGGCGGTGAAAACGCGTTAGGGGCGGCACCCGAACCAATCGAAAATCGAATATGTTCGGATGCTAAATCGGCGAACGCTGCTTGTGCCTCCGCCAATTCGGGCGAACCCTCCCGAAATGTGAAAAGAACTTGCAGATCGGCCGCCCCCAGATGGTAATTTTGGCAAATCAGGTGGATGGCGAAAGCCAACTCGGATCGACGGCGATCCCAAATATCATCGGCGTCCAAGAGAGATTCAATCAGGCCTAGGTATTGGTCATGCGCGGCTGTCCGGACTGGCTCTTGGTTACCTCCGGGATTAGGGAATACCCATTCTTGGCCGTCTGCGAGCCTGATCGGCTTTCCCTCGCGAAATCCAGCACGCTGGCAGAGGCGATTATCGACCACACCTGACGCACCTTGACAGGTGGCTCCCGATGCGACGTATTTGACAGAGAAGTGGCCTGTCCTTCAAAAGTTTTATAAGTTTCATTATTATTTTACAGCGCCAGTATCCTATCTGGGTAGTCCAAAACAGAACCATTCGGGAGACGTGATCCGATCGGGCACCAAGGCATGGACGCATTGCAATAGAGCTCAGGACCGTCACGTCGGGCCAGCGCAGGCGACTATCGGTCCCGGATCGGCGGAATCGTGCTCTGGCATGCGAAATCCGCTGCTGTCTAGGCACGGCGACCCTGCGCCGGCAGCTACAGATAGGTTCTTGTATTGACCCGCTCGGCGAGCGACAATGCGTCCAATGAGCATGCTCGAGCGTATTCTCGGTCTCCCTCCTCACAGGGTTCCCTCTGGACTCGAACTCATCGAGTATGCTGGATCTGACTGACTCGGCCAGTAGCCGGAGTCCACTCGCTGAGTCAATCGAGCTTGTGGAGAAGGGAACCAGCCGCGCAAACCGTAGAGCCAGCTCGATACCCGTTGCAGCAAGCCGGGCCATCATCTCAGGTTTCGTGGCCTCACCTTTTCGGAGGAGACAACCAGATGAGTGATACCAGACCCGTCGGGAAGGGAACCACGACTGCCGGCATCACGCGCCGGGAATGTCTCCAGACGGCTGCGGCGACCGGCGCCGTCATGATGATGCCATCCATCGTTCCAGCCTCCGCCCTTGGTCGGGAAGGGGCTGTCGCACCCAGTGAACGGATTTTGCTGGGTGCGATCGGAGTCGGAAATCGGGGCGAGTTCGTCTTGAACTGGATGCTGGCCGAGAAGGATGTGCAGTTGGTGGCGATCTGCGACGCTCGAAAAGAGCGTCGCGAGCACGTCAAGAAGCTGGTCGATGCGAAGTATGGCAACAGCGATTGCAAGATGTACGCCGACATGCGCGAGTTCTTGGCCACCCGGAGCGACATCGACGCGCTGCTGATTGCTACCGGTGACCGCTGGCACGCGACGGCCGCGATCATGGCAATGCGGGCTGGCAAGGATGTCTATTCGGAGAAGCCATCCAGCATGACCATCGCCGAGGGCCGCTCGGTGGTTCAGTCCAGCCGCCGCTACGGGCGGATCTACCAGACGGGCGCCCAGCGGTTGAGCGAGGCAAACTTCGTGGCCGCCATTGAACTGGCCCGAACCGGGCGGCTAGGAAAGGTGCACACGGTCCACGCTCACATCGCCCCGTGGGATGCGGCCGAAATGAGCCATGCGTGGCTGCCTGCAGAGCCGGAACCCCCAAAGGAAGAGCTGGACTGGAATGCCTGGCTGGGGCCGTGTCCCTGGCGGCCGTATAATGTAGCCTACATTCGGGGTGGCTGGCGCGGTCAGTATGACTTTCACACAAGCTGCATCGGCGAGTGGGGTGCTCACACGTTCGCCCTGTCGCAGGCGGGCATCGATGCCCTGCACACCTCGGCCATCTTGTACCAGTACGTGAAGAACGATACGGGCGATGGCATGGTCACGAAGTTTGCAAACGGCGTCCAGATGATCTTGCAGCGCGAGGGCTGGCATGGCTCGTGTGGAGTGAAATTCGAGGGCACCGACGGCTGGGTCTCGATCGCCGACGGCTACCCCAAGCCCGAGGTCTCGTCGCCTTCGCTCTTGGCCGACGCCGACAAGATCATCGCCGACTACTCGGAGCGCACTAAGTGCCCGATGAACCATGTGCGCAACTTCTTCGATTGCGTGAAGACGCGTCGACCCACGGTGGCCAATGCCGAGGTCATGCACCGCACGATGAGCACCGTCCACGCCGCCAACATCTGCATGTGGCTGAAGCGCGACATGATCTATGACCCCGTCAAGGAGGAATTCCTCAACGACGCGGAAGCCAACCGCCTGCGCAGGCGGGCACAGCGGGAACCATGGATCATTTGAAAGCTCAAACTGGAAGGAACGCTTCGCATGTCCGGAGATTTCATTCCCCTTTCAGGCCTGGCCGCGCCTCTTGCCGTTGCCTTCTCACCGCCTGGCGCGGAACCGCCGCAGGCGTCGGCCAAAGATCAGGAAGCCAAGCTGATCGCCGTCCTGAAGTCGGACGCCCCGCGTAAGGCAAAGGCCGACGCCTGCCGCGAACTGGGACGCCTCGGCACGCGGGAAGCCGTGGCGCCGCTGGCCGCACTTTTGCGTGATCCGGATCTCTCGCACATGGCCCGCTACGGCCTGGAGCCGATTCCCGACCCGGCCGTTGACATAGCGCTGCGCGAGGCTCTCGATAAGGTCACAGGACGCCTCTTGGTCGGCGTCATCGGCAGCACCGGGGTGCGACATGACCCCAAGGCTGTGCCGGCGCTCGTCAAGCGGCTGAGCGACGGCGATCATGAGGTCGCCCAGGCCGCCGCGCGGTCCCTTGGCAAGATTGGAACCCTGGACGCCGCGGCCGCCCTGGAGAAGGCGCTACCAACCGCGCCGGAGGCGAACCGGCTGGCGATCTGCGAGGGTTTGTTCCGCTGCGCCGATACCCTCCGGGCCCAGGGTCAGCAGATCGATGCAGTCAAGATTTACGAACAGTTGCGCACCGCTTCGGTGCCCGATTACGTTCGTCAGGGCGCCAGTCACGCGGAAGAGTTGCTGCGACAGCGGGAGCGGTAAAGACTTGCCCGAGAAATGATGCCGCCCCGCGACGGCCAGGACGCTCATCCTGGCCGTTGCCGTCTCTATCAGAGCTTGGCCGGCGAAATCTTCGTCAAGAGTGTGACATTTTGTGACATCCGCGGGTCTGTGCTTCATTCCAGGTGACGAAGTTATCGGTCCGGCGCGCAGAACGAACGCTCGACGGGCTGCGCCGGTCGCGCAGAGCAAGCGCCCTCCTGCTACTATTAGTTTACGACATGACGATCAATTCGATCAGAATCGCCGCCGACTTAGACTCACAATCGGAAACATGGAAACGACGTGAATTGACAGAGCCCGACGGGAAGCCAGCTGCATCGTTGCTCTACCACCGGGGGGAATAACCTCGAACGAGGTCATCGATGGTCCAACTCTTCGCGATCATTCGTGAACTGATTGAGGAAGAGAAGTATGTCATTGGCAAACACGCTTCAGAGCGACTCGATGAGCGCGGGTATCATGGAATGGCAGGCTGTCGCTGGACTGGATGACAGTATCCTTCTCTTGGAACGCCCTGATGCGGAGCCCAATCCCACGGTGGAGGTTCGCGAATCTCTTCCCGACGGAGTTGAATTCAAGGCAGTCTGGTCGTACCTCCCGAGGAGCGAGGTTGCGAAGCTCGTGACCGTCCATTTCTTTGATCGAGGTTAGCCTCCATGCGAATTCCAGGCGAGCGGATCAAGGCAACTCGATGGATTCACACGGAATGGCGTTCTCTGCCTGAGTGGGTTTGCCGCTGAGGTCGGCCCCAGAGCGGCGAAGAGAAAACCAGCCAGTCAGCAACCAAAGGTCCACTGTCGTCGGGGATCGCGGCGTTTTGTCCCGGTTGACAACGAGTTGTCGCGCCATCTCCACATCGGGGCTTGGGAGCCACCTGAGTTCAGGCCGATCATAGCTGCCTTGCGCAGCCGCCACAAAGGAGGCGCGAGAATGCCTGGCGGAATCGAAGGACGGCTCGATTTGCAATCCGCCGAGACTCGCCACAACCAAACATTCGGTTGACCCGGCCCTGCTGCGCGGCTAGCCTGAGTATGGACTTCCGAACCCGTGAGGGACCGTTGATGATGACCCTGCAGGAACGGGCGACCACGTCCGCCGCACCGAGCCGGCGACGGATTTTGGATACGCTCTCGCATCGGCAGCCCGATCAGTTACCCCTGGATTTCGGCAGTACCTCGGTCACGGGCGTGCACGTGAGTTGTGTCGCGGCGCTGCGTGATTATTACGGACTGGAGCGGCGGCCTGTCAAGGTCCACGAGCCGTTCCAGATGCTCGGGCTGCTTGACGAGGACCTCAAGCAGGCGCTGGGGGTTGACGTCGAGGGCGTCTTCCGCCGGCAAACGATGTTCGGCTTCGAGAACAAGGACTGGAAGTCCTGGAATTTCAACGGTCTGGAGGTCCTCGTTCCAGGGCAATTCAATACCACTGTGGACGGAAACGGCGACACCCTGATCTATCCTCACGGCGACCTGACGGCTGAGCCCAGCGGACGGATGCCTCAAGGGTTTTACTTCTTCGATGCGATCATCCGTCAGCGCCACTTCGATGAGGACCACCTGAGCGCCGAGGACAACCTCGAGGAATTCCAGCTCTTGAATGAAGCAGACCTGGCGGCCATCAAGGAGGACGTGGGTGCCGCGTGCGCCACGGGACGGGCTGTGATCGCGACCTTCGGGGGCACGGCGCTGGGCGATGTTGCGTATGTACCAGCGCCTTTCCTAAAAGAGCCACGGGGTATTCGCGACGTCGCCGAGTGGTACGTGTCGTTGAAAAGTCGGACAGACTACGTTCACCAGATCTTCGAGCATCAGACCGAGATCGCTCTTGAGAACCTCAAGCGAATTCACCGGACCATCGGCGATACAATCGACGCGGTTTTCCTGTGCGGCACCGATTTTGGAACTCAGACCTCGGCGTTCTGTTCGGTGACATCATTCCGCGAGCTCTGGCTGCCTTATTACACGCGGATCTGCGATTGGATCCATGCGCAGACGACCTGGAAATGCTTCAAGCATTCGTGCGGTTCGGTGAGGCGGTTTTATCCGTCATTCATCGAGGCAGGCTTCGATATCGTCAACCCGGTGCAGTGCTCGGCTGCGCGCATGGACCCGGAGCCTCTGAAGGCGGAGTTCGGGCCGCAATTGACCTTCTGGGGGGGCGGAGTGGACACCCAGAAGACCTTGCCCTTCGGAACGCCGGCTGAGGTCCGCGAAGAAGTGCTGCGGCGTTGCGAGATCTTCGCGCCCGGGGGTGGTTTCGTCTTCAACACCATTCACAACATCCAGGCCGAGACGCCGGTGGAGAACATCGTGGCGATGATCGACGCGGTGCACGAGTTCAACGGGCGAAAGTGACGCCCAACGACAACGAAGAGAGAACAAATCATGGCCGATCTGAAAAAGCTTCACGACGCGGTCCTCAATGGTGATGCCAAGACGGCCGTTGCGATCACCCGGGAAGCCATCGCCGAGAATCTCGATCCGCTTGGGTTGATCTCCGGTACCATGGTGCCGGCGATGGACGAAGTGGGCAGGCGGTATGAGCAAGAAGAGTACTTCGTGCCGGAATTGCTGCTCGCGGCACGGGCGATGAAGGGGGCGCTCGAGCTGCTGCGTCCGCTCCTGGCGGAGCGCGGGGCCAAGCCGGCTGGCAAGATCGCCATCGGCACCGTCAAGGGCGATTTGCACGACATCGGCAAGAACCTCGTGGCATCGCTTCTGGAGGGGGGCGGTTTCGAGGTCATCGACCTGGGAGCCGACGTGCCGCCCGAAAAGTTCATCGAGGCGATACGCGACCAAGGAGTTCAGATCGTCTGCCTCTCAGCCCTCTTGACTGTGACCATGCCCTCGATGAAAACGACGATCGAAGCGCTCAAGGAGGCCGGCGTGCGCGACAAAGTCAAGGTGCTGGTCGGCGGCGCCCCGGTCACCCAGCAATACGCCAATGACATCGGTGCCGACGGCTACGGAGAAACCGCCAGCAACGCCGTAGCACTGGCGCGACAGCACTGCGGAGTGGCGTAGAGAGGTGTGGTGATGCGTTGCTGGCATCGATCGAAGGAGCCGGTCGCAGTCATACCTTCTCCCCCCGGGAGAAGGTGCCGCGCAGCGGCAGATGAGGGCTCGGGACTTGCGCTGGCCCGCGGAATCCCCTCTTCCGGCCTTCGGCCACCTTCTCCCCTCGGGAGAAGGTAAGTAAGGACCGCCCTGTCTGCAACTCAACTGCAAACCGATCCAGGTCGCGATCACCGCACTCGACGTGCCAGGTCCTCATGAGCCGCTTACGACGAGGACGCCATGAGTCGCCTTCTGTCTTTGTTCTCCGACAGCCCAGTCATCACCGACGGAGCCTGGGGCACCGAGTTTCAGAAACGAGGACTCGCGGTGGGAGAGCCGGCCGACCTTTGGAATCTGGAACGGCCCGACGAAGTTGAGGCCGTGGCTCGGTCCTATGTCGAGGCCGGAAGCCGAGTCATCTTGACCAACACGTTCCGGGCCAACCCGGTGACGCTACGGGATCGAGCCGGGGCCGACGAGGTGGAGCGGATCAATCGCCGCGGGGTTGAGATCTCGCGCAGGGCGGCTGGATCTTCGGTCCGCGTCTTCGCCTCGATGGGTCCGACGGGAAAAGTTCTGGCGATCGGCGAGATCGAAGAGCTGGCGGTCACTCACGCGTTCCGCCTTCAGGCCGAGGCACTGGCCGCCGGAGGGGCCGATGCGCTCCTCTTGGAGACCTTCAGCGATCTCGACGAAGCGCGCCTAGCGGTGCGCGCCGCCCGTCTTACCGGGTTGCCAGTCGTCGTCTCGTTCGCCTTTGACAGCAGCAAGAACAAAGATCGGACGATGATGGGCTCGACGCCCGAGGCGGTTGCAAAGGCCATGGTCGAGGAAGGTGTCGACGCGGTCGGAGCCAACTGCGGCACCGGCCCGGAATTCTTCCCCAGGCTCTGCCGCCGGCTCAAGGACGCATCGGGCTTGCCCGTCTGGATCAAGCCGAACGCCGGCATGCCCACGCTCCAGTGCGGCCAGGCCGTTTACGCCATGACGCCCGATACGTTCGCCGGCTTTCTTCCCGCACTCATTGAAGCCGGGGCGTCGTTCATTGGTGGTTGCTGCGGCACGAGCCCCTTGATGATCCGCGCTCTGGTGAGGGACGCAGAATCATGCGCATCCGCCTGATCGGCTGCGAGGTCATCATCCGCGAGCTCTGCGACGCGGTCACGCGCTCGCCCCACATCGTCGATGCCCTGTTCCTCTCGAAGGGACTGCATGACCTGGGCGCCCAGGCCATGCGCGGGGCTCTCCAGGCGGCCATCGATGAGGTCGAGGAGTGCGCGTCGAAGTACGACGCCATCGCGCTGGGATATGGACTTTGCGGCAATGGCCTGGCTGGTATCGAAGCCCGTTCCACGGCCCTGGTTCTTCCCCGCGCCCACGACTGCATCACGCTTCTCCTCGGATCTCGTACCAAGTTCGAGCGCTATTTTCAGGATCATCCGGGCGTATACTATCGATCGTCGGGCTGGGTCGAGCGCGGGGCCGACCTCGAACGTCTGGCTCGCACTCAGACCGGTATGGGCTACACCCTGGACGCCCTGATCGAACGTTACGGCGAGGACAACGGCCGGTTCCTCTACGACGAGTTGACACGTTATCGCCAGACTTACCAGCAGCTCACCTTCATCGAGACCGGCATCGAGCCCGACGACCGCTTCGAGGCCCAGGCACGCGCCGAGGCGGCCGAGAAGGGATGGCGATTCGAGAAGCTGAAAGGAAACCTCGGCTTGTTCCGGGGCCTACTCTCCGGCGATTGGGACAACGCCAGCTATCTGGTCGTCCCTCCCGGCCACCGCATCGTCGCACGTCCGGACAAGGGGATCGTCGCGGCCGAGAGGATCATGCCATGACCGGAGCGGGGCCGCTACGGCTTGAGCCGAGTGCGGGTCGGACGCTGCGCGACCTGCTCTTCGAGCGGGGCGTCGAGTTCCCCTGCGGCGGAGTCTCACAGTGCGGCGGCTGCAAGGTGCGGGTGCTGGACGGAGACGTCGCGGTCTGCGACGAGATGCGTGTCGCGCTGACGTCGGAAGAGATCCGGGAGGGCTGGCGGCTGGGCTGCATGGCCGAGGCATCCGGACCGGTATCGCTGGAGATTGCCCAGTGGTCGATCTCCGTCCTTGATGACCGCACCCTGCTGCCATTCGATCCGGCCGAGGGCTTAGGCGCCGTGGTCGATGTCGGCACGACCACGCTGGTCGCGCAGCTCGTCGATCGCCAGAGTGGCTCGGTGGTCAGCGTCGAGACGGGGCTCAACCCCCAGGCCCGCTTTGGGGCCGATCTTATGAGCCGGATTCGCCATGAGCTGGCCGAACCGGGCACCATGACTGCGCTCCTCCGCCAGGCCATTGGCGAGATGCTCGCACGATTGGCGGAAGGCAGGTGCCTGGAAGAGACACTGCTTGTGGGCAATACCGCGATGCACCACTTCTTCAGTGGACTATCCGTCGAGCCGCTCGCGGCCGTGCCGTTTCGTTCGCCGACCGTGGGCGAGCAGAAGTTCGACGCGCCAGAACTGGGCTGGTCAGTCGAGCTGCGGCAGCCGGCCTGCTTCCTTCCCTGCATCGGTGGCTTCGTGGGCAGCGACCTGATGGCGGGCCTGGTGGCGACCGGACTCTTCGAGAGCCCGCTGCCGGGTGCTCTCTTGGACCTGGGCACCAATGGAGAGATCGCCGTTGGCTCTCGTGAGCGAATCTGCTGCGCATCCACGGCTGCTGGTCCGGCCTTCGAGGGAGGTCGCATCGGGATGGGCATGCGCGCTGGGGGCGGGGCGATCGACAAGGTGACGATCGCAGGTGGAGCGCTCGACTGTTCGGTCATCGGCGGTGGCCCACCACGCGGACTCTGCGGCAGTGGCTTGGTGGACGCCGCGGCCGCTGCGCTTACGCTGGGCTGGATCGAGCCTAGCGGCCGGCTGACTGGAGGGCGCAAGTCGATTGCCCTGGCAAACCCCGTGAGCCTGACCCAGGCCGATATCCGCGAGCTGCAACTGGCCAAGGGTGCCGTCGCCGCCGGCTTCAACCTGCTCTCCAGCGGCCACCGGCTCGATCCGTCGCGCGTCTTCCTGGCTGGCGCGTTCGGAAACTACGTGCGCGGCTCGAGCGCCCGCCGCATTGGCCTACTTCCCTCCTGGGCCGACGCGCCCATCGCTGCCGGCAACGCCGCATTGCGCGGCGCGCGAATGCTCCTCTTGGCCGTCACGAGGAGACAGCAGATTCTCGACTCCGTCCTCTCCTGCACCGAACACGTCGAGCTGGCGACCGACCCGCGATTTCAAGATGCGTTTGTCGATTGCATGCGGTTCCCAATGGCATAAAGCCAATCAATGGATGTTGTAAAGATTGATCGCTTCTTTGGCCCTCAGTACGTCAGCCCGAAGCCAAACGGAAAGAGTGCGTCTTTGGAACTTTCATCACCCACGTTGATCGGGATTTGATCCATCGATTTTGGCCAGGTGTGGGAGAGCTTGCCGGTCGGCTTGAAATCGCCGAAGAGAACGTCGGTGATTCCCTGGCCCTCGGTGCCAGGCAGCCAGGCGGCGATCGCGGCGTCGCTGGACTCGAGCACCGGGCCTAGCAAGAGGGGACGCCCTGAAAGGACAACCGTCACGACCGGCACGCCGGCTTCCCTGACCTTCTTGAGGATTGCCAGGTCTTCCGCGGGCAAGCTCAGGTCCTTGCGGTCGCCAGACATCTCGGCGTAGGGGCGCTCGCCGATGACCACGAGCACCGCGTCGGCACCCGGTGGTACCGTGCCGTCAGGGCCCGGCAGGCTGACGACCGTCTCCGGTGCAACCGCCTTGCGGACGGCCTCGAGAATGGTCGTCCCGCCGTGGGTCACCCGGCCAGTCCCGCCCTTCCACCTGATGGTCCAGCCGCCGCACTGGATGCCCAGGTCATCAGCCGCAGAGCCGGCCACAACGAGCTTCTTGCCTGCCTTCCCCAGCGGCAAGATGCCCTTGTCGTTCTTGAGTAAGACCAGCGACCTCCGCACGCACTCGCGAGCGATTTGCCGGTGCTCGGCCGAGCCAACCTCCGAGGTAAAAGCGGGGTCGGAAAACGGCTGATCGAACAAGCGCATCTTCGCCTTGACCAGCAAGATCCGACGCACCGCGTCATCGATCCGGCTGACGGGAACCTTGCCCTCGCTCACGAGCTCTTCGAGCAGCCGAATGAAGTCGACGTAATTGTTTGTCTTCCCCGGACCGTTGGGGATCATGACCATATCGATCCCGGCGTTGATCGACGCCTCGATGGCTGCCTTGTAGTCGCTGGAAAGCTGGTCGATGGCTGCCCAGTCGGAAACGATGAACCCCCGAAAACCCAGCTCATTCTTGAGCAGGCCGGAAAGCAATTCGCCGTTGCCGTGCATTTTCTTACCGTTCCAGGAACTGTACGAGGCCATTACGGTTTCGACGCCTGCGCTTATGGCAGAGATGTAACCTGGCAGGTGAAGCTTGCGCAGCGTCGCGAGATCGCACTGGGTATTGCCCTGGTCGATGCCACCGGTCGTGCCGCCGTCTCCCAGGAAATGCTTGGCGCAGGCGAGGACCGATGTCGGGCCGGCCAGAGAACTGCCTTGAAGCCCGCGGACGGCCGCGGCGCCGAGCGTCTCGGCAAGCGCTGGGTCTTCGCCGAAGCTTTCGTAAGTCCGGCCCCAGCGCTCATCGCGAGCAACGGCAAGACAGGGAGCAAATGCCCAGCGAATCCCGGTTCCGGCCATCTCCAGGGCCGTGATGCGCGCGGCCTTCTCGACCAGCGCTGGGTCACGCGTTGCGCCTAAGCCGATGTTATGAGGAAAGATCACGGCGCCGTCGACGTTATTGTGGCCATGCACCGCGTCGATGCCGTAGAGCAAGGGAATCTTGAGGCGGCTCTTGAGCGCCCACGACTGGAGTTCGTCGTGCGTCTTGGCCCAGCCCGCGGCCGTGATGTCCGCGGGGTCGGAATCACCGCCGCTGAGCATCGAGCCCAGCGCGTATCGAGCGATGTCGGCCCGATCCTTCACGGCATTCAAGTCAGCCTGGGTCATCTGGCCGATCTTCTCGGGCAGGGTCATCGCCTTGAGGAGTTCTTCAGCCTTCGCGGCCGCTGTCCCATCGTCATCGTCGGCTGCCCGTGCAAAGCTTGCCGTGAGGGCCGCCGGCAGGGCGGCCGTGGCCCAAAGGACCAACCAACCGAGGGTGCGCTGGAGCATCATCATGATTTCCTCATGAGTATACGGTGATATTTCGACACTGATGTCCAAGGGCGACAGCAATGACGGATATGCATTCAGGATGGCGGGAGAACGGGGCGAGATCAACAGCGCGGTCCCGCCCGCAGCTCAGCGTCCCAGGCCCGAACGGCGCACCGTTGATTTCTTCCTGGCCGGAAAGGGGTCGGGCGTTGCGGGCGTGTCGTCCTGGATTTCCTTGGTCCGCACCTTCGTCTCGGTCGACGGTCGGTGGTTCCATTTCGCCCTGGCGCGGCGGGGCAGGGGCAGGAGTGATCTGATTGACGACGACGTCATCCCACTCGACCGTGCCGGCCGGCCAACAGGCCTAAAGCATCACGCGCCCCCAGCGCGGGGTGTACTGGTTGTGCTGGGGCGTGAAGTCCTCGGTCTGGACGTACTGGCCGCCGGGACTTCCTCACAGGTTTTGCTGGTTGCGATAGACCTTGCGATTTTCGGTCTTGAAGGGATGATCTTCGCCGTGGCCTTATCGCCCGACGGCAAGGAGGTTGCCACGGCGAGCAAGGATGGTACCGTCAAGATCTGGTCGCCGAACTCATTCACAGAGCGGAAGCCAGCAGAAGTGCTTCGGCAGTGATGTCAATCGAATGAGTAACCCGCGAAGAAGAACTCGTCCGGCTGGCCGTCCTTGAAGGCCACGATCGAGACGCCGTGGCCTCGCTCGATATCGTCGAGGAAGTCCATGTTCTTTTCGATCATGGGGCGGGTCGGTTGAGTGGTGCCGTAGAGCTGTAAGAGAACCTCGTGCGAAAGCGGAGTCACCGCGCAGAAATCGGGTTCGTCGGAGAAATGATCGAGATCGAGGATCGACCGGGTGCCGTCGGCGTCCGAATCTTCCAAGGCGTCCTTAATGCTCTCGTGCTGAGCGCCGGGTGAGGGTGAAGAGGGGCGGATCGGAAAGTCGGGGAAACTCACCGCGGGATTGTACCGGCCGGCCTGGAACTCCTGCTGGCGCAGCTCCTTGAGCGCCTTCTCGCGGTCGGCCTGGTACTTCACGAAGTAAAAATAGGGGTGCGCTCCCATGGCATGTTTCTCTTCGGCTGGAATGGATTCCGAGGGTCACGACTCCAGCGAAGCTTAGAACATACCCTTTTCGGTGGCAACGGCCTTTCTGAGGCGCAGCAAAACCCAGGCAGGGGCGAGCCCGGCCGGAAAGCGACCGCCGGGCCACGCGAATCAGGTCGACATCGGGCGGATCTTCTGGGTTGCGCCGCCGTGATCGATGAGTATGGCGTCGCCCGACTGGAAGCTTGGGTCGCCGGCGAACAAGGCCAGAACCACGTTGGCGACGTCATCAGGTGTGGCCGCCATGCCACTGGGGTTCATACCGGCCAGGCGGTTTTTCGTCTCGGCCTGATGGTGCGAGAGGCGATCGACCATGGGAGTATCGGTCAACCAGGGGCAGACGGCGAAGACCTTGATGTTCTCGCCGGCAAAGCCGGTGGCGACCGACTGGGTCATGCTGATGACGCCGGCCTGGGTCGCGCCTAAAAGCACCGCCTCGGGGAACGGCAGGACCGTGCCCACAAAGGACGAGGTATTGATAATCGTGCCGCCCCCTTGCCCGACAAAGAGGGGCAAAACTTGCTTCATGCACAGAAACACGCCCTTGAGGTTGATCGCCAGGACGTCGTCGATGATTTCCTCGGAGCTCGCCTCCATCGGCCCTAGAACACCTTCGATACCTGCGTTGTTAAAAAGGAAATCGAGTCCGCCGAAGGTATCTATCGCGTAATCGTAGAGCGTCGTGACGGCGTTCTCGATGCGCACGTCGGTACGCATGAACCTGACATGGTAGCCATGCCGTGCCAGGTCGGTGGCGGAGGTCTTGCCCCGCATGAGATCGCGACCGGCGATCACCACGCTGGCGCCGGCGGCCGCCAGCCGGGTTGCCACGGCCTTACCGATTCCTGTCGCTCCGCCTGTAACCACGGCGACCTTGCCGGCAAACGCATCCGCCATGACGACCTCCTCATCGAGAAAAAACAGGCTCGATTCGACTCCAGCGACCAGGCGCAACATGATTTCGGCCTTCCGCTCATCGTAGCGCAAGCTTCCGAGCCGAGCAAGCACGTGATCCGATCATCCGTTCCAAGAGTGCAAGAAACGAAGGGCCAAGTCCAGGATCGTGCTTCCGATGAAAAGGACCAGATTCAGGCAGCCAGCACCACCGACCGCGGACAGTCCCCGATCCGCGGCAAGCCGCTCGATAACCTCTTGAGCCACTCTCAATGTGGACAACTTTTCGGCCGAGATGCTGAGACTGACCGAGAATGGAGTTATCCCCCATCCCCGACCTCGAGCTCAGTCCGGTCCACGGCCCTCCTCGCCTCGTTCTGTCCTCTGGATCGATGGAGGGTCTCAAGTGACAGGCTTGGGAATCTGCTTGAGCGTAAGCCCGAGCATGAGCCATGATACCCCCCGGAAGATCATGCTGATGCCGACGAGCAAGCCGATGATCGTCAGTCCCGACACCGGAAGCTCACGCCAGATCATGACGCCGAGCACGATGTCGATCGCGCCACTCAAGAGCAGCCAGCCCCAGCCCCCGAACTGGTGCGCGATGGCCGCGACGGCCTTGAAGATGCCGCCCACGAAAAGAAAACTCGCCAGCAGAATCGTCAGCGTGATTCCTCCCTGGATCGGGTTGCTGAGCAGCATCAAACCGAGCACGACGCCCAGGATGCCCGAGAGCAGGGCGAGGAAGAACCCGCTCCACTCCCGACACCAGAACGCGGCGACGACCTCCATGCCGCCAACAACGAGGATAAAAGCACCGAGCACAGTCACGGTCGCCAGGGTGGCAATCACCGGGGAGCCGAGAAGAACGGTCCCGAGCACGATCAGCGCGATTCCCAGCACCACCAGCCAGATCCAGTTCCCTCGGATCGCCCGCAGCTCATGACGAATCACCTTGCGTAGCGGCGTTTCGGGAAACCCGGTGGTGCTCATCCTCGTGCTCCTCGTGTTTCGAAGGGGGAGAGGCGCTGTCCCAAACAGGACGAGTGCGCCAGGGTCTTAAACGGCCTCCTACAAGTATGACGCAGAACAGGTTCTTTTTCACGGATGACTTGACGGACTAAGTACCAGTTCCGACTTTCACTCTCATTGGAGTGTAGGTTTAGCGACCACGAGTCTGCCGAGGGAGGGGGGCACGGCCCGGTGGTGACCGCAGCAACCTGGGAATACTCGTGAAGGCCCCTTCGATGCCCCGCCGGCAGGTCCTCTGGCTTCCTCAACCTCTGGCGGTGAGGACAGCGAATCAAGGCATTGTCCTGCAGTGCAAGGTTCGGAACAGCCTCCGAGCCCCCTACGAGAGGTTTCAGCGTATACTTACCAGAATGAGCGTCGTTCCGCGCGTCACGGCGGTTTTGTTAGGCGACGCTGCGGCAATAAGGAAGTCCCCGAGGGACGTCGGGCACGCCAGGAAGATCCGACGTCGGGGTCGACGATCGACCCGATGGTCAGCGTGTTTCATCTGACGCTCGAGCAAGGGCATGGCTTCTGGACGATGGTCGCCGTCGGAAGTGTTGCCATCGCCCTGGCGGCACACTTCCACCGCCGGGTCATCGCGCAGCTCTCATCGTCCCGCTGGCGGCAGCTTCTGGCGCTTCGGGGCGTGGCGATCCTGTTGGTCGTGCTCTTGCTCTTCCGGCCGGTCTTGAGCTTGGATCGATCGCCGAGCGTCCCCAAGGGTTCGGCCCGTGAGGGAGCGTGGGCGGCCGTAGAGGAGCGCGCCGGCCTCATGTCCGCGGGGTCGCCCATGTATCCGACCAAGGCGGCGCGGGCGAGCTCCGGGAGCGTCACCGGTTCCTGCTCACCCGGCTTGGTTCGGGCTGATTCAGCAAGAGGCGCCGCCGAGATTCGAACTCGGAATGGAAGTCTTGCAGGCCTCTGCAGGATTCGCCTATCGGCAAGCCCGCCAATGGGTTACGGCTCTCGACCCTGCTCGTTGCCGATCATTTGCCGAACGACGCCTGGAGAACTTATCCCGATCTCGCCGCCGTAGTCAATGCATGGCCCAACCTACCCGCGGCTTTAAAGGCTGGCATTGTGGCAATGGTCAAGGCAGCGAGAGACTGAGGATTCTAAGTCCTCAGGCCCGATCGACGTAAGGGTAATCCCTGAAACGGGTTCACCTTCCATCGAGGAACGCTTTTCCCTTCCCTTGCCTGCAGCCCACCGGAATTGTCCCCCCCGACCTTGCCCGAATCCTGGCCGCCTGGCCGGAGTTGCCAACCGCGATCCGCGCCAGATTCTGGCGATGGTGGAGCTAGCCCCACCAAGCCGGTAAGAGAACGAAATGGCTCAAGTTTTTCGATTCGAGCAGCGGCGGTTCAAAATCGAACGAGCGCGGCACCACCGACGGGAGCCTGGCCCGAACGATTTAGCCATGGCGATAGGTTAGCACCGTTTGAGTTGATAGGCTAAGCTTAAGGAAAGAGTGATCCTGCTCTTGCAGTCTGGCGTGGGTTAGGCGTAAACTCCGTACGTTCCCCTTTGTCACTTGCGAGAATTCGTGCGCACCATGATCCACGCAGTGTATCATGCTTTGACATTGGTTTTGGTGCTCTTCGGCTCGCCACTGCGTGATTCAGTGACGGCCGTGGGGTCGTCCGCGAGTGAACAGTGCGCGCTCAGACCGCTCTTCTCCGGGCGTCTTGCCGACCTTTCTAGCGACCATCCGACCCTTCAAGGCGACACCTACCAGTTTTCTTCCGGCCAGTCCAACTTTGTGGACGACGCGGATGATGAAGAAGTCTCTACCATTCCCGTTCGCGCGGCTTTCAGTGTCAGCGCAGGGGAATGTCTTCTGGACGCCGGTTCGATTGTGACTCGGCCCCACGTGTTAGTAGAAATCATCCGATTTCGCCCGCTATTTCAGACTCTCTGTCGATTCCGCTGCTAGGTCCTCTTCGCATCTCAATCCATTCCTTCTGCACGCCACGCTCGAGCCGATGTCTTTTGCATCGGCAACGCGGATGACGCAACCGATCAATCGAGCCAGTCCCTGAAGCGCTAGCGCGCTGGGGCTGAGGTCGTCAATTCCGTCAGCGGCACGGGCGCTTTCTCTTTTGCACTTCTTGCCACGATGTGTTGGCTTAAGCCGCTAGGGGCACTCTAGCAGCGAAAGCTGAGAGTCAGCCGACGGCTGATCTCCCCTTCGGACCAAGGCTCGGATCATCTTTTTTGAAGGTGCCATATGATCAATGAGGAAGAGGACCAGGAACTGCTTCAAGCGCAGGGCGAAGGCCACCCCATCCCGAGTGGGCCATCCTCGACACAGGCGACGGTAGGCGCGCCGCGCCGAAAGATGGGTTTTGGCCAGAAACTGATGGTCACGATTCTCTTAAGCGTTGTCTTGATCCCTCCGGCAGCGGGGTTCTTCAGCTATTTCTCAGGCGTGCCACTCCACTTGCTTGCGGCCACCAAGGAAAACAAGGAAGACCCGACGCTTCCATCATCGCCAGCGGTCTCGCTGGTCTCGGGCAAGGCTCATACCGTGAACGTCCCGGGAGAGGTTTGCGTCTCGCTGGGAATCCAGAAGGGGCAGCACGACTCGATCGCCGTTGCGCAGGCGCCCTCCATGATGCGGCCCCTCGTTCTCCCGGGTTCCACAGCCATTGACCCCTCGAGCCTGGCTCGCGTTCGGGCCCGTTTCGCTCCGGCTCGCGTCGTCGAGCTGGGGCAGACCTGGGATTACTCACGCAAATCGGGCCATACGGAGTTCCGCGAGCTGAGGCCCGGCGACACCGTCTCGAAAGGACAAGTCCTGGGCATTTTCCACAGTGTGGACGTGGGGTCCAAGAAGAATGATCTGCTCGACGCGCTGGTTCAGCTCGAGCTGGACCAGAAGATCATGGACCGCGTCGAGGCAAACAAGTACGCAATCCCCGAGGTGATGTACCTCACACAGGTGCGCGCCGTGCAGGGGGACCGCAATGCCATCAGTCGGGCTCTCAACAATCTCAAGCTGTGGGACATCCCCCAGGACGAGATCGACGCCCTTCAGGCCGAGGCCAAGAAGATCGGTGCCGACCAGAATTCCTGGTCCAGGACGCCGGAGGGCCGGTGGGTCAGGGGCGAGAAGCAGGCAACCGGTGGAGCCGGCGATGCTGAGAAGGAAAAGGAAAACCCCTGGGGCAGGGTGACCTTACGCGCGCCGTTCGACGGTATCATCATCGAGCGCAACGTTCACAAGGATGAGATGGTGGTGGATAACACCGTCAATCTGTTCCAGATCGCCGATGTGAAAAGGCTCTTGGTCATCGCCAACTGCCAGGAAGACGCCCTGCCGACCCTGGAAGCTCTGCAAGGCGCCGAGCGGCGGTGGACCGTCAGAACCGTCGGAACCGAGTCGGCCACGGGGCTCTCGGGGACGATCGACGAGATCGGCTACCTGATCGACCCTAATCAGCACACGGCGGTGATCAAAGGCTATGTGGAGAACCCGGGACAGAAGATCCGGGCCGGGCAGTACGTTACTGCGACGGTCAACATTCCTCCACCGCCCGACGTGGTTGAGATTCCGGCGGATGCCCTTGTCGAGGACGGCAAGCAGAGCCTGGTGTTCGTACAACCCGACGCGGCCAGCCGCCAGTACACGATGCGCCGCGTGCAGGTGACGCATCGCTTCGATCGCTCGGTGTTCGTCAGGAAAACACCCCTACCGAAGGAGGAACAACTCAGCGCCCGGGAGGCGGAAGAGGGGCTCTTGCCCAAGGAACCGCTCCGGCCCGGCGAACGTGTTTTGTTGGCCGGGGCAGTGGAGCTCAAGGCCGCCTTGCTGGATCTCGAGTCGGAACCGGCACAATTTTCGGACGTCGCAAAGCAGTGATATAAGGCGGCTGTTTTTGGGTTTCTGAGGACGGTTCTCATGGTTCGCAAGCTGATCGGGTGGGCGCTCGACAATCCGCTGGTGGTCATCCTGCTGGCCCTGTTCCTGGGGGTGGTGGGAATATTCTCGTTCGAGAACGTCAACGTCGAAGCCTATCCCGACCCGGCGCCCGCGATCGTTGAGGTTCTCGCACTCTACCCTGGCGCTTCCGCCGAGGAGGTGGAGCGCCAAGTCACCATCCCTTTGGAAGTGACGTTTGCCGGCATGCCCGGGCTGAAAAAGATCAATAGCAAGTCACTCTTTGGCCTCAGCGACCTGAAGATGACGTGGAACTACGGCAGCGATTACACGTACCAAGCGGCCCGCCAAGAAGTGATCAACCGCATGGCGACGATCTCTCAGCCGCTGCCTAATGGCGTGACTCCGGCCATTTCGCCGGAATCGCCCACGGGAGAAATCTATCGCTATATCTTAAAAGTTCCTCGCGATGCGTCCGGCCGCGAGATGTACACGCTCAACGACATCAAGGCGATGCAGGACTGGGTACTCGAGCGCGAGTTTCGCACGGTCCCGCGGATCGTGGACATCACCAGCTTCGGCGGGACGGTGCGGCGGTACGAGGTTCAGCCCGACCCCGACCGACTACGCCGCTACGGTATCACGCTGGCTCAAGTCCAGTCCGCGTTGCAAAACAGTAACGCCACCGTCGGCGGCGACTACCTCACCGCGGGTCAGGTCGCCATGACAGTCCGGAGCGTCGGCCTCTTCGGCGGCGGACTGGACCCGGTGAACAAGGTACTGGCACTCAAGAATCCGACCTCCGCGGCCTCCATCCTCCGCATGGAAGAACTGCGCAGGATCAAGGAAATCCGCGACCTGGTCATCACGTCCGTCAACAACCAGCCGATCCGTATCGATGACGTGGTCGAGGGGGGAAGGCTGGCGCCTGGTCAGTTGCCAGGCGAGCAGGGGGTTGTGGTCGGCCACCTGACGCGGCTGGGCCAGATCGGCTACTGGAGCGCGGATAAAGAGCGGCTCTCGGGCTCGACCTCTTCACTCCTAGACGTCGGCCACGATGACGCCGACAAGGTTCAGTGCATCGTACTCTTGCGCAAGGGCGAGGAGACGCTACCCGCGCTGAAGGACGTCAAGGCCAAGGTGCAGCAGCTCAATGATCCCGCCTCCGGCCGGATGCTGCCGGGAACGTCGATCGAAACCTATTACGACCGGACGGACTTGCTCAACATCACCACCGAGACCGTCACCGAGAACCTGTGCCTGGGCATCGCACTGGTCGTCACGATCCTGTTCATGTTCGTGAACAACATCAAGACTGCGGTCATCGTCGCCATCAACATTCCCCTGGCGCTTCTGTTCGCCTTCACGATGCTGTACGTGCGGGGCAAGTCGGCCAATCTGCTTTCGATTGGGGCCGTCGATTTCGGCATCATCGTCGATTCCTCCGTCGTGGTGGTCGAGAACATCAACCGCAATCTGGCGTCGGGCAACTACCCCGACCTGCCCATCAAGGAGCGGATCCTTCTCTTTGTAAAAGAGATTGATCACGCGCTTCTCTATTCGGTGCTCATCATGGTGTGCGCCTTCGTGCCCCTCTTCGCCATGACCGGACCGGAGGGTCAACTCTTTGGACCGATGGCTCAAACGTACGCGTTCTCTCTGGCCGGCGCACTCATGCTCGCCCTGACACTCACGCCGGTTCTGAGCATGCTGCTTTTCAAGCGGTTCAAGCCGGTCAAGGAGAACATACTGGTCCGTGCGCTCAAGTTCCGCTACCTCTGGAAACTTCAACTGTGCCTGAGGCATCCGAAGACAACCTGCGCCGTGATGGCATTCTTGATCGGTGGTACCGCGTGCCTGATCCCCCAACTGGGGCGTGAGTTCATGCCGGAACTGGAGGAGGGAAACCTGTGGCTTCGCGGCATCGGCCCGCTGAACATGAGCCTGGAACACCAGGCAACAATAGCCAAGCAGGCACGGGCCATCATCGCCAGCTATCCGGAGGTGGAGTCGATCGTCACCCAAAGCGGCCGCCCCGACGATGGCACCGATACCGAGGGCTATTACAGCGGTGAATACTTCGTTCCGCTCCGGCCCCAGCGAGACTGGCCCAACCTGAAGCCGGCAACCGGCTGGCGGCGGTGGGTCTGGGGTAACTCGCGTGCGCGGACGAAACGCGAGATCATCGACGCGATGAACGCGGATCTCGAGCGCAAGATTCCTGGCATCGTGTGGAACTTCTCGCAGAACATTCGTGACAACGTCCTGGAGGCTCTCTCGGGAGTGAAGGGGGACAACTCGCTCAAGATCTTCGGCCCTGATCTCGATCAGCTCGAGCTGCTGGCCACCAAGGCCAAATACATCTTGCAAAGCGTCCATGGCATCCAGAACGTGGGGATCTTCCACGTCCGGGGTCAGACGCACCTCGAGTTCCGCGCTGATCCGGAGAAGTGCCAGAAATGGGGAGTGACGACGGCCGACGTCAACAATGTCGTCTCCAGTGCGGTGGCCGCCAAACCCATGACCAGCATGGTCGAGGGCGAGAAACTCTTCGACATCTCGATTCGCTGGCCCAAGTGGCGGCGAAACAACGAAGCCTCGATTTTGGACATTCCGGTCGACATCATCAACAACCAGGTCGTCCTGGCGCAGGGCTCGGGGTTTTCTCCCAACGCCAGCGGGCACGCCTTGCCGCCCCCTTCGGTAGTGGGGACTCAAGCGAACACGGCGAACCCGATCAGCAGTACTCCGCGGCTGCGGCTCGGCGACCTGGTCACACCCGTCAGCGCTGAGTTCGAGCCAGATCCCGGTGGCCAGTTCAACCGCGCCGGAGCCTCGACCATCTACCGCGAGCAAGGCAAGCGCTTGATCGCCATCAAGTTCAGCGTCCGCGGTCGAGATCTGGGCAGCGCTGTGGACGAGGCCAAGGGGCGCACCAGAGACCTCTTCCAGATTCCCTACCGGGCGGTCTGGAGCGGCGAGTTCGAGCAGATGGAGGAAGCCAACGGTCGGCTCTTGCTCATCATTCCGTTATCGCTGTCCCTGATCTTCGTACTACTCTACTCGGCGTTCCGCTCAATCCTGGACACGCTCGTGATCTTCAGCAATGTCTTTGACGTGGCCGTCGGCGGAATCTGGTCACTGTACCTGACCGGTACGAATTTCAGCGTTTCGGCGGCCGTCGGCTTCGTGTCGCTCTTCGGAATCGCCATCATGGAAGGGTTGCTCCTGATCTCGTATTTCAACGCCCTGCGCGCCCAAGGACTGCCGCTGCACGATGCCATTATCCAGGGGTCGCTCAAGCGCGTGCGGCCCGTGATGATTACTGCCATGACGGCGATTTTGGGGCTCTTACCCGCGGCCGTCTCGACCAAGATCGGCGCCCAGACCGCTCAGCCACTGGCCATCGTCGTAGTCGGCGGCATGACCGTGACGCTCTTCCTGGATCGCTACCTAATGCCCGTGCTGTACAGCTTCTACGGTCACCGAGAGCCACCGGCGGGGAGCGGGGGGATGGCCCATTGATCATGCTCGAGAAAATCGTCACCGGCGGCCAGACCGGCGCCCATCAAGCCGCATGGCGGGCGGCCCGGGCGTTTCATGTCTCGACCGGCGGCTGCATGCCCACAGGATTTGCGACCGAAGACGGCTTCTACCCCGAGTTTGCCGTCCGCTTCGCAGCGGCCGAATTGCCCGCTGACTGCGATCTTGACTGCACCGAAAAGAACGTCCAAGACTCCGACGCAACCCTCTGGTTCGGCCAGACGACGACCTCCTCCGCTCACGCGACGGTCAGCGCCTGCCACAAATTCGGCAAGCCCTGCATGCTCATCTACCCGGGAGCGTCGTTCGAGCCGTCGCACGTCGCCACGTGGATCATGGAGAAGAAGCTCACCACGCTCAACGTGGCTGGAAACCGCGAAACAGAAGAGCCCGGTATCGGCGATCTGGTGGAGCGGTTCCTGGGCGAAGTTCTGCAACTGCTGGGGCACAAGCGCGCCTGATCCGCCGACTTCATTCCGGGTCATTTCCACGGCATCCCCGCCAGACCCTCCGAGCTTGTCGCTCACGGAGAACCCCGATTCTCAACGCAGAATCGCTGGGGTGGTAATGGCTTGCGCTTCGCCTGCTCACTCCGACATCGCTCATCGGCACGGCTGGGGGAAGCTGTCAAATCCCCACCATCACCGCACCGCGGCCGCCCGATTTTCTCAAGTGCCCGCGCTTTCTTGCCGATCTGCGTTTGCAGGCACGACGGCAAGGAGGCAAGTCGTATGGGACGAAACAAGCCAGGACGGCGAGAAGAGAACCCAGCGGGCACGCAGGAGGTTGCACCTGCCAGTCCGGAGACGGTCAAGGTGACTCTCCATCTGACCGTCGGGACGGCGCAGCGGCTTGGCGTGGAGTCGGCAATGCGGCGGATTTCGCAGTCGGCCATCGCCGAGGAAGTTCTCGCGGCGTACCTGAGGCGCTGGCAGCTCCCCTCGGTAGCGGAATCGAACTAGCCCGAGGCCGGCTGAAATGGCCGATCACGTCATCTCTTCCCATCAGGACGGAGTCCCGAGGGAAAGGCTGATACATGTTGGAAGGGATCCTAGTGCCCCACTTTTGCCGCGGTTCGTTCCGCAAAAAGCGGGTTTCCTCACGAGGGCGGGGATCATGGTAAAGAAGCTGCTCCTGCTCTCTGGCGTATTCCTGGCAAGCGGGTGTTCCTGGCCCGTACGCCAGAACACCGACCAGATGGTGCGCGAGCTGGTGAACCACCCGTTCGACGTTGCTCCGGATCGCGCAGCGGAGAACGAGAAACCCTCAGAGTCTGGGACGAAAGAGAGCGCCTCCACGAGCTCTCGCGCGGATCAGAAGAAGATCAGCGAGCCCAAGCCGTCGACCGACGTACTGGCCACGACATTCATGGAATCAGATCCAAGTCGAGCCCGGCCCCTGGCTCCGCTCAAGGACGAAGCCTTGCAGCTCGCCTCCTGGAGGGAGCCGCAGCCAGGACCGACGACTCCGGAATCCCTGAGGAAGAAGCTTGATCTGAAGATCCCGCGCGAGCTGCCAGGGTCGGAGGCGCCGGATATCAAAATCTCAAAGGACAGAGTACTGGCCGACCGAGAAATCGGGCGCATCTATCCAGAACCAGCGCCTTTGCCGATCGAGCCACCGGTCCAGACGGGACCGGACGGAAAGCCGCTCACCCTGGCCGACCTCCAGAGGATCGCCGCGGCCAACAGCCCGACGTTGCGTCAGGCGGTCTCGGACGTCGAAGCGGCCAAGGGTAATCTCATCCAGGCGAAGACCTATCCCAACCCGATCATCAGCTATTTGGTGGACCCGTCGAACAACAACAGCACAGCCGGTGTCCAGGGCGGAGCCATCGAGCAGATCATCCGGACGGCCGGGAAACAAAGGCTCGGTGTAGCCCAGGCCCAGAAAGACCTCGACAACGCCGTCCTGGCGCTGAAGCGCGCTCGCAGTGACCTGTCCACCGCGGTGCGAAACGCTTACTTTACGTTCCTAGTCGACAAGGAGACATTGGTTGTGACCCGGGCGGTGGCGCGGTTCACCGACGATATCTTCCGCATCCAGATCGGACTTCTCCGCGGCTCCCAGGTAGCTCCCTACGAGCCATCGTCACTGCGTGCCCAGGCCTCGCTCTCGCGATTGGCATACAAGCAGGCCATTTTCTCTTACATCTATGATTGGAAAGCGCTTGTGGCGACCATCGGCATGCAGCAAATGCCGCTGACCGAGGTTGCCGGCCAGGTCGATCGATTGATCCCGTATTATGACTACGACGCTGTCCTCGCCCACGTCCTCAGGAACCACACAGACATCCTGACCGCCCGCAACGGCCTGCGGAGAGCCCAGTATAGCCTGAAGCTAGCCCAGGTCACCGTGGTACCCGATCTGGACGTGCGGATGACGTTGGAGAAGGACTTCGCTCTGGCACCATTTGGGACCTATCACGCCCTCTCGGTCGGGATGCCACTACCGATCTGGGATCAGAACAAGGGGAACATCATCGCCGCCCAGGCCGCGCTTGTCCGTGCCGGCGAGGAAGCGCACCGGGTCGAGGTGACGCTGACGAACAATCTGGCGTCCGCGTATAGCAACTACAAGAACAACTTGGTGGCCATCGACGATTACCGCCGCAACATTCTGCCCGACCTGGTTCGCTATTACCGGGGCATCTACGCGCGACGTCAGGTCGACCCCACGTCGGCCTTCAACGACCTTGTGACTGCACAGCAGACACTGTCCCAGAACGTCACCGCCTACATCGGTGTCCTCGGCTCGCTCTGGACCTCAGTCGTAAGCGTGGCGGACTTCATGCAAACCGACGATTTGTTTCAACTCGCTGAGCCCAGGACTCTACCCGAAGTTCCCGATCTCAATCATCTGCTACCGCTTCCTTGCGGCCACCCTGGCTTGGCGGATCCTCTTGCCAGTCGCGACGAGTCGAACACTCCTCCTGCCTTGGTGCCCAGTCAGCGCCTGACCCGGTCTCAACCGGTTGGTGGACCTACGGTCCAGCCGTCCCTGACCGCCCCGGCGGCTCCCTTTGAAATGACGGGAGACGCGGCGACCGTGCATGGCTTACAAGGTGGAATACCCCCCGCAACACCGCCGCCTGCCCCTCCGGCAGCGCCGCCGACCTTGACCAGCCCGTTCGCAGCGGGACGGGCCGCGGTGCATGACGCTCAAGGTGCCTCCGACATTGGCCCGGCAGCGCCGGCGAGGTGACCCGATGACGGAAACACGACGAAAAGAGGTTTCTGACATGGCCCAGACGGCTCGACACTTGCTGTCGGCAGTGTTCCTGGGGGGCATCCTGGTGTTGCCGCAGGCCCGAGCTCAGGCTCCCGTCCCGGCATCGGCCCCGCTGCCCGCCGCTGGAGCACCGACCCGAACACCGACACCGGCCCAAACACCGGCACCGGCCCAAGCTCAGGCAACCTCGCCGGACTTCGGTTCTATGATGTCTGACGTTCCGGCACCGCTGCTCGACTCGAGCAACCTGACCACGCAGAGCGGATGGGAGCCAAGATTCCTGCGCTCGCTGCCTCGGCCGCCGGACCAGCCGCGCTCGTTGTATCAGCCGGCCACGCCGATTGCAGGGCCGCCGCCGGACCTCGAGCATCCGTACTTCCAGCTCGATCCGATCCTCGACCCTCCCCAGTGGCCCAAGACCGGTTGGTTCACCGACTTCCAGCTCGGAATCATCCATCCCCACTTCTTCGGGAATCAGCTCAAGTCGAGCGTCACCACCGCGACCGGCCGAACGGTCAACGTGGCGCTAGGCAGCGCTCGGCTGAACTGGACGGTTGCCCCGCGGCTCGAACTGGGCTATCGGCTGGCGTCGGGCTTCGGCGAGTTTTCCATCTCGGACCGAGGCTTCTACACCGACGGGACGGGGCCCTTTTCCGGACCGGCCGGGTCGTTCACCCGGAACAGCCATCTCGGTGTGAACTACACAGATGTTGACTACGGCAGCCGCGAATATACACCCTGGACGAACTGGGGAATGAAGTGGCGATTTGGTGTGAGGACGGCTTACACCTGGTTTGACACTTCGGTCAGCCAGCCATTCGGCGTGGCGGCCGCCGGCAACGGAGTCTACGCCGCCAGGACCGTCAACTACACGGCCGGGGTAGGCCCGCATTTCGGGATCCAGATCGATCACAAGTGGAACGAGACGGGGTTGTCATTTGTCAGCAGGCTCGATATCGCCGATACCTTCTCGCGCGTCCGGCAACGCTTTACCGCGGCCACCACGACCTTGACGCCTGCCGGCAAACCGTCCAAGGGCGAGGCTCTCGACCGCTTCTGGCAAATCGTGCCGATCTTGAACTTCCAGGTTGGCGTGGGCTGGCAGCCTCCGCGTTACCCCAACGTCCATCTCTTCATGGGCTACCTCTACGAGTTCTGGTGGCAAGTAGGGACAAACAGCAACCTCGAAGGAACGCCCCAGGGCAGGTTCGGCTTCTTCGACAACCAAGGTGTGGTTCTCCAGGCGGGGGTGGATTTCTGAATTCGTGGGTCGGATCGAAGGCAATCGAGCTGAGAGCGTTGCCTGACTAACCCAAGTTACGGAGCTGAGCCCAAGAACTCAGGACTTTCACCAGTTTTCGGCGAAAGTCTTGATTACATTTCAACGCCCGCTCGTGTGACCCGCGAGGAGGGTTGCGTCAGCGTCGTGACCGTTGGCCGTCAGCGCCTTGGCGTCTTCGTCAATCCGCCGCAGCCGTCTGGGCAAAGTCAGTCCAATGCGTGAGAGCAAGACTTTTTGGGCCGCGTCTGACTCCGGTACACGAAGCCGCGGATCGTCGCCTATGCGTCACGATCCGGTCTTGGGGCAAAAGGGGTCATAAATCGGGCCTTCCGACGTTATGTGCGTATTCTGATTCCCAGAGAGTTACACGAAGCGCCACCAAGAGCCTGCCCGGATGACCCCGATGGTGATCATATGTCCAGTACTGGCGGCGTTATCCGCAGAGGCTCTAAGTTCAGGAAACGGCGGCAACGCTTGGCTGAGTTACTTCCTGCCTCTGGGAACCTCTGCACACGGTGCCCGTGACAAGCCCGTTCCCTCACATCCGGTGAGGCATGCAACTTTAAGGAGGTCTGCGGGCGTCGGTCACATCGCCCGGAGTGTGTCGGACCGACGCGCGCAAAATTCTGCTGAACCAGATATGACAGCCGTTTCCTGCGCGATACCACCCCACCATATCCAAGACTCAACCGCGTGCCGGTCGATGCGTGGGTCGATGTGACGAATGGCACGTAGTTTTTCGGAAAGTACTATCTTACAACACGTTATGGAGAATTCTCCGGCTTAACTATGCGCGTCTATTAATATGATCACTTACGATTGGTCGAGGAATTCCCGAGAAAATGGCTTCAGACGTTACTTAATCGTTCATGCATACGATGAGTCAGCGGTACATCCTGATATCGCAAGTCTTCTGATTAAAAGGACTTGCAGAAATCTACGTGCCATTCGTCACATTGACCGAAGCCGGCTTTCCGAAAGGTGATCTTGGACGGCGATCGTCGGTCTCTTGGGCGTTACCTCGAAATCAGTGCGTCTATCTCATCTGAGGACTTAAAACCCTCTGTCGTTGGCGGCCCTGACCATCGCCAGCATTCCTGCGCGAATCGCCTCAAGCAGTTTAGGCCATGCATCCATTATTTCGGCAAGACCGGGATCGCTAGCGACACAGTCTTGACGCAATTCGGTAGCAATCTTGGTAGCAGTCTGGGTCCGGTTTGAGCCGGATTCATACGGTTGCATTCGTGATGATGCGATCGAGCGATCCCGAGTTGATGTGGGTTTGACCCTGTATGTTGACGGGTCTGTGCGGAGTAGGGCAGGTCCATTCAGTAAGAGGCGCCGCCCGGATTCGAACCGGGGATGGAGGTTTTGCAGACCTCTGCACGATTCGCCTACCAGTAAGCCC
Source organism: Isosphaeraceae bacterium (assembly GCA_052146555.1). GTDB lineage: Bacteria > Planctomycetota > Planctomycetia > Isosphaerales > Isosphaeraceae > Aquisphaera. The sequence goes on from JBKQMU010000356.1 coordinate 30,060, forward strand.
GTCAAGAAGTTACGACTTACGACCATGCCCGTTGCCGATCATTTGCCGAACGACACCTGTAAGACTGACCCCGAGCTGGCCACCGTCGTCGATGCATGGCCCTACCTACCCGCGGCCCTAAAGGCTGGCATCGTGGCAATGGTCAAGGCCGCCTCGGGGAAGGGGGGTAGGGAATGAATCTGGGCCGGCGCTTTCGGTTCAATGAAGCCCTGGCGGTGGATCTGGTCCGCCTCGTGGACGAGGGAATGACCCGGGAGGCTGCGGCCGCCCGGGATCGGGGAACGGAGTCTCCGTGATTGGCAAGCCTGAGGGAGGCGGGGAGAGCCCGTCTACTAACTTTATCTCGGGATGATCGATGCAGGCGCCGTTCGAGCCCGCCGCCGCTTCTGGGAAGCTTGGAAGCACTATGGCGCGAGAGCCAAGGAAAGGTGGAGGAAGTTCAAGCGGAACCAGGAACTATGATAGCTCGATCGGCTCGGGCCGGAAGAGTTCTTAATCCGGCGATTGAACTGGCTTGTGGAGCGTGGGAAGTCTACGTTCGCCTCGTGACGGGCCTTGAGGCTCCCGGTTTTCGCGTCTTTGCAACACCTGAGAGGGAACCCGATTCAGCCGGAGGACTTTTTCAAGTTGGTGAGCCGGGGAAGAGGGTCTTCTTCATGAATTCTGCGACCAGCGAAGCTCCTACCTTGCTGGTGAAATCAAGGACCCATTTCCCAGCAGCCTTGAGAGCAACGATCACGCCAGGGCCATCGCCAGCGATAGCCGCTTTCTCTGCGCGGGCCACCTGTGCCATCGAGTCGAATTGCTCCGGATCGTTTGCTACGTGTCTCATCTCGGCGAGAATTAGGGCGAGTTGTCCCGCGAGTTGGGGAAGGTCCCCCGAGTCTTTGACTTCAGCCCAGGCGGCTTGCTGATTGAAGACGTTGTCGTGTACGTCGGCATTGTCCCCAACGGCACCTTGCTGCCCGCCTTCTATGCGGTACTTGCTTCCCATGTTGGTCACCTGATGAAATTGGTTGCAAAACGCTTGGATCTGCACGACCGAGCCGCTTCCCTGGACGCTCAGAAGCCTTTCAAGGGTTTCCAAACCTTCTCGAAGCCCCTGCTCTCTCGCGCGTACAACCTGATCTCTGCATAACGTCACGAGTGCCAAGATATCGTTTCGGTTTTCAGCGGGTATCCCATTTTCCTCCAAGATACCTAAGACTTCTAGAGCGCTTTGCTTCCCAAAATTTGGTTGCAGGAGAAAGCGTTCGAGATCGTAGATTAGCAAGGAAGAGCCGGCATTAGCCATCAGGGCGCCCTTGGTAGACCGCTACGATCTCTCCATCATTAGCCGAGAATGGCCGCTCGTCCTGTCCATAGAGCCGGTCAGGAATCTCGAAGGGAGAATCAAAGAAGTCGCCGAGAGCGAAAGTATGGGAGGCCGGATCGAGAACGCCAAATCGCAGCTTGAGCTTTCCCAGCCGCACCAGCAGTGACATCAGTGCAGCGATGTCAGACGCTTTCACGTCTGGAAGCTCCCTGGCGAGTCGGCGGATGTCCATGTAAGGCAGTCGGCGGTTGCGTTCCATCCAGTCTGCCAATTTGTCCGTAACTGGGATCAGCTCGGGACACGCGGCCCTAAGATCGGCAAAGTCGATTGGTGACATGATTCACCGCCTCCGCCGTAGTCCTCGAGGTAAGCGTAAGGCAATTGTCGCCAAACCGCCCAATGATTGACCGCAGTTCGCTCTGGATGGCGGGTGCGCTCTTGCTCGGCAGCCAGGTGACGATAAGTTCCTTATATTCATCGTACATCTTGATTGCTGCTTGACGCCTCTGATCGCTCATTACGTCCTCGTGATGCGATGGAGGCGTGAACACGGCTGATCCGGCTTGGTTGTCCATGCAACGAATCGGACCTAGCCGATACTCATCGACGTTATCAGCTTGATGCTTGATCAATTCGCGGCATGCCGAGGCAAAACTGACCGGGGTGAAATCCTTACACCGTACCGCCTTGCCAATGCCATTCCAGAGATGCTCAAGGTAACCGTGAATCTGTGCCCGGGATTCAGTCCGCGGAATACGTAGTTGGAGAAGGTTAGAAGAACTCCAGCGGACAAGAAAAATATCGCGACGGACGTGAGTTTGCCATAGCTCAAGTTCAATATCTTCGCTCTGCTGTTCTCGTTTCAATAGTGTTCTCGATTTGATCGCCGCGTAGAACTTGGCGGTCCATCCCGATGGCCCGCGATTGGTTCCGGACTCGCGCCTGAAGTCCGACCATCCATCACCTGGATTCACCAGTTCAAGGAGTGGCAGATCAGTCCGTTTCTCCCACCCTTTCCCCAGTAGACTCGAGGCAATCCCGCTGTGATCATCGCAAGCCGAAGCAACTTCTGAGTCTCTTGCCCGATAATAGTAGACATGCTGATTGCCTGATTCTTCAGCATTACATAGAAGTTGCAGGTAGATCTCGCCTGGAGAGGTCGCGTTGAGTGTGACGGCATCCTTTAGGTGAGCGATCAAGGTTTCTTTGGCCCCTGAGACCCTAACCTCTCGGTTGAGTTCCTTCACTCCTCTGAGAAATTGACATATTGACTCATTTGTGCAATTCTCTCGGACAAGCTCGTACAAATTATCCAGCTTGTCTCCGTCCCATTTCCCGGGCATCTAAGCGAGCCTCTCCGACCCGTCTTCCTTCAGAAGCATGCGCTCACATACGCCGATTTTCCCACACTGAACAAGAGCATTCCAGAAGGAAGTGAAGGATTCACTCCTTCTAGCATCATGTCTGCGAGGGACAAGGCCGCCTTCGGGAGAGCGGTGGCACGTGACTTCGGTTGCTTGCATACTGCCTTCAATTAGAATAGCCTTCGCTCGCGTTTTCCACTCTGCGACATCGGAACGGCACCGCATGAACGAACCAAGGTCAGAACCGGTTGCCCTGGATGACTTCTTCCGCCGCTGGGAAGCCAACGGCGGCAATGGATTCACATCGCCGTAAGTTCAGTCAGGAAGAGGCTGAAACGACGCATCAACGATCGCTTGCCCACGCCCTGCCCACATCCCACGTCGAAGACCCCGATCTTGCCTCCATCGTGGGGGTCTCTGGGACCGGCTAACGGACGAATGCAAGCGCGTCCTGGTTGAAACGGTGCGGGCGAACCTGCTCATGCTGGGCGACGCGTACGAATTCCACGAACGGCCCGAGTGAGCAGCCCGCTCGGGGCCGCATGGCCCAAACTGCCCCAGGCGATTCGCGCCGGCATCCTGGCGATGGTCAATACAGTCAAAGCTCGATTGAGCGAGCCTGGAGGACCGCGTCCGCCGGCATGTCTCGAGTCACCTAATCTTCTCAGGGGTCGCGAGAAGCTTACCCTCGAAGTTTCGGATCTCTAGGTTACCTTCAAAATCGACCAAGTAATGGTCCGTGCCGTTCCTTACTTTGAAGTCGTGCCCGTTCGAAGTCGTGGCTTCTTCTATTTCCGTTTTAAACCCGCCCACGTGTCCGAGCCCAAGGAAGTATTTGCCATTCTCCCGAAAGATGGAATAGCAAGTGCCGAATTGCCTGTCGTACAGCCACCTTCCGACCAATTCCAGGCCCGGTGGAATGGGCTCCCGCCGGAACGAATCCTCCTCCTCTTGTGTCAATCCGAGAATCGAAGTGTTGATCGTGAGCCCTGGAAGGTCGTCAGTCAACCCCCAGCATCCTTCTTCCTCAATATCCCACCCTGGAAGCCAAAAACGCACGATGTGCCGTTCAACCTGCGGATTTTCGCGCGCCTTCACTTCCATGGTGATTGCTTGAAGGACATCCAAAGAAACCTTTTTATTCAACACCACAAAAACCGATCGCTTGTAAGGGCGACTTGGTGAATCGAGAACGTCCTTGACGGTCCTATAAGAGACGTCGGCAGGGATTCTAAGCTCTTCAGCTACGATGTGACCCTCTTTACGCGTCTGCGTTGGAACGGCAGGGGTCGAGTCGGGTTCGCGACGTTGTTCCCAGCCGTTCCAAGGAATGACGCCCGGCGGCTGCGGCGTGCGGTCTATCGCCTCGAGCTTATCAACCAACCCGCTGCTCATCGCCACCGCGATCGTCAAGAGCGCATCCTGCTCCTGGACGTTGATAAAACCACTCGCCCCCAGATAGCCTCGGGGATCGAAGCCCTCCGGATGCGCTTTGATCTGCCGGAGGACGTCGGCCGCAATCATCTTGATACGCTCATAGGGCGTCGTCTCTTCCCGGATGCCCAGCGCCCACATGTAGTCCGCCTTGATGATTTCGACCTCGGCCGGAGCACTGCGAATCCCGCGGCTGTGCAGGTCGTTCATCTGGGTTGCAACGGCTGGGGTCGAGTCGGGTTCGCGAGGTTCTTCTGATTGGGGTGGGACCGGCTTGGTCTCCTCCGCCATCGGTGTTGTAGGCGGCATCCTGGGCATAGCTGCCCTGTTCTCGCTCGTGTTGATGATTGCCGGCAAAGGGGGAGAGTCGGCACCGGAGGTCATCTGTCCGGGGACGAGAGCCTCGGACTGAGACGGCCCGCAGACCGGGACGCCTATAAACAGCAGAAAAATGGACAACAGGAGGAACATACCCAGGAAAGTCGGCAAGAGCCACCGAATTGCTGGCAGCCCCACTAAGCTCGACCGGACCTGGGTTTCGGGAATTGCCGTCTCCTGCCCGCAGAACGGACACTTGGCTTTTCTCCCAGCAAGGTTATCTCCTGCCTTCAATCGTTTGCCACATGCACATGAGAAAATCAATGCCATCTGGTCACCTCCGCGGATGCTTCCGCAGCTCTGATGCTATTTGCCACGGGGTTTGATTGCAAGCATTTTCTTGTTTTTCCGTCCCGACGAACTCTACGAAATATGAGAGAAGCCCGAATAATGGACGCCGATGTCCGTAACATGGTGGAAAGGGGTTTTGCATCGTGTAGTGCAAAAGCAGAGCCGGCATTGAGGGACGGATGTTTGTTCGGTACGTCAACGGTCGAGCCTACCTGGCAGAGTGTGTCCGGATCGGCGGACGGGTCGTTCAACACCATCTCGGACCGGCAGACGAAGACACCATTGCCCTGGTTGCCTTGCTGACGGCAGAGCGGGACGAGCTTCGCCAGGAACGACAGCAACGCCGGGCCGACGACGACGAACCGGAAAAGGTCCTGGCTGACCATTGGGAGCGGGTAAAGCGGGAATTCGAGGCGGCCATGTGTGCGGCGGGCTACCACAATCCCAAGTCTCGGGGATGGAAAAAACGAAGGGAAACCAATGAAACAGCTATCCAAGAAGCAACCAAAGCAGACGCCGGCCCCGATCGATCCTGTTGAGGCCAGTGAAATCAAGCAAATCGAGGCCATGCCCGCTACGGATCGTGTTGCCCTAATGCTGGTTGTTCGATCAAATGCCGAAGGCGATCCGACCGCCATAACGAAAGAACACCGTGCTGCCTGGCGGCGGGCTCAAGAACTGGCCGGGCCGGACCCAACGCCGTTGGCGAAGTCACTCGCACTGACTGTTGCGTTGTGCGAGGTTGACGTCCGTTACCGGCAGGCGTTAAATCGACCGATAACCGAGCACATTCCCAAGGATCATTATGCCGCCTTCAACGGAAGCATGAAGCGTTACCTTTCCGCCTGCAGAGCGCTGGCGTTGGTTCAACGGCTGAATCTACCTCCGATTCAGGTCAACCTGGCGACGAATCAGGTAATTGCAAATAGTTCAACATGATATTTACTCATTAGATAGCATTGAATTATCTGACAGGCGCCTCCCAGATCGACACCTTGCCATCAAGTGGACCTACAACAAAATACTTACCGTCTGGGGAGAAGCATACCGAGCACGCTCGCCCAGACTCTGTCCGTGAAGAGTTGAGCAGCCGAAGGCTGGATAGATCCCAGAGACCCACTGTGCCATCATAGAAAGCGATGGCAACCGTCTGACTGTCTGGTGAGAATGCAACGTCCTTCATCTCGGTTTTGGCAATCCTGAAAGTCCCGATTTCATCGACTGGTTGCAGGTCGGGGAAACGCCGTAGCCTGTAACCGCAAATAACGTAGTTTCCGTCTGGTGAACACCCCACGGCGCGCTCGGATAATAAGCTGAACGGACCTTTCTCGTTGCCAAGTCTCTGATCCTTGACTCCAGTCTTAACATCAATAAATCCCATTGCATATATAAGCTTATCTCCGCTGGGGGTGAATGCCACCTTCGAGGGCGAGAGCTGCTTGAGTAAGTGAACCACTTTGCCGTTTCTTGCATCTCTGATTGCGTCGCAGGATGCTACATAGCGACCAGTTGGATCAAAAGCGAATTCTCCGCCTGAGCACTCAGTCAATCGGTAGATCTCCCTAGACGAGGCCACATCCCATAATTGGGCGTAACAGCGTGGCGCTGATCCACATGCGATGGTCGATGAGTCGGGCGAAAAGCAAACAAACCTCGCGGCCCAATTAGACATTCTGATAGTTGAAAATATACTAAATAAATCGGTCTTCCAGATCAGAATCTCACCTGACTCGGGGATTTCTCCATATCCACCACCTCTTCCCTCAGCGTCGGGTGGGATTTCCGGCGCTTCGCCGTAGTGACCACCTGCAGCGGCCAGAAAGCGGCCATCAGGCGAGAATGCGAGCGCCTCGAGTGTGTCGTTTGGCCCATCCAAGCTCAGGCGCAGAGTCAGACGCGAGTAGTCGTGTCGTTTCGGGAGCGGAGGGGCTGATCTCGCCGTTGAGACGGCAGTTTTTCCAGAAAACCGAACGGAAGCAGGCGCTTCGGAAGATGGCCGAAGAGGCGGCCTGTCGGTGCTGGTCGCCTTCCATTGAGTTCCAAGCCAGAACCCCGATCCCGCGCCGAACAGAACCCCAACCAGGACGAAAAGCCACAGCCAGAGATTACGTGAACGCAACTTCGTCACCATGATGTCCGCTCCCTTCGCGCCTGTTTGTCCAAACGACCTATCTTGAATCAGCGTCTTTGCGAATGGTAGTGTCAACACTTGTAACAGGGCGTTTTCCACTCAAATCGACCGTGGAGTAGCCCGGTTGCGAGAAAACTTGAGGGTGATTCGGCTCGACGACCTTCGCCCGGTCTGATCAGCCGGGCATTGCCGGACCCTGGCGATCGTGGACCCCTACCCGCGACCGTCAGGGCCGGCCCATTTGTAGGGGAAACCTCATGCCCAGCAAGGCTATCACCGTTTTTCGCGTAGACTCTGGCGGCGATCTGGACGGAACCTGCCGTCGCGTTGATCCCGGTACGTGCATCGATTTTGGGATCACCTATGGCAAGCATCCTGCCATTCTATTCTTCCTCCCAAAGCTTCCCAAACTGAACGAGAATATTCGACGCACAGTGGATTGGATTCCTCTTTTCCGCTCGTTGCGTCGCGCCCCCAAGGTAATGTGGTTCACCACGATCACGCCGGGTATCGGACGTCGCGAAGAGCTACACTTCGAGTTGAGCCAAGACGAAATGTGCTGTCTTCTTGATCTGTGCAAGTGCGACGAAGTAACGCGGAAGGAATTGCTCGGTGATCCCCCAATTGCCGCCTGCAACCAGCAGAGCGGGGACATGGGGGGGTCGCATGGACCCGCTGTCCGAGCCGAGATCGCCACCCCTGAGCCCGAAACGGAGAGCACGCACCCCGAGCGTGTCGTTGATCAGGTCCCACCATCTCCCAGGCCCTCGATAGATTTCCAGGCTCTGGCGATCGCTCTACGCAAGGAACGCAAGAGCAACCAAGCGATGCTAGTGGAGTACATGGCGGACAAAGAGGAGGCAACGGCCGAAGAGATCGCCGAGCATGTTCACGGCGACTCGGAAACAACCGATAAGGCGATGTGGAACAATGCCGACCGGACAACTGATTCGCTGGCCTTGCTGGATTCCCGGCTCTCGTTTCGGTTCGTTTCGGGGCGAATGTACCGCGAGATTAGCCCCGCGTGATGGGAAGTGACGAGAAGTGATGAGAAGTTGATCCCGCGTGAATAGCCCCTGCCATACTTCCCTCCAGAGTGATCACATACCCCGCTCTGGAGGATGTACATGGATACGCATGCCGATATCATTCCACCGCCCCCGGTCGTGAGGGAGCGACTGGCCGCCTTGCTGCGACAGACTAGCCTCTTGCGCCGGCTCCTGCGCCTGTCGGTCACGGCTGCCATCGAGAAAGATCGCCAGTCCGCCCCAGAGACGCGCCAGAAAAGCGCCGGTCGGGAGGGTGGACAGTGACACCCGCCCCCCGACTCAAGCCCGCCCCAGACGATCCGGGCCGCCTCAGGGTAGCCGATATGCCCCCGGGCGCTGGTCACATCGTCGAGACGCTGCTCTCCCTCGATGACCTGGCCAAGATTTTGAAATGCAGCCGCCGGCTGGTGGAGCGGATGCGATCCGCCGGGAAGGTTCCCAAGCCTGACATCCACGTCGGCAAATGCCCAAGGTGGAAGCCTGCCACGATTCGAGCTTGGATCGACAGGGGTGGCAAGCCATGACACCGCCCCCCGCGATCGGAGACCGAATTCAATGGACGGTGCGAGGCCAAAGCCAGTTTGCCGAGCCGCCAGCAATCCTCGGTCTGTCGCCCGATGGTCGCTACTGCTTTGTTGAGGGGACCAAGACAGGCTTGCCGATCGATCAGATTACCGTGGTCGAGCGGAGACCCCCGACGGCAGATGACGTTGCCGCGTGGCTTGGGCTGGTGGTCGAACCCGGTTCGGTGGTCGAATTCCGAGCCCTGAACTGCGTGGACAACCCGAAGTATCCCCCGTTCACGGTTGCGGGATGGTTCAACCATGACCACCTGGACGAGCTGGCCAAGGCCGCGATGGAGTGGACCGGCAAGGCGGAGGGATGCTACGTCACGATCAACCCGGTAAGTCCCGCCCTGCTGGCTCGCGCCGCTAATCGGATCATCAAGAGGCCCAAGAACACCACGACCGACGCGGATATCGTGCGCCGCGTCGGTCTGGTGTTCGACGCGGACCCGGTTCGACCTACCGGGATATCCGCGACCGAGGAAGAGAAGGCGCTGGCCCGAGAGCGGATCGACCGGCTTGTCTCCGGCCTGACTAACCGGGGGTGGCCCGCCCCGATCGTGGCCGATTCCGGTAACGGATACCATGCTCGCTACAAGATCGACCTGACCGCCGATGACGGGGGACTGGTGGAGCGCGTTCTGAAGGCCGCCGCCGCCCTGTTCTCTGACGATCGAGTCAAGATCGACGCCAGTCTCTCGAACCCGTCCAGGATCATCAAGCTGCATGGCACGATGTCGCGCAAGGGAGACGATATCCCAGGCCGGCCGCATCGGTGGACCCGGGTACTCTCCATCCCCCCTGACTTCCAAGTTGTTCCGAAGGAGCTGCTGGAAGCCCTGGCCGCCGAAGTTGGTACGCCCCCGGCCCCCGTGGCCCCTAGCCCGAACGGGTCAGGCAACGGCGATCCCTGGCGGATGACCGTCCGGGACGGGCCCTCCCCCGAGGCCCGCGCCCGAGCCTACGTGATCGCTCCCGGGTTTCCCGATTCGATTGATGGGCAAGGTGGTCATGATCGGCTCTACCATGTCGCCTCGGTTCTGGTGGATGGTTTCGGTCTGACGTTCGATCAGGCTTTGCCAATCTTCCAGGATTGGAACCGGGACAAAGCCCAACCCCCAGAGTCGGAGAAGCAAGTCCGGCACAAGTTGGAGAGCGCCATCGCCAAACACCCGGTCCCGAGCTTGGCCCTGCTGAATGCCAGTCGCAACGGCGCGCCGGGTGGGACCGCGACTGCCGCGCCGCGAGGAAAGCACGAGGAAACGCAGGCGCAGGCCCTCTTGCGGCTGGCCAGCCCGGCCGTGCTCTGGCATACACCGGAGCAACGGGCTTATGCGAGCCTGCCCGTCAACGGACGCTCTGAGCATCACGAGATCAAGTCGAGCGGCATGCGCCGGTGGCTGACTCGGGCGTATTACTCGGCTCTTGGCAAGCCGCCGAGCAACGAGGCCATGCAAGGCGTGCTCGGCGTGCTGGAGGCGCAGGCCGTTTTCGACGGCCCCGAGCATCCCGTGTATGTCCGATGCGCCGAGCGGGAGGGGACACTGTACTTGGATCTTTGTGATGACGGCTGGCGCGCCGTCGAGATTGATGCAGTCGGCTGGCGTGTCGTGACCGGCGCTCCGGTTCGCTTCCGCCGGCCTGCCGGATTGAGGGCGCTGCCCGAGCCCCTCCCCGGTAGCTCACTGGACTTGCTGCGCAAGCATGTGACCGTCCGAGACGACAATTTCCTGTTGTTGGTTATGTGGCTCGTGGCCTCGCTGCGAGCCCGAGGCCCATACCCGATCCTGGCACTGACCGGGGAACAGGGCTCCGCCAAGACCACGTTGGCACGTCTGGCGCGGATGCTCACCGACCCCCACGTTTCCCCGTTGCGCTCCGAGCCGCGTGAGCCGCGCGACTTGATGATTTCCGCAATCAACGGCTGGGTCGTGGCACTGGACAACATCAGCAGCATACCAACCTGGCTCTCGGACGGGCTCTGCCGACTTGCGACCGGAGGAGGGTACGCGACCAGGACATTGTACTCCAACGAGGAAGAGACCTTCCTGGACGCACAGAGGCCGGTGATCCTCAACGGCATCGTGGATTACGTGTCGCGAGGCGACCTGATTGACCGCTGCCTGTTCCTGCATCTGCCCACGATCCCGGAGACGGATCGCAAGCCCGAGCGGGAATTCTGGGCCGCGTTCGAGGGGGACTATCCTTTCATCCTGGGTGCGCTGCTGGATGCCGTGTCTGGGGCGCTGCGGGTGCTCCCCACGGTCCGGCCCGCGTCCTTGCCCCGCTTGGCCGACTTCGCCGTCTGGGGACAGGCCGCGTGTGGGGCGCTGGGATGGGATGCCAACGCCTTTGCCGCGGCCTATGCGGCGAACCGGCGGAACGCGCACGAGACGATCCTTGATGATTCGCCAGTGGCGGGAGCCGTGCGGACACTCCTTGAACAGTCGGAAAGCTGGACCGGAACTGCAACCGAGCTACTCGCCGCGCTGGAGGCGATCGCAGGCGATCGGCTAGTCAAGAGCAACCGCTGGCCCAAGGGAGCCCGGAGACTCTCCGGCGATCTGCACCGGCTGGCCCCGACACTCCGCATGGTGGGAATCAATATCATGCATGAGCGTAGGGCGGGAGGCCGCCGCGACCGGACGATCACCATTTGCCGGGACGGTCCCGAAAAGAGCCGGGATCTTGCGTCCCTATCGTCTCGACCGTCCCAAACCCAGCAAAATACGGCCCCGGAGGGGGACGGAAGGCGGGACGGTGGGACGATAGTCGCCAGTGCATCGTCCCGCGAAAACCCCGGAAAAGACTGTGTTCGGGACGATAAGGACGGTCGGGACGCAAAAATCCCTACCCTTTCTGGCAGCCCCGAATCCGAGATGGAGGAGGGTGACGTATGACCCTCCCCGAGCTACAAGCATGCTTGGAGCGGCTGGGAATTCGGCTCTCGGCGCGTGGGGACAGGCTGCACTTCGCCGCACCGAAGGGTGCCATGACCCCGGAGATCAGGGACGCGCTGGCCAGTCACAAGTCCGCGCTGTTGGCTCTGCTGGCCAGCCCGTCCGAGGCCACCCCCGAATGCGAAGCGACGGTGCGCAACCTGCTCATTCACGATGAGCCCGGCCCGTGGTACTGCGACTCCAAAGGCGTGATCTCCTGCGACCGACCCCAGCCTGTCAGCCCATCCGAGCCCGCGTCTGAACCTCAGACACGCTGCTGGACGGCCCCGAACCTGACTACCGATGAGGTGGCCGCGGTCGAGTCGATCCTGGCTTGGCCGCTGGATGATCGCACTTCCTGGGCAGAGTTGATCGAGGCCGGCCGCGCCCACAACGCCGCCGTCCTTGCGCGAAGGGGGAAGACATGAGACCAGCATGCGTCTTTTCCACCGGCCTGCGCGGGTCGACTCGTGCTAATGAGGAGCTTGCTTCCAATCCGCGGACGTATCATCGACGTGGTATCGGCCCGGGGAAAGCCCGCCGAGTCGCATATTCTGCGATGGCCCGTTCGACCAATTCGGCAACAGTTTCGGCCCCGTCTCGCTGGGCAAGCTGGTCAAGGAACACCCGCCATTCGTTTCGACACCGGATCATCACCGTGTCATCGCGGACCCTTTCCGGCTGCGGTTTCGGTCCCGTTTTCTTCTTCGGTTTTGCCATCATCGCCACCATCGAATGGACTCCATCGCGGGGAGTTGATGTGTATCCCCTTCTCGCGATTCTATCCAAGAGGAATCTGAGTGGCAACACGCGATATGCGCAAACTGAAGAAATTTCTGAGTAAACTCTTGAATTATGTATTGCCACTCGCGTATAATTCAGATGGCGGGTTGAGATGGTCAACCCGAAAACAAAAACGCCCGGATGAGTGCTGGTAACACCCACCCGGGCAAAGGCAAGGCTAATAGGGAGCCCCGCCAATGTTTAGCGTACTGAGCGATGCCGAGTTCTTCCAGGTTCCCGCGTGGAAGATGGCTATTCCCTGGACCCCGGATGACGATCTTCCCCCCTCGGCAGACTTCGACATCGAGCCCGATTGGGACGCGGCCTTCGACCGGCCCTCCCCCGAGGATCAACTCTGGTGGGCGCAGCAGTGCGACGAACGGGACCGCCTCGAACTGAACGGACCCTTCGAGCCGACCGACGCGGACTGGGACGAGATGGCCCGCTGGTGTGAGTGGGTCGACATGAAGGAGCGCGAAAGCCTGTACACGGAGGATGACGCCCGCGCTGCGGGACTGGCGATCGGCTAAAGACCAGGAAAAGCAACCGAAGACGGCCGGGTGGAACGGTGGTATGATCCACCGGCCCGGCCGTCTCTGGAATCAGGATTGCAAGGACACAGCGATGGCAAGCTTCCGAAAGCGCGGCCGCAACTGGTATTTCACGTTCATCGATCCGGATGGAAGGCCGACCGAACGCAAGGGATGCCCTGACAAGCGTGTCACGGAAGAACTGGCCCGCGCTGCCGAATCCGAGGCCGCCAGAATCAAAGCCGGCACGCTCGATCTGAAGGAACTGGCCTATCTGGCGCAAGGCGCCCGCCCCCTGGCCGAACATGTCGATGAATTCGAGAGCTACCTGCGAACCGTGGGGAGCCGAAAGCATGCGATGGTCAAGGCGAACCGAGCCCGCCGCGTCATGGCCCTGGCAGGAGTCGAGAAGATCCGCGACCTGACTCTTTCCAGAATCTCCGAGGCCCTGGCCGCCCTGCGTCAGCAAGAGGAACTGAATCAACAGACGATCAACCACCACATTGCCGCCGTTAAGATGCTCTCACGATGGCTCTGGAAGGACAATCGGGCCAGGGAGCATGCTCTAGCCCACCTTGCCACCAGCAACCCCGAGGGGGACCGCCGCCGCAAGCGCCGCGCCCTGACCCCGACCGAGGCCGCCAAGCTGGTGGAAACGACCGAGGCCGGCCCGATCGTCTTCGGGATGACCGGCCCCGACCGCGCCATGCTGTATGCTCTGGCGATCGGGACCGGCTTGCGATCCGCCGAGCTTCGAACCCTGACCCCTGAGCGGTTCGACTTCGATTCCGACCCCCCAACCGTCACGGTTCTGGCCGGCTACGCCAAGAACCGCCGGGAAGCTGTTCAACCGCTCGCCCATTCTCTGGCCGATCGTCTTCGCCCTTGGGCGGCCCTGAGGCCCCCTGGAAAGCCCGTCTTCGAGGGGATGACCAAACGGACGGCCGAAATGCTGGCGATCGATCTGAAGGCCGTAGGGATCGCACCTGAGACCGATTCCGGGGTGGTTGATTTTCACGCCCTCCGAGGAACCTACATCACGCATCTGGTTTCCTCGGGCGCCTCAGTGAAGACCTGTCAAACCCTGGCCCGCCATTCGACCCCGGTTCTGACGATCGGAGTCTATGCCAAGACCTCATTGCATGATGTGGCCGGCGCCGTGGAGGCTCTGCCCAACCTGACCCCCTCGGAACCCGCCAGGGAACAGGAGTTCATGCATGCTACGGGTACAGATGGGCAAGACATCAGGGAACGCTTTGCCGAATATTTGCCGAACGGAGAGGACGGAAACGGCCGTGATCATTCGGATACAGACAGGATGACAGGCTTGAATCATCAATCGTCGATGACCATTTCGTCCAGTGAAAATGAGGATTCGGACGGGGCTGTTCAGGGACATTCAGGGTCAGACGGTGAGAGGCGCCGCCCGGATTCGAACCGGGGATGGAGGTTTTGCAGACCTCTGCCTTACCACTTGGCTACGGCGCCGCGGTGCGGAAACGACGGAGATCGTCGCCTCCAGGCCGGGGCGAAACAAGATACAAATCGTACCCGCGCCTGAAAAGAGAGGCAAGCAGTCTTAAACGGGAACGACGATCGAGACGATCGACGATCGCAAGGGTCGCCAACCGCCTGGTCGACCGTGGCTGCCGAGGAAGGCTCTGGGGCGGGAGGACCAGGGGCGAGATGAGGTTGCGTGGATTTCTCCCTTGTGCCTCACCACCAGGACCTTGCCGAACCGGCCTCAAGCCGCCTCAGCTCCGCCTCGAGCAAACCGGGACGGGGATCGTCTTTGGCCGTTGCCGACAGCTCGCTTGCGAGTTGCCCGAGACGCTGGCGGTACATCTGGCGGGCCGACGGACCAGCGGCACTGACCAGGCTGCTCAGGCGCTCGGTGAGCTGGGCCGGAAACTCTCGATCCTCCGCCCAGGGACGACGGATGAGCACCTCCCACAGGTCAAGCGAAAAAGTGATCGATAAACGTGCATTAGGCCCTCCCAGCCGTCGCATCGCAAGCATCTCGATGGTTTGCCAGCCGCGCGGGCTGGACTCTTGCGGCGGAACCTTCAGGAGCCATTGCAAGAGCCGGCTCTCCTGGCCGGTAGAAAGCAGGCGATCGATCATGAGCTCGTCTAGCACCGGTCGCAGCCCGGGCTCGAGCCGACGGCGGTCGATGGTCGAGAGAATCAGCGTCCAGTCCACCGCACGCGCCGAATCCAGGCTTGTCGAGCCGGTTTTCTTCACGGAGTTTTCGCCATGGCAAAGCCCTGCCAGAGCTGCGTTTCGGCACCACTGGAGGCGAGCGGCATCATCCTGGCCGCGTGCCGGCGGAGCCGATCGGCCCGAGATCTCCACCGTGGGCGAGAGGTCCAGAAGCGACTGCGAGCCCGGCCAATGCCCTGGAGAGATCCGTCTGTCGCGCGCGCTCGGACCATCCGCACGCAGGTGATAGAGCGGATCGCCCAGATACACTAGTCGCCAAGGGCGGCCAAAAGGTTCGCGCTCTTCTTGCCGCAGCGCTGCGCCCATCGGAATCTCGGCGGCGATCAGCTCGCTGGCGAGCTTTGGCGTCCGGAACGCGAACAGGTACGGCTCGTTCAGCGCACCGAAGTAAACAAACGCTCCGTTTTCCAGCCAGCGACCGGCGATCGTCGTGGGATCGTTAGGACGGGCGGCCGAGAAGCTGTGAATCATGACGACCGCGGAGGGGTAGCCTCGGGGCAAGTCGGCCGGGCGGCCGACCCCTCCTGTGATCGAGAACTGGCGCGGGCCTCCTGACGAATTGACCATGATCAATCCGAACGGACGGAACGGATCGAACACCTGGTGCCAGGCGGCAAGGCCGGCTTCGTCTCCGGCACGATGAATGGGCGAACTGGCCTGCGGACGGATCGATTGCAGCGCCCTGGCCGCCTCGGTCATCTGGTACCCTCCCCGGACGCCCTCGGTGCCGTACGTATTCCAGAGCACCACGTCTTCGGGTTGAAGAAACAGGGCGCACATCGCGCGGTAGACGCACGAGGCTGGAGTACCGACTAGTCGGCCGGCGAACGCCCAGCGAGATCGCGACTGCGCCAGGCCTCCTTCATCGGTCTGCAACAACCGGCCGATCAGATCGTCGGTGGCCTGTTCGCCGCGGATGATGCCTCCCTCCGCATCATTGGAATAGCGGTACGGCCAGTCACCCGCCAGGGTCAGAAAATCACATGCGTCGCCCAGCCGGTCATGCGGGCCGGCGACCGCGCTGGCCCGGGCGTCGACCAGACGCGCAAACGCCCGGGCCTCGGCCAGTGAAATGAGATCGTCAAAACGCCTGGTTTGGACGCCCGACGACGCGCCCCGCGAACCCTCGACCAGGGACAGCGGCGCCAGCCTCACAAGGGGCTGGAACCGGCCTGCGGCGAGCGCGACGGCCCCGGCCAAGGCTGGGCTCTCGGAGTTCGACAGCACCAGTCCCGGTGGCGTCGGACCCAGATGGCGAGGAAACTGGCCGGCATCCGGCAACTGGGCATCAGGCATCCCTTCCGCCGTCCAGGCGCGGGCCACTGCCCGGAGGGCTTCCGTCCAGAGATCCGGATGAACCGACTTCCTCGAGCTGTCGCCGCCAGGCCCCGCAATCGTCCCAATCACCCGGGCGCCACTTGCACCAGGGCCGATCCGTACCACCCGCGCTGGATTGAAGGCTCGAACGAACGGCAAGCTCCATGCGGGGTCGTCCAGGAGCACGGGGAAGAAGGTGTGCTCGTCCCAGGCTGCGATCACCGTGAAGAATGTGGCCAGATCCGGAACCAGGTACACTTGGTCGACGACCCGACGCTGCGGACCCCGGCTTCGCCTCCACTGGTCAGCCGCTTGCAACAGTTCTTCCATCCAGGGATGAAGGATCGAATTCACCAGGCCCGGCGAGGAAATGTCATTCTCGGGGAAGTGGGAGTTATGGTCCAAAGAGCCACGGGACTGGTCCGCTGCGCCGGCGACTACCGGCGCCGTCGCGGGCGCCGCAGGCTGCCTTCCGTTTCCGCACGCCAGGAGAGAGAAAGCCAGCGAGCTGGCTGCTAACAGGCCTGCGATGCTGGCTGGCCGCCCCGATCCACGGTGCTTGTGCAATCGGACAAGGCTCATGATCCCCCGCCTGGCTGGCCGCGTCTGGGTGGAGCGAAACCTGCCAAACCGTTATACTCGGAAGATCGGGGGCCTCGAAACCCCTCCCGCTTGTGCACTTGTCTGGGGACGTGCCGTGACCCGACGTCTCTTGATCTGTTCCCGTACAGAGCATCCGGCGTCGTCTCTACCATCTACCAGAGATGGTACGGCGGTCACTCGATCAATCGGAAGGATGGGTCGTGATGAAAAAGGGCGGCATCCTCAATCCGGCAATCTGCTCGCTTCTGGCCGAACTCGGTCACACCGACGAGCTTTTGATCGTCGATGCCGCTTACCCACTGCCCACCGACGGGCACGTCATCGACCTGACCCTGACCCAGGGCATTCCGCGCCTCCTGGACGTGCTTCGCGCCGTGGCTGACGAGCTGGTGATCGAGTCGATCGCCGTGCCGGCCGAGATCAAGGACTACAGCCCTCGCCTCTACCAAGAGCTACTGAAAATCGTAGGCGAAATCGACGTCGACGAGGTCCCGTTCCACGAGTTCAAGGAACAGTCGCTGGACGTCAAGGGAATCATCCGCACGGCCGAGTTCAGCAGCTACGCGAACGTGCGGATCGTCGCAGGGAGCGCATATTGAGCGGCCGGCTGGCGCGCGATCGCAGAGCCGT
The DNA here is from genome assembly GCA_052146555.1 of Isosphaeraceae bacterium. Classification (GTDB taxonomy): domain Bacteria; phylum Planctomycetota; class Planctomycetia; order Isosphaerales; family Isosphaeraceae; genus Aquisphaera. The sequence goes on from JBKQMU010000356.1 coordinate 47,613, forward strand.
TTGCGATGGGTTGATGATGACAGGTCAGGAAGGTTCGTGGCGGGCTGCCTAAGCCGGATTCTGTCAAAACGAAGCCCTGGCGGTTTCCCGCCCTGGCCTTGTCTCGGATGATCATTTCTCTGGGGCACCGGTTTCCCGGCGCCTCGAGCGACCTACCCGGGAGTCGTGACGGGTCGGGCCGACCCGTACGCGGTTGGTTGGGGCAGGGGGGGTGAGAGCCGGTCGCCCGATCCTCACGCAATCCCACCTAGCCTACCGCGTTGCCCCCCTATTTGGTCTTGCTCCCAGTGGGGTTTGCCGAGCCAGGCCGGTCACCCGACCTGCTGGTGAGCTCTTACCTCACCGTTTCACCCTTACCTCAGGCACACCGCGAAGCGATCTGCCCGAGGCGGTCTGTTCTCTGTGGCACTGTCCCTACCAGAGGCACCTTCGTGAACTCTGACGGTGGGCGTTACCCACCACTGCGCCCTGTGGAGTCCGGACTTTCCTCCGCGGCATGCCCCCGGCCAGCCCGAGCTGCCGATCGATTGCTCGCTCGTCATCACCCGACCCGACCCGGCGCCCCGGCGATCATCGCGCCCGCCACGAACTCTTAGCTCTATCATACGAGGCATCCCGCCGGCCAACAAGCGACCTTGCGAGCCGGCGAACGATACCTCCATCAACAAGACGAGGTCCGCTCGAAAAGGTTCGAAGCGAATACGCAAGGTGCATACGGCGGCAATTTGCCTGTCTCGCGGTATACATTCGCGTCCGCCACTTATTTTGGCGGTGCGTAGAGCGGGACGCCAACGGTCTGCGCCGCTCGATTGAGAGCGTCGTCGAGCGTGGCCAGCGGCAGGCCAAGTCGAATTGCCAGCTCGAGATAGGCTGCATCATAGGCGGTGAGCCCGTTGCTGCGGGCAAGACTGAGCACTTCGTTGAACGCGGCGCCCGGAGTTTTCGCATCGACGGCAATTGGCAGAGCGGAAA
>JBKQMU010000357.1:0-22960 GCA_052146555.1 Isosphaeraceae bacterium
GAGATGATGGAATTCGGAGAAGCGCTCACTCGAAAACGACAATGCCTTTCCAAGTGCCCTCGCCGAAAGCCTTTAAAACAAAGGGTAAGGTCCCAAGTCGCCTCTCGTCACGCTTGCTTCAGGCCTAGAGCGGGTTACAGTTGAGTTGCAGACAGGGCGGTGCCTGATCCCCTTCTCCCCCCGTGAGAAGGTGGCCGGTACGGCCGGATGAGGGGATTCCACAGGCCAGAGCAGGCCCCCGGGCCCTCATCCGCCGATTCGCGGCACCTTCTCGCAGGGGGAGAAGGTATGACCGCAACCGGCTGCTTCGATCAATGTAAGCAATGCATTAGCAAACCGCACTAGACCACTCATCCTACGGCGAGTGGTAACAACGTCCCTATGCCTTCCTCGATGAGGGTCTGGTCTTGCGTGGCATCGCCACTGGCCCGCGTTAATCGCCGGAGCTGCATCAGCGGGTTTGGGACTTCGAGGTCTCCTGCGACCGACTGGTCTGGGAGACGCCGCTCGCTCAGCCAGCGCCGCGAGTCCAGCTCCGACTGGCGTTGCAATTTTCCCCAATATTCATCCAAGAGCGCGCTGCATGCCGGCTCGGGGAGGTCGTCCCGGAGCGCCTCGCGGTCTGGCGACCGCTGATCGATCATGGCCTTTCCTTCGCGATCGTTTAGAACAAAGCCTTGGCCTCAGCGATCCAGCGGGCGACCAGCTTTCGCGGTAGGCGAAGCCGGTCGGCGATCTGCCCGGGATCGGCCCTCTGGAATCGATGCAGCCCTATGACGTCCTGCCGGGTACCGTCAATCCCGCGCCGGGTCATCAGCTCCAGCAACTCCATGGCCTCGCCGACCCTCCGGATCGCGCGGCAATAGCGCTGCCGCGCTGCTGTGGTCGTGATCTGCAATTCGGCCGCGATCTCCTCGTGGCTTTGGCCTTGGAAGAGATGCATGGAGATCAGCGCAAGATCCTCCTCGCGGCACCAGCTTGCGGCCAATCTCAGCCGGTCGCATTCCTCCTCCTTGGAAAGGCGCTCGAGGATCGACGTCGAAGTCTGGGCGAGCGTTTCTCGCGCGTTGCACGCCGCAATCAGCGGTACCTCCCGCCTCCGGTCCCGTCGCTTCTCGCCCCAGAACCGCAACGCCCGCAACAGCCGACGATCCAGGATGCCCGCCAGCCAGGCGCGGAACTCGTCGGGGCTCTTGCCCTTGAACTCGGCAAATTGGGCCCAGGCCAGATAGAGGCACTCCTGGACGAGGTCCGAGCCGTCTTGCTTCCGGGCCAACTTCTCGGGGATCCGGTCCCTCGCCCGCTGCTGCAGCCACGGGCGGTACGACGCCATCAACTGCCCTAGGGCTGACTGGCTCCCCGCACGCGCCTCCACGAGCAGCTCTTCCAGAGATCGTGACGCCGAAGGCTCCATCGGACTGGTTCCCTCCAGGTTCCCTACCGAACGCGGCCAAGTCGCAACGCGCGAGGAACTTCCAAGGCCATGCGTGATGTCGTTTCAACCCCGAGCGGGGCAGCAAGAGAGGGCGTGGGCGTCAGCCTGTCGCGCCCTCAAGAGGAGATTTACGTGGACATGAGACGAATCGAAGGAGCCTCCGATCCCTGGCTCCCCGCGGCGAACCGCGTTGGCACGCCCATCCGGGGGCGCGGATTCGATGTCGTCCCACACGATCAGTACATCAACCATTTGCCGCCGTGACGGAGTCGACCGCAAAAAAAAGCTCGATTTGGTCCGACCCCCTTTTCCAAATTCCCCTCCCAATTACGATCCCTCTATTGAGAAGGAAGGGATTCAATCGAGACTTCTTGATCCGACCCAAGTTTGGAAGGCCGACAGCGATGTCGAGAAAAATCATCCCTGTCACACCGTGTGCGAGAGGGGAACTCTTTGCTGGGTGAGTGTGGATGTGACGGCGGGTCGACCCGGACTCGTCGCCCGGCCGGAGGGCTGCGAACTCCGCTCGGACATCGTTTTGAGTCACCCAAAGATGAGAGTCGAGCAAGACTCCCCATGGAGGATGTGAGCCGATGAGTACCTTGACAAGCCCGTCAATGCCCAGCTCGGGTTCGGCACCCTTCGAGAGCATGGCGCTCGCGCGAGATGACGGACTGTTGCCTTTCCCCTTGCGAACCGGGTGGCTCGCGGCCGATGGCCTGGGGTCCTTGATCAAGCGCACTGTCGACCTCGCCGGGGCGTCGGTGGGCCTGATGCTGCTGGCGCCGGTGATGCTGGCGGTCGCGCTCTTGATTCGGCTGGATTCCCCCGGTCCCGTCCTGTTCCACCAGTTGCGGCGCGGTCATCGGGGACGGCTGTTCCGAATGCTCAAGTTTCGGACGATGGCCGTCGACGCCGAGCACCGGCTCGCCGACCTGGAGAGCCGGAACGAATCCGCGGGCGGCGTGCTGTTCAAGCTCCGCAACGATCCGCGAGTGACCCGGCTGGGACGATTCTTGCGGCGCTCGAGCCTCGACGAGCTGCCCCAGTTGATCAACGTGCTCCGGGGCGAGATGAGCCTGGTCGGCCCCCGCCCCCTTCAGCTTCGCGACAGCGAGCAGCTCGCCGCCGTGCACCGGCGCGGCTACGCGCGCCGCCTCCAAGTCAAGCCCGGGTTGACGGGCCCCTGGCAAGTCGGCGGGAGGAGCGAGCTCGATTACGAACAGATGGTCGAGCTCGACCTGGCTTACGTCGAGAACTAGTCGCTGGGCCGAGACCTGGGGATCATCGGCAAGACGGTCCTCGCGGTGCTGGTCCGCCGGGGTGCTTGCTGAGGCCGAGTGCCTGCGTCCCCCGATCGGGATGACCGAAGGCCGGCAGTCAGCATGCGAAGCCGGAGGCGAGATCCGAAATCGGCACCCGCCCTCACTCCGTCCCCGCAGTCAAGTACAACGATGACTTTGTTAGCTCTTCTCCTTTTTCCACGTTCCGTCGAAAGGACAACATGATGATATCAAGAGCAATTCGCACCGCAGCAGTCCTCCTGCCTGTACTGACATCCGTCTTCAGCGCGCCCGGGGCGGCATGGGCCGGGACTATCACCGGGATTCGGAGCATGGGCGGGCCAGGTCTCGGCGGCGTAAGTACCTTCAACGTCGAAACCAGAAACCCGAACGATGACGCGGGTCAGGACAAGACCGCGAACATCGTGGCCCTTTCGGATTTCTTCGACAAGTCGGACGTCATTGACCTCACTTTCTCGGTCAAGGACTCAGGTGGCCGGACCAGGTACAATTTCCAGGAGCAGGTCACAAACAACACCAAAGATACCTGGAAGGACTTCCACATCACGCTCGGTTTCTTCGGCGAGGGTACCGGAAACGCATTCGTGCCGTCCACCCTCAAGGATGGCTTGGACTTCAACTACAAGCTGACCGATGGCCAGGAGGACCCGAAGAAGCCCAAGCCACCGGCTCCCACTAGTGGGAACATGGACGACCCCAAGTTGAACTTCAAGAAGCTCAATCGCCAACCCAACTCCTTGGCCTGGGGCCAGGGCGGCCAGGTCAACCCGGGACAGACCGTCACGTTCGACTTCGTTGTCGATATCCCGGATCTCAGTAAGGAGATCCCGAAAGACGCCCAACTCGAGAAGGGCTACCTGTTCACTCTGCGAGAGGTCCCCACCCTCGACGGAAAGATCACCCCAATGCCCGAGCCGAGTAGCCTCATCCTACTGGGCACAAGTGCCTCCTGTCTGATCGGTTTCGTCTGGCTCCGCCACTGCCGCACTCGGTGAGTGGCCCCTCCGCTAGCACCATCCTTGTCGCACGTTCAGTCAATGACCCCGGTCCCTCGCGTCGTCGAGGCCGAGGTCGAAGGGAGGAATCATGTCCATGGCCAGAATCACTCGCTGGAGTCTAGCGCCTCTTGTCGTCGTCCTCATTTCAACAGCCCTCACGCCTGGGTCCCAGGGGGGCTCGATCACATTCACCGGGGACGTTAAGTTTCTCAATCCGTTCAAGAACCAGGCGACCTACCCGAGCACCAACGGCGCCGGGGGGCTTCAGATTTTTGGGATCAAGCCTGGCGGTGATCGATTGAACAATACCGATACCGGGTTCGTCTACACGAATGCTGATATCCAGTATACTGCTGCCGCGGCGGACATCGGTCAGACCATTAGCGTCTTCTGGACGGTCAGCCGGCCGTTCACCAACACCGCCGGGAACTTCACGACGTCGAGTTCTCTGAGCGGCACCGTCACCGTACCTGCAGGTGGTTTGATCGAAAGCATCGGTGCAAACACCTTTTGGCGTAATTTTCCCCAGGGCAACACATCCTCGGTAGTCGATGTCGGCCCGTTCGACAATACCAAGGGCGCCGCGGACAAAACCTTCAACATGGTGAGGGGCGGCAACACGGTGACGGTTACCTCGGCGCCATTCGCTGAGCCGGCGAACGACAAGGGGACTTACCTGATGGAGCAAGTCGCGATCCTTTTCGAGCCGAGCAAAGCAGGCCAATTGTTTAAGTTCGATTTCCCGGATTCCGTCGTCGGGTCGACTAACGCGGTCCCCGAGCCTTCATCGCTGATCCTGATCGCCATCGCTGGGTCTGCGGTCGCGGCAATGTCTTGGCGGGCTCGGTGGCGAAATTCGACTCGCGTCATTCCGGTAATCAATCCGCCGCGTTTGCCAGAAAGAGGGATAATCAGCGTCGGTTCATCATTTTCCTTGAATGTCCCTGAAAATGATGAATTGACACCGATTGCCTCAGATCACAAGCCCATCGCGATCAAAATAAAGCATCTTGATGCGATCTCTGCGGCGGTTGATGAAGAGGAAGAGATGGCCGGTCAGGAGGTCCTGGCTGAAGCATTCTTGGACCAGCCCCGCGAGACCGTCGAAGCTCTTGCGCATGTCTGTGGGTCGAGTACCGAGGAAGATGCGGATGGTCGAGGGGAGCATGATCATGGGGTCGCCTCCCGGCCCGGGAGGCCGGCAAGTGCGGCGACGACGCGACCGAGCCATTCGGGCTCGGGCGGGGAGTCGAAGCGAAGCCGTACCTGGTGAGGCAGCTCGATCTCAACGCCAGGGGCGACCGAGGAGCGGTCTGCTCGTGGCTGGTCGTCAACGTGGAGTGGAACGAACAAGGGCGGACGTCTGGTAGTGAGGCGTGGTCCAGAGGCGAGCCGCCGCTTCCAGTAGTAGAACGAGGAACAAGGGACGCCTGCCCGTGAGCAGAACTCAGTGATCGACAGGCCGCTGGTGGAGTGCCGCAGGAGGCGTTGGCGCCAGAGGCGATCGCGTTCGGGATCTTTGGGTCGTGCCATGGACTAACTCCTGGGTTGGTGAAACGGGACCAACCCAGGACGATACCTCCCTTGGCAAGACTGGTTTTACCGAGCGCTTACCTTACGGCAGGCAGGAAGGACGGACGGGGACATCTCCTGTTGGGTCTACCCCTTGTGCGCGAGCCTAGTCCACCCGTCGGGAGCGGTTACCACCTACCCACCATCATTAACAATCACAATCAGTACACGGACATCTCTGCTTCTCCACAAAGATAGTCTTGTTCCCCGTGCAAGGGTTCTCGACCACGCGTCCTTTATAAACGCGACTATCCCCACACTCATCGCTACTGCCACAGTTCGAATAAAGAATGGCGGGCCGGGCGATGGTGTGAATGCGTCCCCTTGCATAATCGGTAGAGGCCAGTTTATCGCCGAGCCACTCAATCCTTTCGCTGGTGGAGTGCAGGATTTTGACAGTCAACAAGTCATCGCCGGGCAGGCTTCGACACAGCTGACCGGCCTGGATCAGACAGTCTCGGCTGTATTCGGCGGAATCTTGGACATCAGCTCTTGTCTTGAGTGGATTGAAGTCATTGGTCCGCTGGTCGCGAATCCAATCTACGGCGCAGTCGAATGCGATGATGGCCGAGCCGATAAGCTCCCCGACGGATTCCAGGAGCGGTCTTCGCGGATGAAGTCCCGGCAACCCCGCCATCAGCCCGAAGACATAGCTGAAGGCCCGAGCGGTCGGCCTACAATAATCCCTGATGGGGACCTCATCACCCGCGGCCTCAAAGGCCATATGCTCTTCAATAAAGCTCCGCGTTGTTGCGCGAAAATCTTTGTCCAGTGACGATAAATATGTGAATGCCTTTTCAAATTTCGACCTCAGCATCCGGTGGAGGAGGCGAAACTTGGTCGAACCGATATCCCGGATGTTATCTTCTAGCTTTATCGATGCCAGCAGCAAGCTGACCGAAGAGCAGAATCGACCGACTTCGGCGTCATCGCCGTGCAGGAGTCTGCCTCGCCGAAACTTGCAGCATCTTTGTGCGGGCAACGAATCCGTCGTTAGCATCCCTGCGTCGATACAGAAGGAATACAGGAACACCGCCTCATAGCTATGGAACAGCAATGACAGCCTGCCGTAGTTCTGGTTCTGGTGCTGGCAGCACCTGCAATAGACGCGTCGGTAGGCGTCGTCCTGCACACCTCGCACACTGGGATTTAAGAGCCCGAACATAGCGAACTCCGGATAGGTTGCCAGGCTGAAGGGATCATACTGCCCGAAGTCGTCCCCATCTAAGCCGGGATTTCCCAGATGCCCGCTGACTGAGTCGGCGGATCACCCCATTCGGTTGACCTAATGGCCAGCGCAGCACTCCGCCCACCTCATGTCAAGAAAATTCCCACTCATGTCAAGAAAATTTGAAAAGCATCGTGAAAAGGAACGAGTCTGGAGAGAACCCGAAGCCGGAGCTTCGACTTCAAGACCTCAGCCACGCGTCGTCAGCTTCAGCGCGTTGTTAGTCGGCTCACTGCCCCTCATCTTGAGTGGCAGGCAGATCGCTCACGATATCTTGGATGTAGCGCATGACGCCGGGCGGCAAGACGATCATGCCCTCGTCAAAAGAAACGTTCAGCGTCTTGATGACAAGCATGTTCGCATGCCGTAAGGCACACCTAGCATCCTTATCTACATCTCTCCTCTTATCGATCATGAAGTGAAGGTACTGTCGCCGGAGAGTTCGTAGTCCGCCGAACGCTTGAACTGTTTCATCATCCATTTGAGCGAGAGCACGCAGAATACGCACCCGCTCTTCCTGGCCGAGTTTGTCGAACTCTCTTCCTCGTAGGAGTTTTTGTAGCTCCTGGTCTGGGGGCATTCCGTGAAGATGGGGCTGCAGCATCCGAAACCGCCACAACGCGACCATCTCGCCGACAAGTCCTGCTTGAGCAATACAGGCGACAGGCATTCCAAGCACGTAACACTGCTTCGCTTCTATGAGCGGCCGAACGACGTGCCGCATAATCGCCTCGTGACGCGGCACGACGACCGGTTCGCCAGTTTCATTGGTTACGTCGCAGTATCGCTGGTGCATGACGTTCAGTGGATTCGTCCGATCCTGGACCAAATCTCCAAGGGTAAGCGCTCGGCCCTCCCAGCCCCGGGCGCCGGCCGTATCCCTTGCCGAATCGCAGCCAAGGGTCCCTCGGGTTTCGCCGGTTGCAGCCTCGCGGATGCTCAGCCCCTTGGTGATCGGCCCGGGCGACGTCGCTCGCGGGTCGCCTTCTGCCGCGCCGCCTTGCGCCGCGACTCTTCGAGGCGGTGCTCCAGCACGTGCTCCGGGTGGGTCGCCGCCCATCGGTCAGGCAGCAACGCTTCCAGGTCCGTCTCCCCCGCACTCAGGCGCAGCAGCACGTCCCGCAGATAGGCCCACGGCTCCAGCCGATGGCGCTTGGCCCCCGCCAGGATCGTGAACAGCACTGCCGCTCGCGGTCCCGCCTCTTCGCTGCCCAGGAATTCCCAGTTCTTCCTGCCGATTGCCTGCAGCCGGAGCGTCCGCTCGGAGACATTGTTGTCGATCGTCAGGCGGCCATCGGTCACGTATCGCCGCAAGGCCACACGCTGATTCCGAGCATAAGTCAGGAATTCCGGGGACATCATATGTAATTGATCGGGATAGCGTCGCCGCCGTGTCAGATCAGAGTCTCGAGCAAGAGCTTCAGCTTGCGCAGCTCGACCTCGCGGTCGAACGGATTGTCGGGACGGTCGATGATGGCAATCGAAAGCGCGCGGTTGTAGCCGAAGCGTTGGAGCTGGTTGACGATCCGGGCATAGTCGACCTGGCCCTGGCCGACGCGCACTTGAAACTCGCCGGGCTGTTTGCCGGAATCGCGCAAGTGGATATTCTGAACATAAGGATAAACAAGATCGAATTCGGATTCCTTGTGTGGGCTTTGCAGGGCGTGGCTGGGGTCGAGCGTGAGCCCCAGACCGGGGATGGCCTTGCAAAGCTGGATCGCGATATGAGGATCTCCGGCCAGGGTCTGCGAGTGTGTCAGCAAGGCGACGACCAGTCCCTGACGCATGGCGTTACTGACCAGCGGCGAGAGGCGCTTGACCTCCGCCTCCAGCGGCGTTCCCAGGGGCGCGGCGGGCATCGTCAGGACGGCCACGGAGAGCACCTTGGCGAAGCGGCAATGGGCTTCGAAAGAGCGAAGCTGCGCTGGATTTTCCCAGTCGACGGGGCCGAAATCGAGGTGAATCGACGAGGGCGTGAGGCTTGGCCCCTGTCGCAGCCGCTGGAGGGCGGCTTCGGGATCGTCGGCCACCTCGGAGGGCCGGAGGTGCTGGCCGTCTTCGATGATCGCCAGCTCGAACTTGTCGAACTCCAGCTCGGCGATCTGGCGAAGGGCCTTCTCCAGCGGCTCCCGCGCGAAGCAGAGTGTGCTGCAAGCGACGAACACCGACCCCCTCCTCTCCTTCCTTGCCCCCTTGCCCGTGCTCCTGGTTCCTTCCGTTGGGAGTTACGCGGTTGGGCGTTTACCGGCGGCCATCGTTGGGTGGGTCAGCGCAGCGAAACCCACCTTCACAAAGCACGTCTGATTGGTGGGTTGCGCTGCGCTGACCCACCCTACCCGTGTTCGAGTCGCCTGTTTCAGATAGCCACTTAGCGGACCAGGGTTCCGACATACCGTCCCGCACCATCGCGACCGATCTTACCGCAGCCTGCGATCAGGCGGTAGGGCAGAAGCCTCAGCGGCGCCTGCCGTCGCGCTGCTGGTTCCCGACAGCTCGGTGCGGCTCGCGGCCACGATGCTCGGATGGCGGGCCCAGTGCGAGCCGGAAAGCCGCGCGAACTCGGCGTAATGCTGGGCTCGATACGCCTGAAGCGCGGCCAAGAGCGTCCGCTGCGCATTGAGCCGGACGGCCCTGGGCGCGGCGTCGCCGGAGACTTTCAGGTCGTCGATCCAGAGGCTTCCTGGAGAGAGCATCTCGAACCGGAGCCGGGCGAGATCCAGACCACCGGCCGGCAGGTCCACCACGCGCACGGCCCTGGGCTCCCAACTCGACGGAATCCGGAACTCGGACCGGCGAAGATAGGGTTGTCCGCCTGCTTCTCCTTGAAGCCAGAGGCGAACGAGGCTATCGGCCGGCTCGGCCCGGACGTGGACTTGAATCGTCAGCGTCGACCAGCCGCCGGGCACAAAGTCGTCGCTTTGCACCGCGGCCGGCGCCTGAGGCGCGGTCAGCTTCAAGCTCCCCTGGCCCGAGTGGGGGTTGGAGGCGTCGATCTGGATCAGGGCGCTCTTGGCACCGTCGACCGTCCAGCCCCCGGCGACCTTGTCGGCGGGTGCGGTCCCGGCCGGCTCTCCGGGTGTGATCTGCGCTCTCTGCACTGGCCCGGAGGGTTCGGGCTCGAAGCCGGGATTGGGAGGTTCGCTGACCCCGCTGCCGGCGTTGCGGTTGAGCCGGGTGAGCTGGGTTGAGAGCTCGTGATATCGCGTCTCCATGCTGGAGAGGACCGCATCGGAAGGGTAGGGAGTGATCTTGGTTAGCTCGACCCTGGGGGCGGCGATCCGGATTGCGGAGGCTCCGAACGGAAGAAGGTCGATCACAAGCTGGCGTGCGCCGGCGGCTGGCTGGGGCATGAGCCGCAGATTGCGCCCGAGGTCTTCGACGGCGGCTGACTCCGGTGCCTCGAGCAAGCCCGCAAGCCGGATCGGGTAAGGTGTATCGTTGGCGATTTCCAAGAAGGTCTGGGTCTGGTCGGTCAGGTTCCGGACGACAACTCCGTAGTCTTTCTGATCCGAGCCATGAGATGGCTTACAAGGCTGCCAGGCGGGCAGCGCGCGAAAGATCGAGGCAAACTTGCGCACCCGGTCCTCGTGACCGTCGATGGCCGGTACTCCCAGGATGACATAGTGGGCATCGATGGCCGCCAGCGCGTGGCCCAGCGGCTCATCGGCCGTGGGGCCTTCACCCAGAGGCAGCGCCGAGAGCGCCGGGGTCCCGCCGGAATTGCCCTGGGAAGACTCCGGATCGATCGACAGTAGCAAGCCGCGGCGATCGAAGGCGGCGACCTTTGCGTCCAGGTCGGGACTGGTCGCCAGGTCGCGCGCCAGCGGATCGGAAGAGAGCTCGACGCCCCGCAGTACGATGGGCGCATCGGGAACGTCCGGACCCCAGGCCTGGAGATCCAGCCCCACGCTCCGCCAGGCATGGCTGGGGGCAAGCCCCGCGAGGTCCACTCGCCGAGCTTCGGCGCCGGCTGCGCCGCCATGAAGAAGCGGAGTGGCCACCGCAACTGCGGCGCCGGGCGACGCGGTCCTTGCCGCCGCGGCAAGCTCACTGTAGAGCGCGGCGATGGCACGCGAGCGCCAGGTGAGCCAGGGCATCCTGCCGACCCCGGAAAGATACTTCGACCGCGCGGCGAAACGGTCGGCGTCGGTCGTTCCCAGGCCGGGAATATCGCTTGCGGTCTCGGCACCAAAGGTCTCGCGAACGAATCGCGTGAAGGTCTCGTCATCCATGCCCGTCTCAGGGCTGCCCAGAAGCGTGGGTCCAGACCCAAGTTGAAGCAGAACTCCCGAGACGCCCGCGCCCTCGCTCCGGTGCGCCAGCGCCTGCTCGACCTTTCGCTTCATCGCCTGCCGGACAGCCGGGTTCAGCGGATGGTACGTGGGCCCGTCGGCTTGCCCCTGTCGGTCCACGCGAACCAGGCCCTGGCCAAGTGCCTCGGCTGACTCGGGGGACGGAAGATCGGGGAGTGCTTCCTTGCCGTCAAAGCTCAGCTCGAGCCAGGCGCTGTAACCCTGGCGACGGAGGAGCCTTAGGATCAGATCGAGCTGGTCCGGGCCCGTCGCATTCTCTTCGAGCTGCCCTTTGAGGCCGCGCCGGGCCTGCCGATCGGAGAGCTGCTCCGGCACGACAACCATCGAGGCGCCGCAGTATGTCACGTAGCTCAGCAGATTCCGCGCCGTCTCCAGGGGGTCGGCGAGTCCATTTTCGCTGGCGCCGCCGAAGCGATCCAAGGGCGATCGTCCAGTCAGGTAAAGCCCCATGGTCCGGGTCGCGGGCGTGCCCGGCAGGCGAACTTGGGGTGGGCCCGGCAGCCTGTCGAGCTCGACGAGCTTGACGGTTCCTAGACGTACCGACGACGACGGGTTGCGATTGAGAAGCACAAGCTGCAGGGCCGGGGCATCCGGCCAGACCAGCCATGAGAACGTGGCTGGCGCGCCATCTGAGGGAATCGGCGAGCCCGATGCACACGCGTCCAGAACGATCCTGGGGCGTCTGTCGCCTGCGCCTGTGTCCACAAGCGCCACGCCTAAAGCCGTTGGGTCGCCCGCCGTGACGGTGACGCTCAGCCGATGGGGCTTCCCCGGCCGGGACGGGCGAAGGCCAACCGCTGCCCATGACAGTCCCGACTCGTCGGCCGGGCCAAGGTTGGACATCTCGGCGGGCGTTCGTGTGATCAGGCTCAGCAGCCGCTCGTGCTCCCGGCGGTTCGATTCTTGTAATAGCTCCGCCGGCAATTCCCAGAGCGTTCGGTTCGGCTTCAAGACGGGCGAGCGTCCCCAGGACGAAGACCGCGTGCTGCGGATCCGCGCCAGGTCGACCGAGTCGACCTCGGTCTCGCGGCCGGCGATCTCCGCAGCGCTGGGCCGGGCCGGGGATGTTGCCTGTTCATGGGGCGAAACCACGGAGAAAAGCAGGCGCCTGGTCGCCGTACTACAGACGGGCGCGGTCTTGCGGCGGCGGATCAGCCGCCCGAGCCGGCTGGTGTCACGGGCACTCGAGGGTTCCCAGGTCGCGCGGACTTCCAGGACGAACGTCCCCTCCGCGCCCGGTGCTGGCACTTTCCAGAGCCGCGGCGGAGGATCGAGCCGGTTGGCCGGAACCAGCTCGCGCTCTTCGGACTTCCAGAGAACCTCGTTACCGCCCAGGGGCCGCAGAATGGCCGTCGTGCGGACGTTGACCTCGGACGCCTCGGGCCAAAGGATGTTGTACTGAACGACCACCGGGACGGACGTCGCCGGAGGGACCACTCCTTCCTCGGCCCCCTGCCCCATCTCGATGGCCAGCGAATCCCAGGGCAAGCGCTCCACGCTGATAGTCAGGGGCGACTGGTCCGGGGTATGCTGCGGCCGCTCGAGAATCGAGACGACCGGCATGCGCACGACCTGCTCTCCGCGGCGAACCACAAGCTCGGTGCCCAGGGTGACCTCGAGCCGGGCGCGCAGCCTGCCGGTGCCCTCGGACCCGAGCAGCCAGTCGCCGTCAGGCCCGCGTCGCGGAGCCGCTCGGTTTCCTTGGTCCGGCAAACGCGGCCAGGGAACCACCTCGACAACCTGGCCGGCTGTGACTCCTAAGGAAATCTCTGCCGCCGGCGCTGGCGAGGAGGGTTCGTCCGGAGCCTTCTCCCGAGCCACATTTCCCGGGGACGACCAGGAGAGCTCGATGGTCATCGCGACCAGATCGTCCGGTGCAGGGGACGACTTGCCTCGCTCCCAGGGCGCGGCGGGAACCTGCGTCCCTATGATGGAGACGACCAAGAGCACCAGGACCGCGCGCCTTCCTGTGCGCATGAGCCCCAAGACGCCTTTCCGACTTCTGGCCGGTCGCACCGATCTGGCCACCTGGCATCCATGCCAGATTGGCCCAGCTCAGTTCATGCCGGCCCAGCCCCCACCGATTCACGGAGCCCGAGCGTGCAGACCGCCGCAGGCCTTGGAGAAGAAATGAGCCGTGATCCGTCATCGGCAGGTCCAGCGCCGTACTTCACCTAAAACCGGAATTTTAATCAAGATCGACACGATCAGCCGGGACGGAAAGGGTCCACCTCGCCCAGCCGTTGAACGATCCCGAACCGGCATTGACCGCGAGCGGCTAGCGCCGTAGATTCCGTGGCATCGACAAGTCTTTTCGGTGGTCCTCGGTCCTGACAGAGCGGAGCTCGAGGCTGGGCGGGACCGATTAAGGACGATCAGCCCACCCCAGGAGGGGGAAAACTCGCCATGCGGCGCGGGGCAGTGATCGCAACCTGGAGCTTTGCACTGCTCCTTTCGGCAGCAACTGCCGGTTGCAGCGGCCCCTGCGCGCTGCGGAGGAATTTGCAAGATCCGCCCACCCCCGAGCAGGCAGCTCGAATCCAGCAGAAAAGCGAGCGCGCCCAAGCGGCCCTCGATCGGGGCGACCTGGAACAGGCCCGAATGGAACTGCTGCAACTGGTGGCCGAGACTCCCGGCTCGGCCCAGGCTCACCTGCGGCTGGGCAAGATCCTCCAACTTCAGGGACGGCTGGACGAGTCGGAGACCTGCTTCCGACGGGCCCTCGCGCTCGACCCCGACTTCGTCGATGCGCTGATCGGACTGGGCAGCATTGAAGCGGCCAAGGGAGATCCTCAGTCGGCGCTGAAGCGCTTCGAGACGGCCGTCGAGATCGAGCCCCAGGACGCCGAGGCCCATTTTGCCTGCGCGGGAGTGCTCGAGTCGATGGGCCGAACCGATGAAGCCCTGGCCGCCTACTTCCGGACGCTTGAGTTCAACCCTCTGCACCCCGAGGTCACCCAGCGCATCGGCGCGATCCAGCTTGCGCGGAAGCAGCCCGATCAAGCGCTCGCCCGGCTTGATCAGGCCGTCGACCTGGCGCCCGAATCCGGCGAGGCCCGCCTGCTGCGCGGCCGGGCGCACCTGATGCTCGGACACATTCCCCAGTCCATCGCCGACTTTCGCGCGGCGGCCCAGTACCTACCGAACCGTCCCGAGGTTCACTATCACCTTGCCCTGGCTCTGGATGCCGCCCACCAGCGGGACGACGCACTGAAAGCCGTCGATCAAGCGTTGCGGCTGGCGCCTAACGATGTCGACGCTCGCGGTCTCTCGCAGCGGTTGCGGCGGTGAGGAAGCTCGCCTCAGCGATCGACCGTGAACACATCGGTCACGCCGACTTTGAACCCGGGCAGGAGCCGAGACTCCGCGTCGACACCGCGGGAATACGAACCGTGGACCACGTAGGCTGAACCCTCGAGTGCAAGCACGGTGATCTGCTGGACCTGAGGGTCGACAATCCAGTATTCGGCAATGCCCGCCCGAGCGTATTCCTGCCGCTTGATTTCCAGGTCGCGCTGGCGACCCTCGTTGCTGACGACCTCGATGACCAGATCAGCGCCCTGTGAGAACTGCTGGCCGAGCCGGGACTCGTGCTCGGTTGCGACGAAGATCAGATCGGGCTCGCGGTACTTACCCTCCCAGAGCTTTACCTTGTACGCGGCAACAAGCACCGTTCCGAGGGCCCGGGCTGAGACAAAGGACTGAAGAGCCCGGTAAAGAAATAGCGCCATGAGTTGGTGCGAAAGCGTCGGCATCGGCAGGAATTCCACGCAACCGTCTGAGAACTCGACGAGCCGGTTTGTATCCAGGGCAAGGTAATCGTTCTCGCTCCAGCTCCCTTGGTCCGGAAATAGCCGAGCCACGTCCCAGGCGGGTTCAGCGTCCAGCACGGGTTTGCGGACGGTTTCGCTCATTCGAGGTCCCCTTCGATGGCCGATGCTTCATGATAGCCACCTGGACATGGCGCGCAAACGCAGTTCACTCACCCCGCGCTCTCCTCGGCGACGACCTCGTTGCGCAGTGTTCCCAGACGGTCGATCTCGATTTCGACCACATCGCCCGGCGCGAGCCAGACCGGCGGCGTGCGGGCCATACCCACGCCGGGAGGAGTGCCCGTGAAGATCAGGTCGCCAGGCTCGAGCGTCACAATCTGCGAGATATACGCGATCAGCTCGTCGACCGTGAAGATGAACTCTCTGGTGTTAGAGTCTTGCATCGTCTGGCCATTTCGTCGCAGCCGGATGCCCAAATCGTGAGGATCGGGAACCTCATCAGGCGTGACCAGCTCCGGACCCGTCGGGGCGAACGTGTCGAACGTCTTGCCGGCCATCCACTGTTTGGCCGGCTTGATCATCTGCCAGTCCCGCGCGGAGACGTCATTGCCGATCGTATAGCCGCCGACGTGCGTGCGGGCATTTTCCCTGGGTATGTATTTCCCAGCCTGGCCGATAACCACCACCAGCTCGGCCTCGTAATCGACCTCGCGGCTGACTCGCGGCAGGACGATGGAGCCGCGATGGCCGATCAAAGCGGACGTATACTTGCTGAAGAGCACCGGCTGCGAAGGGACCGGCACGTGGCTTTCGGCCGCGTGATCGCGGTAATTCAGGCCGATGCAGATGATCTTCCCGGGGTCGGGAATCGGTGGCAGCAGCCGGGATGTCGCGGCATCGTAGGCGACTGGTCCCTGCGCAAGCGCCGACCACACGCGGTGCTGCGCTTCAGTTCCCAGCGCAAGCAGCTCTCTAAGAGAAAAGGGAACATCAGGACTAGTGGCATTCACATCGACATATTTTCCATTGAGCAGACCGCAGGCCCTCGGCCCCCGGTCGGTCGCGACGGTCACCCAGCGCACGTGGATTCTCCTTGAGAAGTGGGAGTTCGCGGATCATCGCCCCGGGACCGAGTCACCGCGACCGCCCCCATTGAGGTTCGATGAAGTTTCGATTCCAATCTAAGCTGTGTTCCAGTCGCCAGGGAGACGCTCTTGCATGCGTATCGACAACGACCCCAAGCTCGACTTCGACGACGTCTTGATCCGCCCGAAGCGATCGGAATCCCCCAGCCGGGCGAGCGTCGTCTTGCAGCGGGAGTACAGGTTCCTCAACAGTGGCGCGAGCTGGCGGGGAATACCGATCGTCGCGTCCAACATGGACACCGTGGGCACGATGGCCATGGCCGAGGCAATCGGACCGGAGATGATGACCTGTCTGCACAAGCATTACCCCGAGGACCGGCTGATCGATTTCTTCAAGACCAGATCTTCCGCGCAGGGTACCTTCTTCACGCTGGGAATCAAGGATGACGAGTTCGAGAAGCTCAAGCACGTCAAATCTCGGGCCGATGTTCGCTACGTGTGCGTGGACGCCGCCAACGGCTACACTAAGTATTTCGTGGAGCGGGTCAAGCGCATCCGCGAGACGTTCGCCGACCTGACGATCATGGCGGGCAACGTTGCCACTCCCGACATGGTGCAGGAGCTCTTGATCTCGGGAGCCGCCGACATCGTGAAGATCGGCATCGGCCCCGGAAGCGTCTGCACGACTAGGCTGATGACGGGCGTGGGCTATCCCCAGCTTTCGGCGATCATCGAGTGTGCCGACGCGGCGCACGGGCTGCGGGGACACGTGTGTGCCGACGGCGGCTGCCGATGGCCCGGTGACGTAGTCAAAGCGTTCGCGGCGGGGGCCGATTTCGTGATGCTCGGCGGCCTGCTTGCCGGTCACGACGAGTGCGAGGGCGAGTGGAGCCTCGAGAACGGACAACGCGTCGAGATGACCTTCTACGGTATGTCCAGCCGCAGGGCACTGGAGGCGTACTCCGGTGGCCGTCGCGACTACCGAGCCTGCGAGGGAAGGGAAATCAGAGTTCCCTACAAGGGCCCAGTTAAGGAGACAATCCAGGAGATCACCGGGGGGTTACGCAGCGCCTGCGCCTACGTCGGCGCCCAGCGCCTCAAAGATCTGTCCAAGTGCACCACGTTTGTCATCTGCAACCGGCCTCACGGAAATCAGGCGCCGCTCTGATCGACCGCACGAGCCGTCAGCTCTCGGCTGGCCAGAAAGGTAACCGAGAAGCGGGAAGGCAGAAACCGCCGCTTCCGAAGCGGAACGGGCAAGCCCGTGGAGCCCTCCGCTTCAATGGTCCCGCTTCCGCCCAAGTCATCGCACTTGATGCCTAGGACTGGCGCTGGCTGCTAGGGCAGCCCATGAGTTCGGGCTCCTCTGCCCTCCCTCCTTTCTGTACGCGAGGCGCCGCGGACCGGTTCATGACGACCGGAAATTCGCCACCCGGGTTGGGATCGCCGTGTGTGTTCGAAGGGTCAGCCTTAATGCTTGGGCGGCACGACCTTCAGGCCGAAGACGCGGCTGGCGTGGCTGACATGGCCGACTTCGTCGACAGCGTAAAGGGCCAGGTGGTATTTGCCTACCGGCAGCGGCGTCGTGACCTGGAGGCTGTAGTCGTTGTTCTTGGCCACGATAGCCTGGCCGATGATCGCGCCCGTGGCGACGTTCACCATCTGAACCGTCGTGTTGTATTCGTACGTTCCCGTGTAGATCGGCTCGCTCAAAGGTGTGATTGCAACGCGTGGATTGACCTGATGACCCGTGCTCTTGAGGATCGTCGGCGCCCGCGGCGCGGGCATCTTCTGGCCGATCACCAAGGCGAGCTGAAGGATATAGGCGTTGTCGTTGGTTGCCAGGTAAGTCGGATTGATGCTGGCCGTATCGACCTGGCTGACGAGCTGATTAACCGCAGAGGACAGGGTCGTGAGTCCCGGCTCGGGTGTATAAGCCGAAACCAGCGATGCGCTGAACATGCGATTCAGTAGTGCGACGTTGCCTGCGCTCAGAGAACTGTGGAAGACGATCTTGCGCATTTCGTTGTTGTAGTTGGAGAGCGCCTTGGGATTCGCTGGCGCGAGCTGCGACATGATCTGGTTGAGGCCGAGCTGAATTTGGCTGATCGTCTCCGGGGGCAAGGTACGGTTTGGTCCGTAGGCCCGCAGGTTCACGGGCATCTTCTGGATTCGTAGCTCTTTTTGCTGAAACGTGATGGGCAAGTCCTGAACCGTATTGGTGCTCGAGCCGAAGAGACCAAACCCGTTGGCGGTGGGGGTGGTGGTCGCGAGCAAAGTTCGGACTTCGAGTCCTTCGGTCGAAGGAACGTAGCGGCGGCGGTCCATCACGCGAGTCTCCTTGAAGGAGAACGAGATTAGCTCCGAGAGCGCACGGCCAGGGCGGAGCACGGTCCCGAGACGTTCGGCGTCTCGACTATTCTGCTCGAACGTCTATTCCAGTAAAGCCTTAGAGCTCCGGACTAGCCGACGAACCCGATCAAACGAAACGTGAGCGACCGCCCCGGAGACATGAGGCCGGGATCATCAACCCGGTACTTTCAGGATGTGCTGAGACGGCCCTCAAAAGAGGAGCGAGCGTTTCTTACCACAAAGCGATATGGCTGCATAGGCCGGGTTTGGGGTGTAGGGACGTTATAATGGGCGCTCAGTAGTCTCTGTTATTGGGTCAGCGCTGAACCCGCCTGCCCGGGATTTGCCATGCTCGAAAGAGTCAAAATCACGAACTTTCGCTCGTTGGTGAGCGTGGATGTGCCGCTTAAGCCGCTTACCGTACTGATCGGGAAGAATGACTCGGGGAAGTCGACGTTTCTCAAGGCTCTTCTGGTACTTACACGGGCGAGACAGACAAACGTCTACGACCTGCCCCGGCACGATCCTAGGAGAGAGGGCAGGGTCGAGGGCTTTTCAAAAGGGGCAGCGGCCTGGATAAAGGTTGCAACCACCGGCGTCTTGAACGGTGGTGACTTGTCAGGGATTGCCCCAGCGCAGATCTATCAGGTCCCGGTTCAGGGCGCTCCGATGACGTCCGACGGGTACGATGATCCACATTTAGCGGAACCCCTGAAGCCCGACGGGGGGGACGTGCCAAGCCTTCTGGACTACCTGCTTCGCCGGGACCGAGAACGTTTCTTCGGATTCGTTGATTCCCTGAAGTCCCACGTACCCGGAGTCAAGGACGTCTGGATCGCCACTCCCAATAGAGCCATGAGGGACTTGGTTTTGGTACTCGAGAGCGGGTTCCAATTGCGCGCCGAGGAGGCATCGGCCGGGGTTCGGCTCATCATCTTCTTCATCGCGCTGGCATTTCATCCCACCCCGACCAAGCTCATCCTCATCGAGGAGCCCGAGACCGGCATTCATCCTCGCCGCCTGGAGGATGTCGTTCGCCTTCTGAGGCAGATCACCCGTGGGGAACATGGCGCCGAGCCTGCCCAGATCATCTTGACGACGCACTCGCCTTACCTGCTCGACTACATGAATCCGACAGAAGACCAGGTTCTCGTGTTCAAACGCGAGGACGACGGCTCCTGCACGGCCAAGCCGGTGGACACCGAGCGGCTCAAGGATTTCCTCTCGGAATTCATGCTCGGCGAGGTCTGGTACAACCAGGGAGAGGAGGGTTTGGTCAAGCAATGATTCGCATTCATTTCGTTGGCGATGGCCCTCGCGATGCGGCGACGATTCCAGAGCTGGTAAGAACCTCCTTGGGGTTGATATCGAGCCCACGACAGGCCACTGGGCGCGTCTGAACAAACCTGGCACAGGCTATCAAAGGAAAGTCGAGTTTGCCCTAAAACAGGCGCGAGATAGCGGGGCCTCGGCTCTGGTTGCCGTTGTCGACCGCGACAAAGACCCGAGGAGGCTTAGGGAGCTTCACAAAGGTCGCCACAATCTCAAAAACAGCCACAAAATCGACTTCACGCCGATACCTGCCGCCCTGGGCGAGGCGATCCCGCACGGCGAAGCGTGGCTCCTGGATGATGAAGTCGCGGTTCGCGAGGCACTGAGACTTGATACTGGGACACCGGTGCCGTCGGTGAGTAAAGTCCGGAATCCCAAGGAGGAACTTGAATCCCTGATCGCGGCCTCGAAGCGCCGGGAGCACGAGATGGAAGCCCTGGCCGACATCGCCAGGCTCGTCCAGCCCGGACGCTGTAACTGTAAGTCGAGGACGGGATTTGAGGACTTCATCGAGGAAGTTCACGCCGAGCTCGGCCCTCTCGCGTAAACTGCGATCTCTGGGCGTGGCTGGATCGATCCGTTTGTCAAATCACCAGCCGGGCGGAGTCGCGGTCGAGGTAGAGGGTCGCGCCGGGGTGGCGGCGGAGGGCCGTGGCGGGGCAGGCTTCGCCGATCGGGCCACGGAGCGCCGTGAGCACGGCGTTGGCCTTGCGCTGGCCGGGCACGACGACCGAGACCAAGGGCGCCCGCAGCAGGGCGGGAATGGTGAGCGTGTAGGCGTGGGTCGGCACATCCTGGATCTGACTGAAGCAGCCGTCGTGAAGTTGCTCGAAGCGGCAGACCGAGTCGAGCCGGACGACCTTGACGAGAACGGGGTCGAGAAAATCGGCGACGGGCGGGTCGTTGAACGCCAGATGCCCATTTTCGCCGATGCCCGCGCAGACGATGTCGGCGGGTTCGGCCAGCAGCATCTCTTCATAGGCCAGGCAGGTCTTCAGGGGCCGGTCGGATTGCTCGCCGGCGATGAGCCGGTGCTGGGACGACTCAAGGCCGACGAAGCGAAAGAGATGCTCTTGGAGATAGCGGCGGAGCGACGCGGGGTGGTCCGCCGCCATCGCGAAGTATTCATCCATCTGGAAGGCGATCACGCGCGACCATTCAACGTCTTTGCTGGCCACGAGCCCGGCGAGAAACTCGTTCTGGCTGGGCGCGGCCGCGAAGATCACGCTGGCGCGACCTTGTTCTTGCTGCCGCTCTGCTATCGCCCGGCCCACCGCCGCGGCCGCGGCCCGTCCAGCGCTTGCGCGGTCGTCGTGGACCTCGACCCGCAGCGACTCGACGGAGAACCGCGCGATCGGGGTCGGATCGGAAGCGCTCATAGGCTGACACCTCGGAGAGCCCTCGCGAAGCGCGAGCCGCGATCCCGAAGAGCGCGATCCCGGCTACCGAGAGCTCCCGAGCACGTTAACCAAACCGGACGTGATTTACCATCGTCTCGGTCGCTTCGTTCTCGATCGCCGTCTCGATCGCTTCTCAGGTCAAGAGAAGATCGGCACCGCGAATTGCCGATCCCTCACTGGAGGCCGGGCCGGATCGCAACTGCTCGCAAAGCCGCTGGCACTCGACCAGGTCGCCGAGCATCGATTCGGCAAGGAAGAGCTGGGTCGAACCGTCGCTGGCCCACTCGAGCTGGTCGTGGCAGCGAGCCATGTGGTCGATCAGGTCCTTCATCCACAAGAGCATGTGACGCCGATTTCTCATCGCCGGTGATCCTTCACTTGATTCTCAGGAAATATGGGCAGGCCCCACTGGCAAACCCGATCTTCGAGGATCCGACCGCCTGCCAAAGGCCGCCATCGGAGTCGTCCCGGAGGAACTGTCATGACCGCCCTAGAGGGCAAACTCCATGCCAGGTCTCTTGCGGCCCGATTCCTTGTTCTCAACTCGCTGTCATCGCGAAACTTGAGGAGAAAAGGAAAAAATCGTCCGAAATCCTGCAAGGCGGGTGCGTCGTTGTAAAGTTTACAGGTTCACGGAAACAGAAGCAGCCTGATGGTAGCTCCACGAGATCGAGGGTTCAGAAGCTCGGGTCCGAACACGAGAGCCTTCTCTTGGGCCCCGCCAGCTTCTAGACTGAAGGGAGCATCCAGGGTTTCCGGAGGAAACTCCCCCATGTCGGCGTGGCAGTCTCTTACAAGACCGGCACCTGATTCGTCGTACCGCGGCCCAGGCTCGCTGCGCGAGTGGCCCTGGTCGGTGGTGCGCTGGCTCTTAGGACGCGGCGACGAGGATCGCGAGCCGGAAACCGCACCCCGCACCGTGGCCCGGTTCCAGAATATCTGCATCAGTCGAGAGGCCGGCGCCGGGGGTGCTACGATTGCTCGTATGGTCGGTCAGCGGCTGGGCTGGAAGGTTTACGACGACGAGCTTTTGGACGCGATCGCCCATCGCATGGAGCTGCCGCTGGATGACGTCCGCTCCTTCGACGAGCTGGCGCCTAGCGCTGTGCAGGACTGGCTGCTGCCCCTGCGCGAGGAGCACTACGCGCCCCAGGAAGCCTATCTCGATCACCTGGCCAAGCTGATCGAAGCCATCGGCCGGGCCGGCGAATCGGTGCTCGTCGGCCGCGGCGCCGGGTTCATGCTGCCGCGCGAGACTACTCTTTCGCTGCGGATTATCGCTCCGCTACGGATCCGCGCGTTGCGGCTGGCCGATCGCATGGGGGTCTCGGTGCGGACCGCCCGCCGCGCGGCGCGCGATCTCGATCGCCGCCGCAGCCATTTCGACCGGTCCATGCACCGGGTGGTTTCCGCGGACCCT
Source organism: Isosphaeraceae bacterium (assembly GCA_052146555.1). Classification (GTDB taxonomy): domain Bacteria; phylum Planctomycetota; class Planctomycetia; order Isosphaerales; family Isosphaeraceae; genus Aquisphaera. Next base: position 22,213 of record JBKQMU010000357.1, read on the forward strand.
CACCAGTACGACATGGTGCTCGACTCGTACAGTCTTGGCCTGGAGATCACCGCGCTTGTGATTGTCCGGACCGTCGAGGCGGGCCGCCCCGGAGCCGTCGAGAGATCCGCCCCGGGCGCCTGGACGCTCCAACCCGAAAGTCAGCAGGCGGCTATTCCGGAGCCGGCTGCCGCGGTTCAGGACAGCCTCCCTGGACCTTCCTTCCAGCCGGTCTCTCCCGCCCTAACGCAGCGACCGGCCCACGATTCCGAGGCCGGCTCAACCGATTGATGACGCCCTTTGTTTCTTTACGGCACTCGCGCCATGCCGGGCAGCACCACGACGATTCGAAGCGTGGTCATAAGACGCGACCGTGGGGCACGCTCAGAGCTGCCATCCCTCCGGCAAGGCCACGATCGACATGCCAAAGCGGTCCGCCAGCGCGACGACGTCACTCTGGTCGACCACGATCGTCTTGCCGGCTTCGATCGCCAGAACGCGGGCGCCACCGCGATGCAGGTTCTCGATGGTCGTCACGCCGATGGTCGGTACGTCGAAGCGCATATCCTGCTGGGGCTTGGCCACCTTAACGAGTGTCCATCCCCCGGCCCGACAAAGCGTGCCTGCGCGCTCGATGCAGCGGTCGGTGCCCTCGATGGCCTCGACCGCCAGCGTCGCCTTCTCCTTGACGGCCACCGACTGGCCCACGTCGAGCCGGCCCATCTCCTTGGCCATCCTCCAGCCGAAGGCGATGTCGGCCCGCTCCGCG
>JBKQMU010000358.1:0-3477 GCA_052146555.1 Isosphaeraceae bacterium
CCATAGACCAGGTTCACTGGGAATGGGAAGCTAATCGTACCGTTCGAAGGGTTGACCGTGACGCTGAAATCTGACTCGTTCCATGGGGCTGCGCCGTTATTGAGCCATGTCGTAGAGCTGACCGTCGTGCCGTTGCTCCAGAGTACCGATCCAACCGGCGCCGATGTGAGGGACGCCGCCGTTCCGGACGCGTTCTTGTATGCGAACGGATACGGGAAGTACTGCTGTAAGGCCGGACCAAGTTTAGAAGACGCGCCGTATCCGGATGAGTCAACAACCACGTAGTTTCTCCAGACCACATTGCCGGCCTGGCTGGAGAACGTCAGGAAATAGCCCGTGTAGGTGGTCGCCGGAAGGGGCGGCGATACCGTAAGCGTGCTCGTGCTACCTGCCGTCAACGCGGTGTTGGCGATCACGCTGGTCGAGAACATCTGCTGAAGGCCAGTAATCGGGGATTGGGTTAGCGTCAGTATCGCGTGCAGCCCGGTCGACGATTGATCGAGTTGGTCCGAAGAGAGCGTCAATGCCGTGTTCGAACTCTTGATCGTGACGGACGTGTTCGAAGTACACGTGGCTGTGCCCTGATCCTGGCCACCTTGGAGTGATTGCTGGACGAAGCTGCTTGGAGACCATGCGGCCACAGCTGCAGCGTTCGTGGAAGTCGATCCGAAAACGAAATCAGGGAACAGTCCCCCCGTGGAAACAGGTCCAACCCCGAACGCCGTGATGTTCGCGTTCATTGTCGTGTCGGCCTGCGGAAGCACGGACAGATAGACTCCGGTTACCAGGGGCCCGCCGCGGACCTCGAGCTGGGAATAGGTGTCGGAGGAATCCCGCGAAAGCGTAGGCATCGACCATCGGTTTCCATAGGTCACGCCATCGGCCTCAGGCGATCCGCTCGGATTACCTAAGACCACCTGATAGTTCGTCGTCGCGCGCTGGTCCATGATCCTGATCGTCCCCAGGGCGTCACCCCCGACCGTGTCACCGAGCACATAGAGCCAGTGATTGGGATGGCAGGTCTGGACCACGGACTCCACCGAGGCCAGAAGTCGCTCACCAGCGAACGAGAGCGCGAAAGGCGGGATGACGGTCAGGTTGGCGAGATCGTTGATCGTGCTTGATGGTAGAGTCGAGATAATAACCGAAGGCGTGCTGTTGTAGCCCGCGCCGGCGCTCACCTGGGTGAAGCTGCTGACCGCGCCCGCGCTCAGAACCGCCGTGTACTGTGCCTGCGTGGTGCATGGACCGACTATCACCACGGTCGGTGGAGTCGTCCCATAGCCCGAACCGCCGGCCGTGAGACTGAGCGATGAAATCGTGCCATAGCCACCCGAATAGGTCATGACCATGTTGGCCGTCCCTGTCGCCCCTGATCCGCTCGAAGTATAGGCACCGATCCCATAGGCCGAGAGCGCGGAGACGTTCTGGGGCATCGATAGCAGTTCGAGCACAGCCTGGCCGACTGTCCGTCCCTGGCGCGATGGAATCGTACTGATCTGAAACGAGGGGATGTTCCATCGAGCCACGTCGCTCTTGGTGTTGCTGTCGGTGACCGGAACGTAGTCGGCGAGGTTCCGCAGGCCCAGGCAGCGATATTCCCGGATCCAGCCGACCTGATCATTGTACCGGTCAGTGTAGCCGACCACTGTCCCCGTGAAATAGGTAATGGCACTGGAATGGCTCGTCCCGTTCGACCAGGCCACTGCAGCCGTGTCGAATGGATCCGGAAGTGCCGCGAGGGCTCCGACCACTCGCTGAAATCTGAGCTCGGGGATTCCCCCGCGGATGAATGGGGTACACCGATCGATCGCGATGTTCAGGTTGATACCCAGCGCGGAGTCATAGGAACCGGCGAAAGTAGTTCCGGACTCGACCGGGTAAATGAACGAATAGATCGTCGCGCCAATCGTGAGGTAATCAGGCATCAGAGCCCCGCGAACGGGTTGATATTTCGGCTGCTGCGGTCTTGCGTGCCCATGCCGCGAGTGAAATCCGCGACCATCTTAGCTTCGAGCTGGCCCATGAAGTAATCGACCTGCTGGGCTAGCGTGAAGCCTAGGGAGCTGTTCATCAGCCGGTTGCGGCCAACCTGGGCGACGACCTGCTGGAGATCAGAAGCCTCGAAGGCCGGATGCAGCATGCCACCGAATTGGGCTCGCTTCTGATTCTGGGTCTGGGCCTCGCCCATTACCTCGTTCTGCTCTTCCGCGACGGCGCGGCGATTCATCGCAACCGGCGTGTTATTGCGGGCATCTTCGGCAGCGTGACGTTTCGCCTGGGCATCCGCACGGCGCTGCGCCGCCGCATCTTGACGGTCCTGATGGATCTGGGTATTCGCCTCATCCTGGGCTTCCTTGGCATTCTCGCGAGCAACCCGCTCTTCCTCAGAAGCAACCATCCGCCGGTCGAACGCGTCATCGCGCTCTTGCTTATTTTTCGCTGCCTCTTGCTTGGCGTATTCTTGTTCAGCCTCTCGGCTCTGCTCTTCCGCATCGCGGGCCTGCTTCTTGGCTGCATCGAGGTTCTCGGGAAGAGCCTGCCGGAATCTTTGCTCGGTGCCGGTGGGGAACAACCCCGGAAACTGCCCGGCCATGCCCGAGACCTGTGAGATCGCCGGTGTCCTTCCAGCCATCAGGTCCCGCATGATCGAGGCACGTTGGATGGCGACCGCTTGGTCCTGCTGCTTTCGCTCCTCCTCAGCCGTCGCCTCCGGACCCAAGAAAGCCTCAGAGAGCGCCCGCTCTCCCGGGGCCATCAGGCCCACCCCCTGCCGCCTCAGAACTTGCTCGATCCCCTGGGCTACCTTGGTGGCGCGTTGACCTGCGAGCAATGGCTTGACCGCCTTGGCACCCGCCTCTTCCTCCTCAGTCGGCTGGCCGATGAACTTGGCCATCTGATCATGAGCAATCTTGACCTGCTCCGCCGTTCTCACCGCGGCCGCTGCCGCCCCATCCATCTTCTCGATGAACTTTTCGACTTTCGGAATGATCGATTCGAAGGCAAGGATCAATCCGCCTACTGCCAATCCTGCGCCACTGGATAATCCAATAGCGCCCGTAACTCCTTCCAGCATGCCAGGCAATCTGCCAAGCCCGCTGCCACTGACCAGCGCACCAATCGCTTTCTCCGCCTTGATCGCTGCACTTGCCGTTCCTTTGAGACCACCCGTATCGTCGTCTCCCTCAAGCAGTTTGAGGGCTTTTTTATGCCTGGCAATTCCCGACTCAAAATCGCCAGCGCGTTCAATGAAAGCATCCTCGCTCTCGATCAAGCCGGATCGGAAAGCATCCTTAAGATTCTCCAGTTCGCCCTTTAGATCTCGAATCTTATCCTTGAGACCCTGAGTAACGTTGCTCGTTTCTTTGAGCACATCGGCGGCCTGCTTCGCCGTCTTGTCGACATCCTTAAACTGGTCGCCCAGCTTGCCGACTGCCCTGCCGGCATCCTCGACAAATTCAACACCGCTCTCCTTAA
>JBKQMU010000359.1:0-15488 GCA_052146555.1 Isosphaeraceae bacterium
GAATTCGGCTCGGTGCGGCGACGGGGTTTAATTCAGCCGCGTCACGAGCCGAAGTCGGCACGATCGGCGCTTTGAGCTGAGAATGACGGGGAAGGGAGGACTTGTTCCGCGAGGCCTGTGCGCACGACGATCGAGCAAATGATTCTTAGAACACTGGGGCGGGCGGGCGGATGCTACTCTGCCGGGCAGCCGCCGAAATTGGCGAGTCGTTGCAGGCCCATGTGTGCGGCCGCGTCTCGTAACCGCTGCCGAGTGGCCGCGAAAAAGCGACCAAAAAGCCGGCCCTTGGTCAATTTCTCGAGCCGAGCTTGCCAGCTCTCCACGCTCGATCCCAGCCGCTCCAGAATGCCGGCCAGCTCGTGCGAGATCACCGCCTTGCCCTCGCGGAACAACCGCCCGGTGTAGTCAACCAGTAAGAGATAACTGCCCAAGGAGAACCCCTCAATCATTCCTTCACGCGTCGAATCGATTTTCCGCCGATCCTCGACCGGACAGAGCCAGAGCGACTCTTCCAGTCCTGAGGCAGCGGCTGATCCGGCCACGCTGCCAGCGTGCGCTGCGTTCAAATCCTCGGTGCGGCCCTGCGCTTTCACATGCTCGACGCGTTCTTTGATCGACGTATGATCACTGCTCTCCGGGACCTTGGCGATGCCTGCGGCCACCGGGTTCAAATCGATATAAGTACAGGTCGCCAGGAGCGATTCCTCGTCCAGGATGGCGACGCTCTTGAACCGTCCCTCAAAGAACGCCCCGCGCGTCTCCTCTTGCCGGTTGGCCAATCGCGCAAGGGGTTCCTTCAAGCACTTCATGAACCAGCTGAGGCTCTGCAACCGCTGCCGCGTTCTGGCCCCCCAGGCCGGATCCTGGAGCCTGGCCTGGACCCAGTCATCCGTGATGGGCAACGGCCGCCGGAATCGATCTCGCGGCGGAAAAAGCCGTCCCCACCGCCGGACGACCTCGTCGTCGGCCCACGCCGTCGCGACGTCCGGGTCGAGCCGCACCAGCAGGTGCATGTGGTTATCCAGCACCGCGAAGCCCGCGACCGTGATCGCGAAGATCTCCCCAAGTTCTTGGAGTCGGCGATCGATCCAATCCTTGCGGTCGGGCTGATCGCCGAGCAAGAACGCCTGCCGCACGCAGCGCGTGATGCAGTGATACCAGCGTGTGAGATGAGGATCGACCAGGCGGGCGCGTGCAGTCGTCATGGGAGCATCTCCATCCCATCCAAGGTGACGTGCACAGGCTATACGCCCCGAGAATCCGTGTCAATTGTCTGTCCCTTCTTTCTTTCTTTCTGTCCCTTCTTTCCCCATCAAGTAGAACATTGCCTGTCCTTTCTGTCCTTTCTCCTTTCTGTCCTTTCTTTGCCTGTCCTTTCTGTCTTTGCTGATCGGCGGTCATGGTCGTAAATTGAACATTGCCTGTCCTTTCTGTCTTTTTCTGTCCTTTCTGTCTTTTTCATCAAGTAGAACATTGCCTGTCCTTTCTGTCTTTTGTCCCTTCTTTCCCCATCAAGTAGAACATTGCCTGTCCTTTCTGTCTCCTTTCTGTCTCCAGCAGTGTCTCCAGGATGCGGTAGGTGCCGCTCAGGTCAGCCTGACCGTGCGCGGCGGGCGCCAGTAGAAATGTCAGGCAGGCCGTCAGCAGACCCGCCGGCGCATGGTGCAGAGTCATGACTCGGTCCAAGGCTAGATCCCTTCGGATAGTCAGTTGCCTGTCCTTTTCCTGTTTTTTCCCTTTTTCTTCTTCTTTGGTCCCAGGGGAGAAGCAGTTACTCTGCCTGTCCTTTTTTACTTTTCTACCGCCAACAAGGCCAATTTTCATGGGTTTGGAAGCCGGGAACCGGCATGAAGACTGTCCTTTCTTCTTGCCCGCTGCCTTCCCACTGCCCGCCTGCCGGCTGCCCACTCTCGTCACGATCGATACCGCCGCGAGAGCGCCAAGTCGAGCTGCTGGGGAAGCTCCATGCTCAGGGCCTCGAGCTCATAATACAGGTCGGCGGGATTGTCGAACTTTTCCTGATGGGCCCGAGGCGCGTGCCAGAGGACATAGCGCTCCGCGCCCTGGAAGTCGACATGGGCAAGGACCAAGCTGTTGTCCTGGTAAGTCCAGACCGCGAGGATCGCCCGCTCGGCGGAGCTGCTGCCGCGGAACGAGGGGGTCGTCAGCTCGATCTGCTTGTTGGCCATGACGTGGATGGCAAGCTGGCCGGCGGCCCTGCCGCGGGCGGAGGCCATCACGAACAGACGGTACGGGCCCACCGCAAGAAACCGCGACGGTGGCGACTTCTTCGTCGCGGGGCCGCCTCGCGCCTGGGCCGCCAAGAGCCGCTGGGCTTCCAGCCAGAGCTCCTGAAGCTGGCCGTGGAGAAATCGCAAGGGCTGCGGGCTGCGCATCGCAATGATGTTTGAGTCCGCGGCTTGTGCTTCGTCGGCAAGCTCGTCTAAGTGCACGCCGCCGTCGGCGAGCGAGGCGGTCAGCCGATCGGCCTCATCGATGGCGGCCGGCTCGTCGTCATCCTCGGACTCGACGGGGGGCATATTCGCCAGCAGATTGACCGAATCATCGATCTGGGCGACAACCTGAGCGGGAACCGTTCGGGAGAGCAGCCGGTCGAGCGTCCGCCCGGCGTCGATCCCGGGGAAGAGACGGCCGGCGACCGCGTCCCAGACGACCTCGGCCCCCGTGCGGTATCGCCGTTGCCAGCGCGCCAGCTCGATCAAAGGATAGACGACTTCCGGCCAAAGCGCCTGGCTGGCCGGGTCGCGGCAGGCCTGACGCGAGGCGTACCGCAGCGCCGCGGCGCGGAACTCGGGGTGGTCGCGCCAGGCTTCGGCCAAGCGGTTCCAGCGCTCCACCAGCTCGTCGTCCACCAGGCTTCGCGCGGGGGCGATCTGCCGCAGCTCGTCCAGGCTCTGGGGCATGACCCCGGGATCGAGGATTCCCTTGACGTTCGTCATCTCCGCGCGGGCGTACGCGCTGGCCTCCTGAACGGCTTTGCGCGCCCGGCGAAAGAGCAGCCGCCGCTGCGTCGTCTTACGCCAGTACAAATATTTAGCCACGACCACCGGAGAGAGCGCGGCCCGCACGTCGATCCGCTGGTCGAGCAGGCTGGCGACCTCGTCGATCGCCTCCTCGGTCGGGCCGCAAGCCAGGGCGTAAGGCATGGCCAGGAGGAACCGCGCGCGATCGGCGTTGCGCTGGTCCAGCGGCCGACGCAAGAAGAGACCACGCGGGCGCGAGCCGATCAGCAAATACGCCAGGTAATAGCCCATCAGGTAACGCTCGTCGGGCGAGAGGTTCACCGGCTCGCTGAGTACCTTCGTGAGCATCTTGCGAACCAAAGGCGATGTGACCAGGTCGGCCGCGCTTGCCGGCGGCGGCGCGAACGTAAGCGGTGCGACCTGGCGAGTCTCGGCGATCGCCGCGGCTGCGCGTCCGGCTGAGGCTTCGGCCCGCGCGGTCTTCTCGTCCTGTCCGAGGTCATCCAGCGCGGTCGAGTCGGGCCCAGCCGGAACCTCGGCCGCGTCGGCCGCCGGAGCTTGACGCAACGCCAACTCGAAAGCTCGGAGCCGTTCACATTCGACGCGTATCGCCTCGGCGACGATGGCCCCGCCGGCCGGCCGGGCCTCCGGCTCCTTGGCCAAGAGCGACAGGATGAGCTTCTCGAGCGAGAGGGAGACATCCGGGTTGCGATTGCGAGGCAGCTCCGGCGACTCGTCGGTGTGCCGCGCGATCAGATCCCTCCCCTTGCCCCCAAAGGGCAACGTCCCGGTGGCCGATTCATAGAGCATGACCCCCAGCGAGTAGAGGTCGGTGCGGTAGTCCACCCGCTGCGCCTTGGCCTGCTCCGGACTCATGTATTGCGGCGTGCCGCGAATCATCGCCTTCTCGTCGCTGTGCTCGCCCATCAGTGAGAAGCCGAAATCGGACAGCTTGGGAACGCCCTCCGCCGTCAGAAGTACGTTCCCCGGCTTGACATCGCGATGGATGACCCCCTGTTGATGCGCGTAATCCAAGGCGGTGGCGACCTGGGCCAGAATTTGCAGCCGATGGAGCAGGGGCAGGGCTCGCCACCGTTTCCTGTAGTTGCTGCCGTCAACCAACTCCATGACCAGGTACGAGGTGGACTCCGCCTGGCCGAAGTCATAAATCCGCACCACGTTCTCGTGCAGCAGACGGGCGGCGATCTGGGCTTCAAGGCGGAGCTTCTTGCCGACCTCCGTGCCGCTTCGCTCCTTGAGCACCTTGATGGCGACCTTGCGCTGCAGCACCAAGTCGGTCGACGCGTAAACCGTGCCCATGCCGCCGCGGCCCAGCGCGGACTCCAGGCGAAATCTCTCGTTCAGCGTCGTGCCAATACCGATCAACGCAAGACCCCAGAGGCGGACAGTCGAGTAGCGCCAGTGCCAACCCAAGCCTAAGCCAAGAGGTCAAGACAGACAACGATCCATACGGCGGGACCGCCAAAAATGCTCCAGTTGCGCCCCCGACAGGGGCATTCCCAGCGCGGCAAGCGGTGTGGTAGGGTCTGCGCACGTACGTCACGCAAGCGGGCGCGAAGCCGGACTCTCGGGCCATTGCCATTACTCATGCGATCGCACCAGCACCAGGCCGCCAGAGGCGTTCACGACTTCGCGCAGGAACCTGCATGGAAGGAGACACTCATGAACCTGAGGAACCCGCTCTTGCTCCCCAAAAGGACACTTTCGCTGCACTTGTGCTTTGCCGCCAGCCTGGCGGCGGTTTTCACCCTGGCCGCAGCGGTCGGGGCGCGTGCCCAGCATCCCGGACAGGAAGAGAAGGCCAAACCGATGACCAAGACCGAAAGCGGATTGCAATATCGTGATATCAAGGAAGGGACCGGCGAGAAACCCAAGAAGGGGCAAAGCTGCGTCGTCCATTACACCGGCTGGCTCTGGCAAGACGACGCCAAGGGGAAGAAGTTCGACAGCTCGGTCGATCGCGGCGAACCGTTCGATTTCCCCGTCGGCGCCGGCAAGGTCATCAAGGGCTGGGATGAAGGCGTGCTCTCGATGAAGGTCGGTGGCAAGCGCGAACTCATTATCCCTCCGCAACTTGGGTACGGAGCCCGGGGCGCCGGCGACGTCATCCCGCCGAATGCGACCCTGCTCTTCGAGGTCGAGTTGCTGAAGATTGACTGAGCGCCGCCGCCACCAAGGACACCATCCCGCTTCCCCTTTGGTGTCCTTGATGGCAAGTGGCGTCCCGGGAACCCTCCCTGGATGGGTGATCACCCCGGTCTACCCGGCCGGGAGTTCCCGGAACACCCGCCCGGGAACAGAGAACACGGGAACAGAGAACAGAGAAACAGAGAAAAACAGAGAAAGAACAGAGAAAGGACATGCAAAGCAGTTCGTCAAAAGCAGGAACACAAAGCAGGAACAGAGAAAGGACATGCAAAGCAGTCCGTGCAAAGCAGTCCGCATACGAAGCTCAGAGCCCCGATTAGAACTGGGGCTCCGTGGGATTTGTCCGCTGGAACGTAAGTGCTGGCGTTACCAATACTTGGCCAACGGCTGATTTGCACGGAAAGGACAGGCAAAGTGGGGGAAAGGACAGGCAAAGTGGTATTCAATCAGTTCCCGCCGACACTCAACGGCACTCAAGGGCACTCCCCACCAAGGGCAGAAGGACAGGCAAAGCAGTGCTTCAGATCCCCCCCTGTTCGCCCTGTTTCCTTCCTCGGTGGTCATGCGTCCGCGCGTCGGTACCCGGTGGTGGAATCTTTACGGAAAAACTTTCAATTTCGCCAACCCGGGTTGAGCCCCGTCCCGGATCGTGCTAAATAGCGTCCGTCGGTCACCTGTCGCGAATCACATCTCCGTTTCGAATAAGTTCAATTTCCCATCCGTTTCTCGATCTCGGGGTGCTGACCCTTGAGGTTGGCGGCGGGACGAGCGCGGTCGATTCCGACCCAAAGGAGGGGCGCAGTGATGGCCCAGATCACATCTTCTGGCGATTTCCAATTCCACCGCCGGCCGGTTTTCTTACGGGCGATGGTGCTGATATTGAGCTCTTGCCTCGCTTTCACGTTCGACACACGACGTGAGGCCCGGGCCGCGTCGATCACCTCGACGCCAAATCTGAGTGCGGAGGTGGTCGGCCATCCGTTCGTGCTCGATCAGAACGGTCAGCCGATCGTCGCCTCCGGCACGGGGAAATCGCGCTCCGTTGAGCTGGCTCCAGGCTCTCTCCCCAGCTATCTGGCCTACAGGCTCCAGAGCGGCGCGACGGTCCCCTCGGGCACCCCGACGGTCAACGCCGGGTCCGGCGGCAGGCTCCAGTTCACCTCGCTGGTCCAAACCCAGCTCAATAACGATCTCGCGAAATACGGTGAGGCCGTCGTCTCCAGCGGCAAACGGTCGTTCCTGCTGCAGCCGCCTCCGGTCGTTTTTGGTTCTTCGGGCGGGACCACCACATCACGAGGAACCAGTCACGCCTGGCGCGCCGGGCTCTCGACCCACCGCGCGGACCTGGCATCAAGATCGGGGTCCGGATCGCACGCAACCGCCAGCACGGCGGCCAGCACCACGTCCCCGACCGTGCCGACGACTGTCCAGGCGCAGACGATCATTCCCACCACCGTTCTCGATCCGGTCACCAATCCCAAGCTGCTCAAGGACATGGAGCATCTGCTGACGCTCAAGTCCGGCAAGCTCGTCAACTGGGATCAGCAAACCTTCAACGCTCTGAAAAGCGATCTTGCGCTCAGCTCGCCTAAGAACGTTGCCCCTAAGGTCTCAGCGCCGACGACCGCGAAGCCCGTTTACGAAGCCCAGGTTCTCGGCGGATACGGCAGCTCGGCCATAAGCCCCCAGCCAGCGGCCGCACCCGAGCCTGGCACGTTGGCGATCTTCGGCATGGCCGCCATCGCCCTCGTCTATCGCTTGCGTCGTGGGTAGTGGGCAGTAAGCGTTCGGCTGTGGGCAATAGGCAGGGCAGTAGTCAGCCGGCATTGGGCGGTCGGCAGCGTTACTCTGCCTGTCCTTTTCAGCGTTGGGCAGCGTTGGGCAGTAGTCAGCCGGCATTGGGCGGTCGGTAGTGGGCAGCGGTCGGTCGGCAGCGTTACTCTGCCTGTCCTTTCTTCAGCAGAGAGCAGAGCACTTTCTTCAGCACAGCAGGTCGGCAGCGTTACTCTGCCTGTCCTTTTAGCGTTTCCTTTTAGCGTTTTTTTGAGCGTTTGCAGCGTTTGAATGTTACTCTGCCTGTCCTTTTAGCGTTCTCTGGGAACCGGTATGAAGACTGTCCTTACTTTTTCCCTTCCCCTTCTTCGAGACCGACCCCGGGATTCTTGGAAATTTACTTGGGAAGGAGACGGTTGGGATAGATGGCACGTTCGAAGTAGAGGGCCTTCCCAGTCCCGAATCTCAGCCGTTCGAGACCACGTATCCGTTCCGAATGCCGTTCGGGGACGTACGCCAGAGCCATGTAGCCGTGCTCGAATTCCTTTGGGAAGGGGCTCGACTCCGAGGGCGAGTGCTCCATCAATCCGCCCGGGCACAAGAAGAGGAATCGGTAGCCCAGGTCGAGCAGGAGAGAGATGAACTCCCAGGGACCATAGCCGAAAGCCTCTTCCCAGGGGGCATACACCTCTGCGAGGATCAAGGGTCTGTTGCCGCCCGCGAAGTGCTGCGAGGCTCCCCGCAAGACATACAGCTCGGCACCTTCGACATCGATCTTCCAGAAGTCGGCCTCAAGTCCCTGCTTGGAACGCAGGAATCCATCGAGGGAGATGAATCGACATTCGTATTGAGAAAGCTCCGACCTGGGATGAACCCGCCCCCACGCCTCCGGTTGGGCTAGCGAACCCATGCCGAAATCGCCGTGAGGGACGTTGAGGTTTGCGGTCTTCTCGCACTCGGCCAAGCCGAAGGGCACCGTGAAGATCGGTGCCCTGAGATCCACGTTAGATTGGATGTTGGCACACATGGCCATATACATGGGCCAGGCTGGCTCGAAGGCGACCACCTTCCCCGCAACTCCCGCGGCCCGAGCGAGAAAGATCGACACCGAGCCTTTGTGCGCACCGATATCGAAGCAAACATCTCCATCCCGAACGACCTCGGCGTAAACCTGCTCCTCTAAGGAGAACGGCCTCGGGCGGAGCTTCAGGCCAAACAGTAACTTGGTCGATCTTTTCGCACGACTAAGGATGCCGATGGTGTGCCTCCCCGGCTGTAGCGCCACGATCTCCAGACACACTCGTGTCAATTTCCACGGCACGAACCTCCCCGCCTGGTCGAGGGCGAAGGCCAGCAGGAGCGCCGGCACGACCACCATGTACATCCGCGATGCGCGGGCAACGGCGTACCGTTGCCATGACCACCGGCCCGAGTGCACGTCCTGGATCCTGGATCATACTTGGCGAGATCACAACGTAGTAGCAATGCATGCATTATTCTTGGGCCGGCAAGTTCTTGCACGCTAGTAGTTCGTTGGAGACCGAGAGCACCTCATCTTCGAAGGACTTCAGGGAGTACTTCGACAAGATGACGCTGTGCCCGACGTCCGCGAGGCAGGTCCTGAGATCGGGGTCGTCAAGAAGTCGTCTACATCCCTTCGCCATCGCCTCATCGGTCTCTCCGCACCAAATGCTCTCACCGTGATGTAAGTTACAGCCATGACCGTGTAGGGCATGGGGTGTCACGACGCATGTGCGCCCATACGCGAGCGATTCAAGGACTTTGATCTTGGTCCCTGCTACCTATTGGATTGGTGCGATCGTGATCGCACAGCGGTCGTACTCCGCTTGGAGGTCCTCGACGGAGCCGATGATCTCAACACCCTCACGCGCTGCCCAGCAATGCCTGGTCTGCTCGTCGAGCCCGATGCCCCCAATCCTCACGACCGCGTCGGGAACACTACTGCGAATCACCGGCCAAACGCGCTGGAGGAAATGCTCGAGTCCTTCCCGGTTAGGGAGGAAGCTTAGGTCACCAATGAAGAAGATCTCCTTGCTCTCCGGCCGGAGTGGGCAGAAGCGGATCGGAGGTCCTCCGGGCGGCCGAAATGGAATATTTGGCAAGACTCGCACTCCGCGGAGCGCGACCTCCGCGCGGTCCTCCTCATTGGCCACCCAAATCCCGTTGAGTCGCCGGGCCAAGGTGCGAACCAGACCCCGGATCTGTCGCACGGCGAGAGTTGCCGCAACCCTGCCTTTCCAGCCAGGCCAGAGCTCCCACCGGATCTGATTGGCAAGCATACGCCAGTCGATGTCGTCCATATCCAGGATCCTGGGGATCCCGAAGCAGTGGCCGGCTCCCGCGAGCATAGCGGGCCTGAGATGGCGGCAGACGATCAGATCGTATCTTTTGTTGGAGATCTGGTCCTTGAGCCAGCTCAACGCGTTAGCGTCGGGTGTATATTGACCTCTCATCCCCGAAAGAAGCTTTCCGAGGCGCCCGGCCGGTCGCCCGATCCGGGCCAGGTGCCGCGAAATGCCCGCCGGTCGCGGCGGGGCGGATTCTATCCGCGCGGCGACTTGTAAGTCACCGAGGTGTTCCTCGACCGTCTGCTCCGCAGATTGCTCCCAGCCGGCTGGGAGCATCTGCATAAGCTCGACTTTGCCGAGTTGTCGAAGTGCCTCCAGCATCAGTCTCGTCCGTTGGGCTCCCCCGTGACGTTTAACCGGCCAGGGCAGGAACGCAGTTATCAGCAAGATTCGGTAATCCATCATTAACAATAAACTTAATAGTTCAACTTAGCATAGTGACGCTTCGCACGTAAGTAAAAGAAATGTATCGCTGAGTACTGCTCACTGCAAGAGGGGATAAAAATACTACGCGGCTGCAGCCAAGAAAGAAAGGACAGTGGGTCATGCCGCCCTGCGGCACCCAGAGATCATGAAAATGGCGACGGGTCGGCGCTATCATGACGCCAGCGGCCTGACTTCCGATCGGGATCGTTTGTTGTTTGGTGCTTCGAGCCCGCGGAGCAGAAACTTGGACATAAAGTCACGCTCGAATCCCGTCAGGACGCCGCGTGACCGGTATTTTCATGGCAGGCAATCGACACATCTTTGACTCTCCCCGCCGCCCCGCGGGTGGGCGTCGCGAATGAGCCAGTCTGGTCGGCGTGCTCACCCGGAGGGGCCGGGGGCAACAATCTTGGGGACGAGGCGACGCCCGGGCCAGACTGTCCTGCGGGCTCGAGGCACCATTGGCAATCGACCTGCGTCCCACGGGGCACGGCTCCCGTCAACAAGACCAATTTTCATGGGTTTGGAAGCCGGGAACCGGCATGAAGACTGTCCTTTTCTCCACTCGTCTATCGCTTGCGTCGTGGGTAGTGCTGGAATTCGTGGCGCCCGTGGAGGTTGTGCTGCCAGGCAATGGGCGAGGGGGATATCCCACGCCCTTGCTCGCTATGCCGCTCAGACGATCGCCCGGCGGCGGCGTCTCAGGGCGTAGAGGCCGTAGACGGACAGGATCAGGCCGCCCATGCCGGCCAGCGCCAGCGAGGGGGGTTCGGGGACGGAGAAGCCGCCCCCCTGCGGGGCAGTCAGCCTCAGGATTCTGTCGGTCTGTGTGAGGAGCAGCGTCCCGTTGGTCGGGTCCACCGTGACGAAATCGCCACGGGAGCCGCCAGAGGCGATCAGGGTCTGGACCCCCGTCGTGAGGTTAATCTCCCAGAGTTTGCCGTCGTTGGCGTTAGCGAAGATGTTGCCAGCGATCGACCCAACCCCCAATGCCGTGCCGTCGCTCAAGGGAACCGAGGCTGAGAAGACGAGGGAGCCGGTATTGATGTTGTAGCCCTGGACGCTCGACCCTAAGACCGCCGCATACAGGGTCCGGCCATCCGGCGAGAAGGTCAGGCCATCCGCCCCGAAGCCGGCACCGTGGTGGGCGGCTGTCCAGTTCACCGTGACCCCGGTGGAGGGATTGACGTCGTAGATGTCCCTGCTGCCAAGAGTGGACACGAACAGGTGGCCGTTAGTCGGGTTCGTCGCGATCCCCGTCGCGCCGGCCAATGCCGTTACCAGGTGATTGACCGTCCCGTTGTCGTTGAGCTGGTAGACCCCCGGCTGAATGCTTCCAGGGCCGCCGAATTGCTGAACAGTCAGGTAGACCTTGCCCCCGCTCTCGGTCAACCCGGACGGAGTGTAATAATGGCCCAGAGGACTATTGAAGTTATGCTGATGGGTAACGCCGGCGTCGCTATATGACTGATTGTCGGTATCGGTCGGGAAAAGGTTGAGGGTCCCGCTCGGGTAGCCGGTTACCAGGACGCCCCCACTGACCGGAAACGCGATCCCAATCGGGCCGATACCACCTGAATTGGGGAAGTCTGCGGCGAACGTGGACAGGCCAAACCCCTGGGCCGTGGCCGCGGCGGTGAGCTGCATCGTTGCCGCATCCGCCCGCGCGGACAGCAACGTCAAGCCCGCGAACGCCAGAAGCCGAACGATTCGAATTCCAGAACGGTTCATCGCTGAAATCTCCTGCGGCCTCGCTACGTGACGACAAGTAAAGTAAATGCCCGATGTGACGCGAGAGAATCCCTCCAATCCCGCACCCCATCACAGAGCGGGGGATTATCGCCATCCCTCCCCATGAACATCAAGAAAAATCGGTCATATTTTGTAAATTAATTGCTTTGCCTGACCTTTCTTTATCCTTTCTTTATCTTCTTTGTCCGCGTGTGAGCATGGCACCCAGTTGACTTTGCCTGTTCTTATTGCTCCTCCACGCGTGCGTGTCAGCAGCTACTCTGCCGTCCTTTGCCTGTCCTTTCTTTGTTTTTCGGCCCACGTGTGGTTACTCTGCCTGTCCTTTCCTTACATTCCATCTACATTCCATCCACGCGTGCGTGTCAGCAGCTACTCTGCCGTCCTTTGCCTGTCCTTTCTTTGTTTTTCGGCCCACGTGTGGTTACTCTGCCTGTCCTTTCCTGTTACTCTGCCTGTCCTTTCCTTACTCTTTACTCTTTTCCTTTTTTCCTCGCTTTGTTAGTTGACTTTGCCTGTCCTTCTTGCCCCCTTCTTGCCCCTCGCCTGTCCTTTCTTTGTTCTTTCGCGCTCACTCTGCTCGTGAGCGTGGCACCCGGTGGCCGCCCCGCCTTTCCACTGCCGGCTACCTTCCAGCCACCGCCCCCTGCCGCCTGCCGACCTGCCCACTCCCAACCCAATCTGGCATTGCCTTTTTCTTGGGTTTGATGAGAATGCCTGCACTGCACGCAAGACACCTCCGCGAGGCTCGATCACTCCCGAAACCAAGCACGGAAAGCTCATGGTACCAGACGTTTAGGAAATCGATGAGGGTCCGACCAGGGGCCCTTCTCGGCGACCGGCGACGACGCCAGAACAGTCTCGTAAAGAACCCCGCCCCGCCCAGGTCCGGCCGGCCGGGCTCGATCACGGAAGGTCGAGCCGCGGAGAAGAGAATAAGAGAAGGGAAAAAAAGACCGGGGCTCGCGGCACAAGGGAACGCGGCAGACGGACGTTCTTTCGCGTGGCCCGAGCAAGCCGAAGGCGGGGATGAAAAAGCAAAGTAAAGAATCGAAACGAAACGAGAAGACAGGGCACGCTGGCAAGGGAAGGAGGCGCACGCCCATGGCACGCTGGTTCCTGGACCGTCCGCATGAGCGGGGAATCCCCTCGGTGAGCCTGCGACGGCTGCTTCCCGAGGCTCGGTTCGTCGGCTGCCCCGATTGGGAAGTCTCCGGCTGCACTGACGATCATCGCCGGCTCGACCCCGGCCAGGTGTTCGTCGCGACCCGCAATCCGCGATATGACGGGCACGCCTTCGTAGGCGAAGCGCTCGACCGGGGCGCAGCCGGCGTGATCGTGGAAGAGCCGTGCGAAGCCGCCGGCCGGCTCCAGGTTGTCGTGGCCGACGCGCACATCGCGCTGGGCCGGCTTTGTCAGGCTTTGGCCGGCGACCCATCGCGGCGGCTGGCGACCCTGGGCGTCACAGGGACCTTCGGCAAGACCATCACCAGCCTGTTCCTGCGGTCGATCCTCGAAGCCGCCGGCCTGCGCAGCGGGCTGATCGGAGGGCTTCTCTGGTCCGATGGCACGGCCACTCGCCCCTTGGGTGGCGGATTGGGCAGGCGGAGCGGACCCGGCGATCGGATCACCGCTTCGGGTGCCCGCCTCTCCGATGGGCGCGGGGCTCCGACCCCGCCGGACTCCCGCAGGGTCCCAACCAAGACCGACGAGCGCGACCGCGAACCCTGGCCAGGCGGACCGGCCGGGCTGGCATCGATCCTCGCCACCATGGTCGACCAGCGTTGCGTCGCCAGCGTGTTCGAGGTTTCGGCCGCCGCGCTGGAGACCCGCTGCCTGGAGGGAATCACCTTCCAGGCGGCTGTCGTGACCGACGTCGGACTTCCCCACGGCCAGCCTGCCGAGCTGGCGATCCAGAACCGCAGGAAGATGGCGAAGCTGTTCCAGAAGATCAAGCCCGGCGGCCTGGCCGTCGTCAACGCCGACGACCCGCACGCCGAGATCTTAGGAGGCGTCAACCTGGACGCTCGACGCGTCAGCTTCGGACTGGCGGACCCGTCCAAGGTCGATATCTCAGCGCGGGTCTCGCGGCACGATCGCACGGGCTCGCGGTTCCTCTTGCGCGGGTTCGATCGCTCTGCGGCCGTCTCACTGCGCCTGATCGGACCGGGGCAGGTCCGTTGCGCGCTGGCCGCCGCGGCCCTGGCCTGGGGGCTTCACATCAAGCTCGACGCCGTCGTCGCCGGGCTGGAAAACGTCGCCAGCATCGCCGGATTCCTGGAAGCGGTGGACGAAGGCCAAGATTTCGAGGTGCGCATCGACGGGGCCAAGACGGCGGAGACTCTCGAGCAAGCCCTGGCGGCCCTCCGGGCCATCTCGGCCGGACGCGTCGTCTGCGTGCTCAGCGGTGAGGGAAATACCGACCGAGATACCCGCCGCGCGCTTGCCCAGGTGGCCGAACAGTCGGCCGACCGGGTGATCCTCACCCTGGGCAGTCCCCGCGGCGACGACCCCAAGCAGCTCTTTGACGACCTCCTGGGCGGGTTCCATCGACCGGACAAAATCGACGCCCAACCCGATCGACGGCGCGCCATCGAGAACGCCCTGGCCGAAGCCCAACCCGGCGATGCTGTGCTCATCGCCGGCAAAGGCCGCGAAGCCTACCAGATCTTCGCCGACCGCGTCGTTCCCTTTGACGACTTCACCGTGGCCCGCGCCTGCCTCCGCGACGGACGTGACGACAAGACCCACCTCGCACACCGGACGGCGTGATCGGGTAGTGGGCAGGCGACAAAGGGCAGAGCCAGAGGCGTCAGCGACGGCCAAGAGCTGGCCAACCTCGGGTGTCACGCTTGCGCCAGTGCAAGCGTACCATGGTGGCGAGCGACTGGCATCGATCCCGGCGCGCCCGCTTTCCGCGTGAGCGTGGAACCTGGCACCTCGGCGCCGTCTGATGGCGAGTCCGTTACTGACATTGGGTGTCACACTTGCGACCTCGCAAGCGTGCCCGAGTCGGCGTGAGACCCTCCGCATGCCCGGCACGTTCAGTTGACGCGCAAGCGTGGCACTCGGGACGATCCAAAGATCATAGACTACTTAGGAAGCGATGACCCACGCCGAGATTGTGGCAATTGGACATCCTGGAAATCAGTCCTCAAGTTTCGTTGCCAGCCAACGAATACACCACCGAACTACCGAACTGAAACGAAACATGGTGTGTCTATGGGGCGTTGTGCGGCTCGACGAATCGGATTGAACCTGGTCCAACTGAATCGAATCTGATCGAATCGACGGGATCAGGGAACGAGAACGAACTGTACGCCGGATCTTTTGCGTTTGGGCGAGGACCGGCACCGGGCCTCATTGATGCAGACAGACAGCAAGCCAGCAAGGAGGTCGAGCCATGGCCCACGCTCTGCCGAAGCGAACAAACCGGGTTCACTCCTCGTCGTTGGAGCTTGGGACTGAATCGGACGGTCGCGCACTGCGATGGGACGGGACCCATGATCCGGCCGAGCTCGCCGTGACTCTTCGCACGCTGGCCATTCGCGCCCACCGCGCGGTCAAGGCGGCGGGGCATACCGTCGACGCGAACGTCCTGGAAGAATTGCGCGACCTGCGGGACGCGGCCTGCTGCCTTGAGGACACACTTCTGGCGCAGCGGCTGCACCGCATGGTCCCCTACGTCGCCGCCCTCCGCCAGCAGATCGAAGCGGCGATTGATTGAGGCAGGGGTGAGGGTGCCGCCTCGCACCACGGAGACCACCACCGGCCTCACCGGTTTCAGCTCGACGGGCAGCGTACCGCGAAAAGCGGAGGACAGGCAAAGTCACTGCGTGGAAATCTCGTCGATGTGGTAGCGGCCCGCGTCCGAGATACCAAGAATCGTTACAGGTGTTCGATCGTGGCACCATCGGAAAGCATCTCGCCATTGGAATCGATGCGCCGATAGAAATCGGGCAGTTCTCACCGAGGAGCTTAGAGCTTAAAGAGTTCCTTGGCGTTATCGCGGAAGACC
>JBKQMU010000360.1:0-34992 GCA_052146555.1 Isosphaeraceae bacterium
CTTGATGCCGGTTTGAAGAGGCTCATCCACCGGCTGCCGGCCGGCAATGCCCGGCGCGGACGATTCCAGCGCCCGGGTCAGGTCCGTGAGAATCGGCCCCTTCTCGTCCATCGGCTCGCCCAGCGGATTGACCACCCGGCCGACCAGTGCCTCGCCCACCGGCACACGCAGGAGGTCGCCGGTGGCCGTGACCGTGTCCCCCTCCTCGATCTGGGTGTAGTCACCCAGGACGATGACGCCCACCGACGACTCCTCGAGATTCAGCGCGATCCCCTTGATCCCGTTCTTGAAGGCCACCATCTCGCCGGCCATCACACCAGCGAGCCCGTACACGCGGGCGATGCCGTCGCCGACCTCCAGCACGTGCCCCACTTCGGTCCGCGAGATCTCGGGGGTGAACTGCTCGATCTCACGCTGGATGACTGAACTGATCTCGTCGGCTCTGAATTTCATGCGTCTTCCCTTCGATCAGTCGCTGGCGTACCTGTTCGAGACGATTGCGTACGGAGGCGTCACACACCTGGTCTCCGACCTGAACGATCAGGCCGCCGATGAGCCCAGGATCAGTCGTAATCTGCAAGATCGGGGTGGCCCCTGTCATCGCCGCCATCCGCAGCCGCAGGGCCTCCTCCTGGGCAGTGTCCAGCGCGACGGCCGTGCGCACCTTCACAACCACCCGCTTGTGCCTGCGATCCCAGATCTGGCGGCACTCCCGGGCCAGGGCTGGTACCAGGTCGAGCCGGCCGCGCCGATTCAGCACGCGGAGGAACCGCAAGACGACGCTTTCGACCTTATCTCCGAAAACTTGCTGCAGAATTCGGTCTTTCTCGGCCACCGGCACCTGCGCTGAGGCCAGAACCTGACGGAAGGCGGGATGCTGGCCGAGCACCTCGGTGGTGATTGCCTCCAGCTCGCCCAGTGCCTCCTCGGCTCGGTTCTCACCAGAGGCGGCGCTCACAAGCGCCTCGGCGTACCGCCGCACGACTTCCATGTTCTCGTCGACGAACGGGATATCTCTCGTCTGGTCGATTGGAGCATCCGGGGCAGAAGCGATCATGCGTGCGAATCTCCTTGACCGTTGCCGCCGCTCGGGCGCGCGGGCATTTCTCGGATGGCCAGGTCGAGCAGGCGGCGATGCTCATCGGCACTGAGTTCCTTGGAAAGCACCCGCCCGGCGACCGACACGGCAACGTTCGCGGTCTGGCTCCAGATCTCCGCCAGAGCCTGGTCGCGGGCTGTGGCGATCTCGCGCTGGGCTCGCTCGCGAGCGGCCTCGGCCTCGGCTTGGGCGGACTTGATGATCTGCTCGCCACTCTGTTGCGCGTCCTTCTGGGCCTTGTCAAAAATTGCCTTGACGCGGTCATCAGCCTGGGCCATCAGGCGCTTGTGTTCGGCCAAGAGCTGTTCGCTCTCATTGCGCGCCTTCTCCGACTGGAGAAGACAGTGCTCGAGATGCTCTTCGCGGTGGTGCAGGGCCTCGACCAGAGGCTTCCAGGCGAACTTGCCGAGAATGCCTAGGAGGCACAGGAAGACTACGACGGTCCAGAGGGCCAGCGAGGGCTGGAGCTCCATCGGGTTGGCCTTGCCCTCCTCGGCCGCATGACCGGATTCCGCGCCACCGTGTGCCGCCTCAGCCGCAGCTCCCGCGTGAGCCTTGCCGGGCTCCGCTTCCGCCTTTTGCCGGCTTTCATGCGCGCCTTCCTGGGCCGCCGCGCGGCCCGGCCAGCACGCGAGTGGCAAAAGAGCCAGGAAGACTAAGGTCGCCGAGGCAAAGAGCGCACGCCGCTGCATGATTGGTCTCTCGCGATTATTCGACGCGTTTTCAAAAGTAAGCCAAGAACCCGGGGGGTGACGGACGCCGCGGGCTGCCCCTCGCTCCGATCGAGCCGGTGCCCGCGGCCTGGGATAACTTCCGAACCCGGGGAGCCTCACGGTGGCGAGGCCCGCCGGGCCGGCTTCAGCGCGGAGGGCTGATCAGGACCCGAAGAGCACCTGCAGCAGGATGATAATCAGAGCAAAGAACGTGACACCTTCGATCAGTGCCGCCGCGATGATCATCGCGGTTTGAATGTTACCGGCGATCTCGGGCTGCCGCGCCATGCTCTCGACGGCCGACTTGGCCAGGCCGCCGATGCCCAAGGCCGCACCCAAGATGACCACGCCGGCTCCGATCGCTTTCAGATCGGAGAAGGGAGCGCGAACGACAGGGGCGGCAGCGGTTTGACCCTTCTCCTGCGCGAACGTCGCGCCCTGGACCAAAAGTAGCATCCCTAGTGCCAGGACGGCGGACTTGATGAGTTTCATCGGACCCTTCACTCCTCGTTGAAACACCAAAAGTGGGAGAACCAGGGGCTTCACGACGCCCCACCCCGTCTGGAGACGAAACCCCCTGGCCTCGCCCCGGACCTTCTCGGCCCGCCCGGTTCATCCGCTGGCGAGCCCTTCTGCCCTTCGACTCGAAACCCGACCGCGAAATCCCTCGATCCCAAGAACGCCCCAGGGTGCCCACGCTAGTGGGGATGCACCGCCGAGCCAATGAAAAGCGCTGAAAGAAAGGTAAAAATATAAGCTTGCAAAAAAGCGACGAACAGTTCCAGGAAACTCAGACAGATCACGCCGCCGATGCTCGCCGGCATCACCAGGTAAAACGCCAGGCTGTGGTACGCCATCAGGATGAACCCGAGGATCACGGCGAGGACCACGTGGCCGGCGAACATGTTGGCGAAGAGACGAACGGCCAGCACGATGTGGCGGATGAACAGTCCCGCCACTTCGATGAAGAACATCAGTCCCCAGAGAAACGGCTTCAAGATCGGCGGCACGTCGAGGTGGGGCACGATACCCACCCAGTAGCCGACGAAACCCAGCTCCTTAACGCCGGCCATCACCACGGTGGCCAACGTCATTAGCGCGAGGGCCGCAGTGACATTGATGTTCCCGGTGGCCGAAGCCAGTCCGGGAATCATTCCCAGCAGGTTGTTGAAGAGCACGAAGAAGAAGATCGTCCAGAGGTAGGGCAGGAACCGGTCGGCGCCATGACCGCCGATCGCCGGACGCGCCACGTCGTCGCGGATAAACAGCAGCATGGCCTCGATCATGTTGGGGAAGCGGCCCCGGCTGACGTGGTGCCGGCAGATATGCTGGACCACCGGAATCATCACCGCGATCACCAGGAGCGCGGCGAGAATCTCCATGACCATGAACCGGGTGATCTGGATGCCCAAGATCGAGGGCAAGTGGATCTTCAACTCGAACGTCGGCGGGTTGAACCAGGGAAGCTCGATTTCGGGGCTATCGAGCACGTGGCTCAGCGGGTTTGCGCCATGCCCAGGCATTTCGTCTCGCCATGTCTTTCGTGTGAAGCCGGCTTGGCGACCGGCAAGCAGGGTCTTCGGGCTCTCTTGTGCCCGCTTCGCCGAGCGTCGGCTTATCGGATCTTCCTACCGCCATCCCGGTCCGGCCGGCTCCCATACGTCCCGCCGCTTGGGCCAGGGAGGCTCGAGCCCAGCCGGATCACGTGCAGCATGCCGATTCCCAGCCCCAGGAAAGCACCGATCACGGTCAACCAGGGGCTCGTCCCCCACCATCGATCCAGGCCGAAGCCCAAACAGGCCGGCATGGCAAACTCGAGGCCGATCGTCGTGATCCGGGCACTCCAGTCCATGCCGATGGAGAGAGCAGAGCGACTATCAGGCTTTTGGCTCACTAGCACCACCCGTTTTCCCACACTCGCCATCGAAGCCGAGAGAGTCGTCGCGACCCAGGGGGGCACCGGCTCGTCATCACGACCGCTAACAGGTAGGAAAACCGTGTCCTGTTCAAGAGTGCCAACTTTGGGGTGGGACCCGCCGCACGTAGCTCCGTTATACAGGGCTCATTCGCACTGTCAACTCCCCAGCATCGCCGGCTCGAGAAATTTTTCACAATGTTCCGGCGAACGATCCTTGGACGCTTGTTCCATGACGATTGGAAGGGACGGTTGCAAAACGTCCGTTTTCGGACACAACCGGCGAATCATCGTTGACATCCACCGTGTCAATATGGTATGCCAGGTGTGCAAACTTAGCAATGGACGACGATTTCGCGATCAGCTGACCGCTACGTCCGGTTTCACCCAGTGTGGGGACTCGCCATGACGTCACCCTGGCTCGGAGAATCCGACGCGACCGAATCCAAGTTACGGCCTCGACCATCGAACACGGGTTGACGGCCGTTTTCTTTTGCGCTGGCTCCATTCCGCTGGGATGGTCGCGGTTCTCACCTGGAGATGACTCACTGGGCATCGAGCTCCCCTGAGTCCGGAAGGCAAGGAGTTCTCCGGATCTATCCACTCATGGATGAATCTTGCAATCTATCATCCATCGCATGCGTTATTGATAGCGCGTGCGGTGTTGGAGTGGCTCCGCATGACCTCCGAAGCGCTCAAGGATTGTAATAAGAAGTCGCTTGCTCAGATGGCCAAGGAGCAGGGGATCTCCGGATGGCACGCGATGCGTAAGGATCAGTTGATCCGGGCTCTGACCGTGACCCGCCCGCCCGCCCCATCGCGTACCAAGAAGGCCGTACGGGCACCCAAGACCCGTCCTGCGCCTCGTGCCAAGATCCAGCCGGTCAAAACGCAGTCCGCCAGCCGCGAGGAGCCCGCGGTTGCCGCTTGTCGCGACGTGGCGACGGCCGCGCCGCTGCCGCATACGCTGGATCACGCCTGTCAAAAAGACCGCATCATCGTGCTGGCACGCGATTCGTACTGGCTGCATGCCTACTGGGAGCTAAGTCGCACCACGCTGGCGCGAGCCCAGGCCGCGCTGGGCCAGGAATGGCACAGCGCCCAGCCGATTTTGCGGCTGATGGACGTCACCAGTGAGGATACGACGGCCGCGGCCGAGCGGCACATCCGGGACATCTCGATTCACGGCGGTGTCAATAACTGGTACGTGGACGTGCTGGACCCGCCCCGCTCGTATCGCATCGATATCGGCTATCTGTCGCGGCGCGGCAAGTTTTACGTGCTGGCACGCTCGAACATCGTCTCGACCCCTAAGGCCGGCGTGTCGGATGCACTCGAGGAAAACTGGTCCGACGTGCAGCAGCAATTCGAGCGAGTTCAGAACCCCTCGTCCATCGGCTGCGCCCGTGCCAACACGGCTTTGGACCTGCGTGATCTGTTCGAAGAGCGGCTCCGCCGGCCTCTCTGCAGTGGCTCGATGCCGGCGCTCGCGGCCAGTGGACTGACGAGTCTGGGACGAAAATTCCACTTCGAGCTCGACGCGGAGCTCATCGTCTATGGTGCCACCGAGCCCGACGCCCAGGTCACCCTCCAGGGAGAGCCTGTTCATCTCCGATCCGACGGGACCTTCACGGTCCGCTTCAGCTTGCCCGATTCCCGGCAGATCATCCCCGCAGTCGCCTCGCCGGCCGATGGCAGCGAGGAGCGGACGATCGTGCTGGCCGTCGAGCGCAATACCAAGGAGCTGGAGCCGATGATCCACGATAACAACGAACTCTAGAGTTTGCCGGGGGCGGAGGGGCGGGCATCCGGCCCCTCCGCCGAGCTGGTTCTCGCGCCGTGCGCGGATGCCGGGTCGCTTCGCTGTGGCGACAGCCGGCAGCCCGCTATAGCGCGGTTTTTTTGCCAGTTTCGCTGGGCCCCAGTTTCGCTGGGCCATTGACAAGGCTTGCGTCCTGGGAAATCCAGGATGTGCCTCCGAAGGCAAATGGGGACGATGCCGTCGTTTTTGGTGTGCCGGGTTGTATGAGTTACGGCACGCCTATACACTCACTAAAGAGAGCAAAATACACGGCAGGCGAGGCCACCAGGGGGGTCCTGGCGCCTTTGGCTGAGAGCCCGGGAGGACCTCGTGAGTCAGGACATCACCTCCATCCTGGCCGGCTGGGACTTTAATGCCGACGTTCTTCAAGTGCGCATCGTGGCCGGTGATGATGGCAAAGAAAAGATCCAGATGCGCATCGACCTAGGTGTGCTTCAGATGGAGATCTCGGGACGGCCGGATGGGCAGCGGCCGCATGAGTTCGAGTCGCTTCTGGACTACTTTGAATCGCGCGAGCGAGCCGCCGCAAGTTCGGGACAGGATTTCTCGCTGGACCATGAGGTCTGCGCCAGCCTGATGCGCGAGGGCTTGCAGTATTATCATCGTTACCTCTCGGCGTTTCATCTGCAAAGGTTCGATCTGGTCGAGCGCGATACCGATCGCAATCTTCGTCTCTTCGCCTTCGCCGTCAAGCACGCGTCCCGCCAGCGCGACAAGCTCGAATTCGATCGCTACCGCCCTTATGTGATCATGATGGGGACGCGCGCCCGGGCGATGCAGAGCGTCGCCCAAAGCGATTTCCCGCAAGCACTCGGCCAGATCGACGAGGGCATTGGGCGGATTCGCCAGTTCCTGGTCGAATACCACCAGCAGGATCGAGAGGCTGAGTGCTCGGAACTTGGTTTTCTCATTCGCTGGCGGCGCGAGGTCGAGCAGGAGCGCCCCACCGGCCCGGTCGAGCGTCTCGAGCAGCAGCTCGAGCTGGCCGTCTCACTCGAAAACTACGAGGAGGCAGCCCGGCTCCGCGACCAGATCCGCCAGCTTCGCGTCTCGCCGATCGGCGAAGGCCAGCGGTCGTGATGGAACCTGGTTTACTGGCCCCGAGGAGCACGTGGAAAACGATCAGATGCGAGATTACGAATCCTCTAATCGACCAGCATGCATGTTTTCTATTTTAATGATTATATGTTAAATCGATTTTTGCGTTGTCACTTCCGTCCTGATGGTTTTTCGCCGGCCGCCGTCTTGCAAGCGAAGCGACAGCGAGCTAGGATAGAGGTGTTCGGTTTCGGCCGAGCTTAGCCTCTGCCATGTTCGACAGAGGGCGGTCCTTTTGGCGAACCAACATATAACCCGTCGGGATCCAACACCGGCCTCTTGAGGTTCAGCCTCTCGCAGGTCTGAGGTTCCCACTTGAACTGCGGGTTCTCAAAAGCGCCTTTAACGGCATTGCGGTGGAGGTGAATGGCCCGTGGCACCTCTCGATGGAGAGATGGCACGGGCTTCTTCGTTGGACGACGTCGCCGTCATCTCTTCATCGCACCCCAGTCCGGGCAGTCTCCATGAACCGAGACCACACCAAATGGCATTTCAAGAGGGCCCAGAGGCGGTCCATCATCGCCGCGATCCTTGCGCTCGATTCCCTTGATCGGGAGGCCAAGGAAGCCCGGCTCATCGAACACTTCCCGACTCTTCCCGGCTACGAGGCCGCGGAGAACATTCTTCTTTACGTTAAGGGCTTTCCCGAAGAGCTGGACTCACGCCCCTTTTTTCGCCATGCGCTTCAGTTAGGCAAGCGGGTGCTTTGCCCGCGCGTCGATCGCTCTGCGCACCGCTTGCGTCTTTTCCGGGTCACTTCTCCGGAAGACGACCTCGAACCTGGAATACTGGGAATTCGCGAGCCGCGACCGCACTGTCCGGAAGTTGATCCCGCCCAGGTTGACTGGGCCTTGATTCCAGGGCTTGCCTTTGACAGGCAGTGCTATCGCCTGGGACGCGGAGGCGGCCACTACGATCGTCTCTTACCCCTCATGCGGCCTGACGCGCTCTGCTGGGGCATGGGATTTAGCTGCCAGATCGTGGCCGGACTGCCGGTTGAACTCCACGATGTTCCCCTTAGCGGAGTCGCCACTGAGGACGGGATCATCAGGCGCGTCTAAGACCAGAGCGGGAGCTCAGATCAAGTAGCGGAGATGACTACCGGCGTCCCCTTAGCGGTTCGTGTCTCGGTCCGGACGGCTCTTGATCACTGCCGGCAGGGGACTGCGAGGGCCTGCCGAGGGTGGCCACAAAAGCGGCCAGAGCCATGATTCTCGATCGCAGACGACGCGTCTTAGCTTTCATGGGTCGCATCAAGCCTTCGTGCGTGCACCAGGGATCTGTATTTTATCGTTGAAGCGAATGAACAAAGCGTATATAGTGCACACGCTTCAATCCAGAGGCGCGGGAATTCGTGGGGATCACGATTCGCGTGCCATTGGCCAGAGGTAGAGTTCCCGCGGACTTGGGCCTTGCGGATCTTGAGTGAGCGGAACTTTTCGGGTGATTTTTCTTTGCGGCGGTCGGTGGAGAGCCTGTTGCGGGCGATTGCGATGGCCAAACGGCTTTACGTCGGAAATCTCAAGTATACGGTCACATCTGAGCAGCTTCATGAGTTGTTCGAACAGTTCGGCACTGTGAGCTCGGCACAGGTCTTAAGCGACCGTGACACGGGCCGCAGCCGCGGGTTCGGCTTCGTCGAGATGGCCAATGATGACGAGGCCCAGGCTGCCATCGAGGCGCTCGACGGGCGCGATCACGATGGCCGGCGGCTGACTGTCAACGAGGCCAAGCCACGAACCTCAGGCGGGGGCGGTGGGGGTGGCTATCGTGGCGGCGGGGGTGGCGGCAATCGCGGCGGGGGCGGGGGCTACAGCGACGATTATTGAGCCGCGTCAAGGCAGGTAAGTTTTCCGCTTGGTCTTCTCTCGTGTTCGCGACATGCGAATTGCATGCTCGCTCTAAGAGCCGCCCGGTTGATCGATTGCGGTCAGGTGAGGCAATCGGCAACTTTGCCTCGTGCTGGCAGGCCTCGAATTCGCGCTCTGTTGGCTTGGAGCATCTTCCTCCCATGGTCCTGTCACCTCGCAGCAATCGAGTCGAGCCACCGAGCGCTTTTGACATCGTGATCGGACGCCACGTGACGCCGAGAGCGGCAACATCGGTTGGTTCACCAACCTGGGACGATCCTCCGTGGATCCGCCCCCGCGCCGCTTATGTGCACGTTCCCTTCTGCGCTCACAAGTGCGGGTACTGCGACTTCGCGTCTCTGGCCGGATTCGACCACCTGGCCGATCGGTACATCTCGGCGCTCGAAAAAGAACTGATCCAGACGCTGATCGAGCCGCAACCGGTCGAGACCATTTTCATCGGTGGAGGAACTCCGACTCGCCTGGACGCAGCGTTGCTCAGCCAACTCTTGACAATTGTACGCTCCTGGTTTCCGCTAGCGGCGGACGGTGAGTGGACAGTCGAAGCCAACCCCGGGACGCTCGATGCCGAAAAGATCGAGATCCTTTCGGAAGGGGGGGTCAACCGTGTCAGCCTGGGAGCACAGTCTTTCCAGCCCAGGCTGCTCGAGAAACTCGAGCGGAATCACGCTCCGGACGACGTCCAGCGGGCGATCGAACTTGTGCGCCCGCGCATGCCTCGCTGGTCGCTGGACCTCGTCTTCGGAATACCCGGCTCCACCCTTGCGGATTGCCGTCGTGACCTGGAAATAGCCCTGGCACTGCAACCCTCTCATCTCTCGTGTTATGGACTGGTCTACGAGAGAGGGACGAACCTGTGGAAAGAGATGCAGGCCGGCGTGGTCGTCCCGGTCGAAGAGGAGCTGGAACGCCTGATGTACGAGGCTGTGATGGACCGCTTGGAGGGCGAGGGACTGGCGATGTATGAGCTTTCCAACTATGCGCGCCTGGGCTACGAATCACGCCATAACCTGGTTTACTGGGCTAACGACGCCTACCACGGCGTCGGTCTGGGGGCAGCGCGGTACGTGGGGGGGGCGCGGTCCGTCAACACGCGAGACTTGGCGGCGTATCTGCGGCGGATTGAAAGCGGAGAGCCGGCGACCGGACCCTCCGAAACCCTGGCGCCGGAGGCGCGGGCGCGGGAAACCGCGGTTCTCATGCTGCGCCGGACCTGGCTGGGAATCGATCGCGACGATTATCGGGCCCGAACCGGCTTCGACCTGGACGCCTTGCTCGGCCGCCCGATCGCGCGGTTTGTGGGCCAAGATCTGCTGGAAGACGACGGCATGCGCGTTCGGTTCACCCGGGAGGGCCGGTTCCTCGCGGACCTGGTGCTCTGCGAGCTTGTCTAAATCAAAGGCTGCCGGCCAGGGCACGCCGATCTTGGACAGAACCCGGTGGCTGGCGGTTACGAATCCGGCGGCGCAGGGAAGAACCTAGCTTCGCCGCAACTGGTCGGCCCGGGCGGCCAGCTTGATGACCGCCGCGTGGAAAAGTCCGCGGGCATTGGGACTGGCTGCGCGATAGCTATCGAGGAAGCCGTCGGCCTGGGTCCAGGTGATCACCTGCATGATCTGGCGCGACATCAGCTCCAGCAGCTCGTCGATCGTGGGCGCGGAAACATCGACGAGGCCAGGCGCCATGCTGAGTGGCTCGGATCCGCTGGGATACGGCGGCTCCTCGATCAAGGGCCCCCTCCCTTTGGCCTTCGGCGGCGCGGTTTCTTCCCAGGGGGCAGTAGCTGCGCCCATGCCGCGGCGGCCGCGTTCGGCGTTGTCATCGTCGTCTTCGGGCTTGCCTCTGGGCCGTTCGGGCTGTTCCCGCGGAATGCCGGCGGAGGTGTAGAGTTTTCCGTCCGAGCCGACCCGGCCGGGATTATTGGGTATCTGGTTTCCCTCGATGAGCTGACGGCGGACCTTAGCCACCAGCTCGCGGCTGACGCCCAGCTCCTCGGACATCCTTCGGTCGGACCAGTCATAGTGGAGCTTGAGCTTGACCTCGACGGCACGCCGTCGTTCCGAGCGCGTCAAGGGAAGGCCGTGGAACAGGTTGACGCTGGAGACGAAATCGAGTGCGTCGGTGAAGGTTCCGACGACAATCTCGGCTGGCATTGTCCGCTTTCCCAGCATCACCGCCGCCGCATGGCGATGAAATCCGTCGGCGACCAGCAATTTGCCGTCGATCTCGTATACGGTGATTGGCGGTAACCGATCCCAGGAGTCTGCGTAGCGTTCGACCGTGAAGTCGTCGAGCCGATCTCTCAAGTTGAGGTTAGGGTCGAGAATGAGGTCGTTCAATGGCACGTTGCGGATATCCATTGCAGCCGCTCCCACGTTGCCCACGCATGAAAGGAAATGTGCGCTTCGGTTGTTCCACTTGGGTACCTGTTGGCGTAGGATCGGCAGGCATCTGGCGAAGCTTGCGAAACTTTCTCGTGCTCCAGCCCCGCTAGTGAGGGAGCGTTCGATCATGCGGATTGTCGTGACGGGGGCGAGCGGACAGCTCGGCGCCTACCTCCTCGAAGAGCTGGCGCGGTGTCGTCAGCACACGGTCTTCGCCTGGAGCCGCGCGGCGACCGGGCCGCGCATCGGCGCTGAACTCTTGCCGGTCGAGCTGACTGACGCCACGGTCGTCGCACATGCACTTTCGACGGCCCAGCCCGACGTGATTCTGCACGCGGCGGCCATGAGCACGGCCGATGCCGTACTGCGCGGCAAAGCGCGAGCCTGGGCTGTCAACGTCGAGGCCACACGAAATCTTGCCGACTGGTGCGGTGCACACCGTCGCAAGCTCGTCTTCACGTCCACGGACCTCGTCTTCGACGGCACGCGGGGCTGGTATCGCGAAGACGACCAACCCCATCCCTTGCTTGAGTACGCCCGGACCAAGGCGGCGGCCGAGCCGTTGGTCCTGCAGGTTCCCGGGGGACTCGTGGCCCGGATCAGCTTGCTTTTCGGGCCCTCGAAGTGCGGCCGAGACTCGTTCTTCGATCGGGCCTGCACGGCGCTACGGGCCGGGAAGCCGCAGGCGTTTTTCGACGACGAGTTCCGCACGCCGATGGACTACCGCACCGCGGCCCGATCTCTGATTCGCCTGGCCGAGGTGAATGCCTCGGGTATTGTGCATGTGGCCGGCGCCGAGCGTGTCAGCCGATTTGAGCTTATGCGTCGCGTGGCCCAGGCGATGGGGCTGGACTTGGGGCTTATTCATGCCAATGAGCGGAACGACGCGAACCTCGCCGAGCCCCGCCCGGAGGACGCCTCGTTGGAGAGTTCGAGGCTCATTGAGCTCTTGCCTGATCTCGACCGGTTGTCGATCGAGGAAGCCGTCCGCCTCTTCCAGGACTGACGAACAGCAGAACGTAGCGAGGCGGTCACGACGGTGCCCGTCGCCGCAAAATCGCTCAGGCGAAAAGTCCCGCCAGTATGATACCCGGGGCGAGCGCGGGCTTGCAGCCGGCTCTGGCCATCACCTCGCATCTCGTGACTCCGGATCACGCTTTCGACTTGCCCTGTCCGCCGCGTCGTGCGCCAGGCGAAGCGCCTCGGTCGCCTTTTGGAGCGCCGCGACGGTCCTGTCAACGGCCGGCCGCAATCGATCGCTGGCGTGATCTTCGACCGCCTCGCGGATCGCGGGCATCGGCCAGGCACCGTAGCCGGTGCTCACGCCCGGGGCATAGATCGCGTGCCGGAACCAAGCGCGGCCCGGCAGTCCCTCAGGTAAAAGGAGCGCGCGCTCGACCCGCGAAAGTTCCCGATTGACTGCGGCCAGCTCCGGCGCGTCGATCCGGTCGCGGGACGATAGCTCATCAAGCGAGTGATCGAGAAGAGCGGCCTGGGATTGAAAACTCTTCACCGCCTGCACCAGCTTTGGCAGACCATCGAAGGTTCCTGGAATGTCGGCAGTCGTTGTTTCCTGGACGGCGGCCAGCTTTGCCTTGCCGCGGTCATGACGTGCCTGGATCAGACGTAGCTCGTCGACGTGATCCCGCAGCGCTTCGCCGTAGGCGGCAAATCGCAGGGGTAAGACTTCGGCCGCGGCGGCACGCATGAGGATTACCGTATAAAGACGGGCGGCCAGCGTGTGCGTGAGGAACTCGGGATCGCCGAACCGCTCCATCCAGGTGAAGTTGTCGTAGATCGAGTGATAGACGCCGTACCGTCCCGAGAACCCGATATCCAATGCAGGGATTCCGAGATGATCGAGAAAGACCGTGTAATCCGAGCCCGAGCCCAGGGCGATGAGCTGGGGCACAAAGCCGCGGGGCGCCGCTGAGGTTGGGGGCCGAGCCTCATTTCGACCGGGTCCGGGAGCCGTCGCAGGCGCTGACCACATCGGGTCGGAAAGCAAGAGTGGGCTGGCCCCGGCCCAGGCCGATCGCTTGCTCTCCAGCCACTCTTCGCGGAAGCTTTTCCCGGTCCGGACGTCGGTCACGGCCCCGGCGGCGTCCAGGGCCAGGTCGCGGAGCGAGGGAACGCCGCCGATATCGAGCTGGCGGCCGCCGACGGCCGAGTCGACATTGAGCATGAGCGCGGCTTTCTGGTCAATCTCGCTGGCATGCTCCTCGGCCCATTCGGTGGAACCGACCAGCCCGTACTCCTCGGCGTCCCAGCTTGCATACACGAGCGTGCGGCGGGGCTTCCAGCCGCTCTTGACCGCAGCGCCTAAGGCGCGGCAGGTTTCGAGCGTCGCGGCCGTCCCGCTGCCCGGATCGACGGCCCCGTAAACCCAGGCGTCGCGATGGTTGCCGAGCATGATCCAGCGATCCGGCTCGTCAGTCCCCGCGATCGTGGCGATGACGTTCCAGATCGTGCGAATTTGATAATCCATGCGAACCGTGAAACTGAGCTCGGCCGGACCGGGCCCCACGTGATAGGCAAACGGCAGGCCTCCTTGCCAGCCGGAGGGAACTTCGGGGCCGGCCAGCACCTTGAGGATCTCGCGCGCGGCGTCGTACGAGAGCGGTAGCGACGGAATCGTGGCGAAATAGTCCTCACGCTTGAGCCCCGTCTTCGCCTCCCAGTCCTTGCCCGGATGAAAGTCTTCGGTGCCAATCCAAGCCCAGTTGGGAAGGTCCAGCGGAAAGCCGTTGACAGAGTCAATCGGCAAGCGGTCGGCGTTCTTGACTGACGGACCCCTGGGCGTCGACGGGTCGCCCGGTCCCATCGAGAGGAACTGGACGCTCCCGCGCTGGATCGCCGAGCCGGGACGAAACGGGCCGGCCGGATAGACATCCCCCTTGGCATAGCCGTCATCGGCCGGGTCTGAATAAATCAAAATGCCCGACGCACCACGCTTCTGAGCGTGCAAGACCTTGAGCCCGCGAAAGTTCCCGCCGTAGCGGGCCAGCACGATCTTGCCCACGACCGAGATTCCCAGCTTCTCAAGCGCGGCGAAGTCCTTGGGACGCGCGTAATTGGCATAAACGACTTGCCCGGTTGCTCTACCGCTGGCGCCGTAACCATGGAAGGCCCCGGGCGCGCTGCTCTGGGCGGAATCCTTGTCGGTAGCCAGAGGAGCCTCGTCGCCAGCCAGGTTCTTCGCAACGGGACGAAGAAGCACGATCTCGTCCTTGCCGGCCGGATAGTTGAGCAACACCTCATATGTAGCCAGGTCGGTCTTCCAGCCCCATTCCCGCAGCCGGTCGCGGACGAAGACGGCGGTCTTGTAGTCGGCGGGCGAGCCGGCAAGATGTGGCTCTTCGGTCAGCGTTCTGAGCAATTTGCGGGCATTCTCGGGCGTGGGAACAGCCAGGGCTTTCGCCTCGGCGTCGAGCTCGGCTGCGCGCGAGGCGGGAGCAAAGCCCAGGGGGGACATCGGCGGGCACGGTGTGTCGGTTGAAGCGCTCCCGCTGGTCGAGCCGGGCGGCGTGCTCTGTGCTTGGTCATTTCTCGAAAACAGGAAAGACATGAAGCAAGTGACAAGAAATGCCTGCCCGATCCCACGTCGCATCGAGAGCCCTTTCCGCGAAACCGCGGCTTGACAGGAAAGCGTGTCCGGGGCCAAACTCAGGCCAGTTCAAGCGGCCGGCGGCGGAGCGAGCCGTGCCGGATCGCGGGAAGAACCGAGCCGAGGCGCCGCTGCCCGGCGCGACTACTTTCCTTCCAATCCGCCTCGAGATGACACCAGGATACGTTTTCACCCCTGCTCGTTCCAGGGTCCAGCAAGGTTGCCCCCATGTCCTTGATCACTCCTGTGCTGTTCTTGCTGGCCCAGGTCGTCGCATTCGAAGAACCCACAGCGCCGGCCCTTGGCTATCGCCCTTCCGGCTCGCCGGTCGAGCTTGCCGATCTGGGACTCTTGGCCAGGCTGCGTGATCCCGCGGTCCAACCGCTTTCTTTCAGCTTGCACGACCGCACCAGGAGCAACAACGACGCCTACAGCGGAACCTCATCGAAGCTGCGCGTCGAGAATGGCGACTTGGTCCTTGCCGAACTGGACGGCCCGGGCATCATTCAGCACCTCTGGTTTGCGCACACCTCCGGTGCGAAGACTGGGCAGCTCGACCACAAGCATGAGCACATGAAAATCTATATAAACGCTCAAGAACAGCCCGCCCTGGACGTTCCCCTGGATTTGATCTTCACCGGAGCACATCGCCATTTCCCGCGGCCGCTGGTCGGCGAAGGTTCCGGCGGCTTCGTCTCGTATGTGCCGATCGCGTTCGAAAATGGCTGTAAGGTCGTGGCGCAGGGACAAGGCGTGCGGTTCTTCCAGATCAACTTGCTGCGGTTGCCAGCGGACGCACGCGTCAATTCCTTTTCCGAGCAGCCCAGCCCGGACGTTCAGACAGCACTCGATCGCGCTGTGGCGATCTGGTCGGACCCCGGCTCGTACGAAGCTCGCGAGCTGGCTGGTGCTGATGTCGCTCGATACGAGGTCGAGGGCCTTGGCAACAGCGTTCATGAATACGCGCTTCGGCCCGGTCCCGCGGTCATTCGCTGCCTGGAGGTCGTGCCGGCCGAGAACACCGAGAATGCCTGGAAGAAAGCTCGGTTGCGGATCGCCTGGGATACCGACCTGATCGAAACGGCCGCCGTCGACATGCCTCTGGGTCTCTTCTTCGGTTGTGCCCAGGGAGCAGACTCTTATCAGTCATTGCTTGTGGGCCAGCGCGGGGGTGCTTGGTACAACCGCTTTCCCATGCCTTATCACCGCCAGGCGATCCTGCGGATCGTTACCGATGAGCCGCTCAAAGGAACGCTCTTGGTCCGAACGGTCCGGGAGGTTCCCGCCGACGCCGCTTTCTTCCATGCCGGGTTTCGCGCAGCGATTTCCACGCGGCCGAAGGAAGGTTTCTCCTGGCTGAGCGACGAGGGACGCGGCCACTTCGCCGGCGTGCTGCTTCTCGCCGAAGGCAAAGATAAGCAGCCCTGCTGGCTCGAAGGCGACGACCGCTTCAGGGTCGATGGCCGCCTGGTTTTCCACGGCACCGGCACGGAAGACCTCTTCCATTGCGGCTGGTACACTCTGCCGGGACGGCTCGACCGACCGGCTTGTTATCCCCTTCACGGCTTTCCGGTCTGTCGCCACCAAGGCGAGATGTGGCAGGCAGCCGCGTACCGCTGGCACCTAGGTGATCCCGTGCCCTACGCGCGGACGATCGAGGCCGGCATCGAGCGCGGCGGAGAAAACAGAAGCGCCCCTTCATACCGCGCGGCTGTGTTCTGGTATTCACAACGACCAGGGTCCCGACAGCCCGCGCGTTAGCGGAGTCGCCCAGGCGTCTCTATTGAACGAGCCCCGCGCTAGCCAATCCCCAGCTTTGCGGCCAAGCCGATTCGCTGAAGCTTCCCCGTGGGGCCCTTGGGAATCTCGTCGAGGAAGATAACTTTGCGCGGGACCTTGAAGTCAGCCAGCCGCTTCATGGCGAACTCGCGGACATCTTTCTCGGCCAGGGTCACGCCCTCACGAAGCACGACGGCCACGGCCACGTCCTCGCCCAACTTGTCGTGCGGGACCGCGAAGGTGACGACCTGTCGGATCGATGGATGATCCATCAAGACCTCGTCAACTTCGCGGGGAGAGATCTTCTCACCCCCTCGGTTGATGATCTCCTTGAGCCGCCCGGTGATCGTGACATAACCCTCCGCACTCTTGGTTCCCTGATCACCGGTCCGGAACCAGCCGTTGCAAAAAGCGTCGGCGTTGGCCGAAGGGTTGTTTTGGTAGCCCTGCATCACGCTGGGGCCGCGGATCACGATCTCGCCAGTCGCACCAGCTTCCAGCAGGTTGCCTTGCTCTTCCATGATGGCGATCTCAGGCCCCGCGGCCAATCCCACGGTGCCGGGAATGCGTCTGGCGGGAGGCAGGGGATTGCTGGCCATCTGGTGCGCGGCCTCGGTCATGCCATAGGACTCAATTAGAGGCGCGCCAAAGGTGTCCTCCAGCTCACCGATGACCTGCGGCGGCATCGACGAGGACGACGAGCGAACGAATCGCAGCGGGTTGGCCGCGATGATCTCCCTGTTATGCCCAGCGCGGGCGAGGATCGTCTGGTGCATGGTCGGCACGGCCGTGTACCAGGTGGGCCGGGCCTCGCTCATCCACGCGAAGAACCGAAGGGCATTGAACCCTGGCGTGCAGAAGACCGTCCCGCCAGCATGAAGCGGCGCCAGCAAGCCAGCCATGAGCCCGTGAATATGAAAAAGGGGCATAACGTTCAGGCCGCGGTCCGCGGGGGTCAGCCGGAGCGTCTCGGCGATGCTCTGCGCTGAGGCCGTGATGTTCCGCTGGGAGAGCGGTACGAGCTTGGGCCGAGACGTGGTGCCCGAGGTGTGCAGAAGCAGCGCGACGTCGTCCGGGTGAGCATATTCCAATACGCTACCGTGGCCGGATGAAAGAGGGCCAGGGGAGGGCGACAGCGAAAAAGCCCCCGCACCGTTTTCAGGCTGGGGCTCCAGTTCAATCACGACGATGCCTAGCCGGGCGGCGACCTCGCGCGCCGGCGACTGGCTGCCGCGCTCGACGATGAGTGCCCGCGCCGCGAGATCCGAGAGGTAAAACTCGAACTCCTCGGCGCGGTAGGCCGGGTTCAGAGGCGCAGCCGACGCACCCGCGGCCACGCCCAGGAAGGCGGTCGCCAGCTCCGCACCGCCAGGTAAGACGAGAGCGACGCGGTCGCCCCGGCCCACACCCGATCGACCTAGCGACAGAAGGGTGCGCTCGACCTGGTGGCGGAGATCCGCGTACGAGAGCGGTGGAACGCCCGGAGCTGCGATAGCGGTGTCCGCCTTATCGCCGACGGCCAGCAGCTCCGCGATCGTACTGCCCAACATGAATCGTTCCTCGATCTAGAAAGATCATCTTACTTCTCGATACGCAGCCGCCCTTGCTCTTGGCGCAGCCGGTCAGCCAGCAAGCTGGCACAGGCATAGACGGCGTCGATATGAGGCGTGGGCGTCTCGGTGATCCGGCCCAGCTCGACCACGGCGCCGACCAAGGCGCCAAGCTCGAGCGGACGGCCCTGCTCGACGTCTTGAAGCATCGACGTCTTGTGCTTGCCCACCCCCCGGGCTCCCTCGATCCGCCGTTCCATCGACACGCGAAACTCAGCACCCAGCTTCTGACCGATCGTCTGGGCTTCCTCCATCATGCTGGCGGCGAGCTGCCGTGAAAGCGGAAATTCGCAGATATCGACGAGCGTCGCATGACAGAGTGCGCTGATCGGGTTGAAGCTCACGTTGCCCCAGAGTTTCAACCAGATTTCCGAGCGAATGTCCTTGAGCAACGGTGCCTTGAAACCCGCCTCGCGGAAAAGCGCGGCGACCTGCTCGAGCCGGGGCGTCACCGAGCCATCGAGCTCGCCCAGCGACAGCCGGTTGCCCTCGCCCTGGCGGATGTGCGCCGGCGCAACTAGCTCGGCAGCCGGATAGACGATGCAGCCGATGACCCGCTCGACGTCGATGTGGGCGGCAATCACGCCGCCGGGGTCGACGGCCTCGATCCGCCGATTCTCGTAGGGACCGGGGAGCTTCGAGAAATACCACCAGGGAATGCCGTTCTGCATCGTCACGATGACCGAGCCGGGCCCCAGCAGCGTGTTCAGCTCGGCCGCGACCGGCGCCACCTGATGCGCCTTCATCGCTAGGACGACCACATCATGCACACCAGCCTCGGCGAGCCGATCCGTGGCGTTCGCGGGGCGGAGATGACGTCGGGTGCCATCCTCGCGCACCAGGGTGATGCCGTCTTTTCTGGCCGCCTCGAGATTCGCACCCCGGCAGATGAACGTGACCTCGTGTCCGGCCAGGGCGAGCTCAAGTCCGAGCATGCCCCCAATCGCCCCGGCGCCGACGATGCAAACCTTCATGACTCAGATCCCGCCTTGAGACGACTGCCCTGGCCAAGGGCCGCACCACGGCTCCTATCGTGCCGCCGGCAGAGGCCTTTGGCAAGGCGCCAGAGCAGCCGCCAGGGCGGCCGGACACGAGTAAGGTGTAGAATGCCGTTACCAGCGACAGCCCGCAGCAGCCTTCAGGGCGCCTTTTCGATTTGCCATCGCTCCGTGCGCTTGTGGGGCTTCTGACGAACTGTTCTAAGAAAGTATTCTGCCGGACGTAGTAAAGGCGAACGGGATTGCTTCCCCTTGCGAGCGCGATGATGGCAGTCAGGCCGGACCCCGAGTACGGAGCCTGGATTCGCGAGGCGGTGGCCCGCTTCGAAGGGCCGCTGGCGCTCTACGCGACGCGCCTCCTGGGTGACGCCGAGTCGGCGCGGGACGTTGTCCAGGACACGTTCTTGCGACTTTGCTCCCAAGAGCGCGCCACGATCGGGGATCACCTGGCCGAATGGCTGTTCACGGTCTGCCGCAACCGGGCTCTGGATGTGCTGCGGAAGGAGCATCGCATGACACAGCTCAGCGACGAACAGGTGAATCAATGCCTCAGTCCTTCGCCGGGCCCGCTTGAGGCCGCCGAAAGCCATGATCTGGGCGCGCGGGTGCTTTCGCTCCTGGAGACTCTCCCCCCCAATCAGCGCGAGGTCCTCCGGTTCAAGTTTCAAAACGGCTTCTCATACCAGGAAATCAGCCGGATCAGCGGCCACAGCGTCTCCAACGTCGGCTACCTGATCCATGCCGGAATCAAGACACTGCGGGGACAACTGTTCGATGGCCAGCCGGTCGAGGCTCGCGCCTGAAAAGCCCGAAAGGAGAGCCAGAGATGACCTTCGACACTGACGACCCCCGGCTGACCGCCTACGCCTTGGGCGAGCTTGACCCGGCCCAAGAGCAAGAGATCAAGCAGCTTCTCTCGTGCAGCGATGAGGCCCGGAAGTTCGTGGCTGAGATCCGCCAGACCGCCGGATGGCTCGCGCAAGAGCTTCAAAAAGAACATCAAACCAAGTCACCCCTGCCGTCGGTCGACCTGCAGGCGATCGAGCAAACGCTCAAAGCGCGGGAGCCGGAATCGCCCAAGCGACCGTGGTGGCGGGAACAATACAAGATCCTGTCCATCGCAGCGACCTTGCTCGTGGGCGCAACCGTCGGACTTCTTGCCTGGAACGTCCCGCGGGCCGCTCCCCGTTCCGAGATGGTGCTGTCCTCAAGGGAGCATCCTCTCAAAAGCGTCGTGGCTGACTCTGCCAATTCTCCTCCTTCGGCAAGAACACCCGAGTTGCCTTGGAAGACAACCGCGGTTGCGTCCAGCCCGCGGATCGCGCTGGAGCCGGGAAGGCCGCTGGCGGACGCGGGAGGTGCGGCCGAGGCCAAGCTCAAGCGGTCGATGGCGCAGCATGGTCAGGTTCCGACTTCGACTGTTGCCCGGCTCGGCAAGCGGGCCCACTCGTTGACCAGTGATGACCGCCAAAACGGCCCGGTCGCCAGCGCAACCCTCGGGAGAGCGACGCAGAATCAAGTCGCTCAGACGGAAAAGACTGGAATGATGGGCGGCACACAGGGTCCGGAGTTTTCTCGCCGGCTGGGCAATCTTGATTACCTCCATAACAACAAGGAAGCCGGCAAGGCCATCGCGCAAGATAAGGTATCGGTCGCAGGGCGCGCACTGGCAAAACCGACCAGGGACCTGGCGATGGCCGTGGACAAGAAGGCAGAGACCATGGCCAAGCAACCGGGCTCACCCAAGGACCGCACTTTGCTGTCGATGAGCCGGGGCCAGGGAGCCATGATGACCAATTCCGGATTGCCGGTCTCGGGTCCCTACGCTCAGCAGAACAGCGTGAACCAGGCGATGCCGTCTTCCATGCAGAACGGACAGAACCAGGCGCAGAGGAGCCGACAGGCGGGCGCGGCCGGGGCCCCTGCGCTTGCGGAGGCGGCGCCGGCTCCTGGGCAACCGGCGGCTGCTCCCATGGCCACCGCTCCGATGGTCCCCGCTCCGGCGACACCGCCCCCGGCAGTGCCTGCTCCTGCGCAGGCGGCCGCGGCTCCCCCTGTGTCGAACGAGCGTGCCGCGGCGGCGCCCGCTCTGGCCGGCCAGGCCCCTCCAAAGGGTCTAGACGAAGACCAGCCGGTGCAAGAGGTCCAGAGGTCGGACGGTCCGATGGCGCAAGTGCCGGAACCAGCCTCAAATCCAGCCGAAGCTGAGCCGGCCGGCGACAATGAAGCCTTCGAGCGGATCCGGGAGAATCCGTTCGTCCGGGCCATGGAGATGCCCATCACGACCTTCTCGATCGACGTTGACACCGCCAGCTATGCGAACGTCCGCCGCTACCTCGATCAGATGAATCAGCTTCCGCCTCCGGACGCGGTCCGCATTGAAGAGATGCTTAACTATTTCTCCTACCAGGACCCGACGCCGCTACCGGGAAGCCCCGATCCCTTCGCCATTACCCTCGAGGTTGCCCGCTGTCCCTGGAACGCCGAGCACCGGCTCGCCCGCATCGGCATCGCCGGCAAGACGATCGACCCCAAAGACCGGCCCGCTAGTAACCTCGTTTTCCTGATCGACGTATCCGGATCGATGGCCGCGGCCAATAAGCTGCCGCTCTTGAAATGGGGCCTGGAGCACTTGGTCGAGCAGCTCTCACCGCGTGATCGATTGGCACTCGTCGTCTATGCCGGTTCTGCGAGCGTTTTCCTCGACTCGACGCCGTGCGATTCCGACGGCAAAGCGACGATCCTCTCGCGCATCAGTCAGCTTCGCGCCGAGGGCTCGACCAACGGTGGTTCAGGCATCCAGCTCGCCTACGACATCGCGGCGCGGAACTTCAAGAAAGACGGCGTCAACCGCGTGCTTCTGGCCACCGACGGCGACTTCAACGTCGGGATCACCCAGCGCGATGAGCTGATCACGCTGATCGAAGCGAAGGCCAAGAGCAACGTCTTTCTGAGCGTCCTGGGCTTCGGCATGGGCAACCTCAAGGACAGCATGCTGGAATCGCTGGCCGACAAAGGCAACGGCTTTTACGCCTACATCGACAACGCCGACGAAGCCTACCAGGTGCTCGTTCGCCAGATGAGCGGTACTCTCGTGACCATCGCCAAGGACGTCAAGATCCAGGTCGATTTCAACCCGGCCAAAGTCGAGGCCTACCGGCTGCTCGGCTACGAGAACAGGGCACTGGAGAACGCCGACTTCGCGAACGACGCCAAGGATGCCGGCGAGATTGGCGCAGGACACCACGTCACCGCCCTCTACGAGCTCATTCCGCCGAGCGCCCAGCCCCCTGCGGCTGCTGTTGGCGTGGCCAACACGTCGAAATTCCTCAAGCCGGCCGAACTTAAAGGCAACAGCCCCGAGTCGCTTGCCATCAAGCTTCGGTACAAGAAGCCCGACGGCGAGAGCAGCATCCTGATCGAGCGATCGGTCATCGACCAAGGCCTCGACCTCAGCCAGGCGTCGCTCGACTTCCGGCTCGCAAGCGCCGTGGCCGGGTTCGGCATGTTGCTGCGAGATTCCCCCTCCAAGGGCAATCTCACCTATGCGGCGGTGCTCGAGCTGGCCCAACCAGCGCTACGGTACGACCCCTACGATACCCGCAAGGAGTTTTGCGGGCTGATACTGAAAGCGAGTCAAATTGTCCAGAGAGCGCGTTAGGCCGATCACCGGGGAGAGAAAGCTTGCCACGGATGACCAGGGCGCTGAGATCTTCTGGCTTGTGAACCACCGAAAGACGCTGACCCGTTCGCCAACCTGGCACGCTTGCCCTTTCGTGCAAGCGTGGCACCCGGGTGATCCTTCTACTGGGTGCTACGCTCGCGAAGACGCCAGCGTGTCCGAATAGCAGCGGCCCGCGCCACATTTGAGCCTGGGGCGGCCGATTACTCCCTGATGTGCCCCGCGCCTCGAACGATCCACTTCGTGCTGCAAAGTTCGCGCAGGCCGCAGGGGCCGCGGGCATGGTACTTGTCGGTGCTGATGCCAATCTCAGCACCCAGGCCAAGCTGACCGCCGTCATTGAAGCGAGTGCTGGCG
Source organism: Isosphaeraceae bacterium (assembly GCA_052146555.1). Taxonomy (GTDB): domain Bacteria; phylum Planctomycetota; class Planctomycetia; order Isosphaerales; family Isosphaeraceae; genus Aquisphaera. The sequence continues at coordinate 22,936 of JBKQMU010000360.1, forward strand.
TTGACCATCACGGCCGAGCTATCGACCTCGGCTACGAACTTCGCCGCCGCGGCCGGGTCAGCCGTCACGATCGCGTCGGTATGCGCGGAGCCGTGCGCACTGATATGCGCGATGGCCTGATCGAGCGAATCGACGACGCCGACGGCCATGATCTTATCGAGAAACTCAGTGTCCCAGTCGAACGGCTGCGCGGGCGTCATCTCCGGCACGAGCGACCGTGCCTGTGTGTCACCGCGCAGCTCGACGCCCGCATCCCTGAGGGCCGAAGCAACTTTGGGCAGAAAAGCCGGCGCGATGTCGCGGTGCACAAGCAGCGTCTCGGCCGCGTTGCATACCCCGGGACGCTGGACCTTGGCGTTCAGGACGATCCGCTGGGCCATGTCCAGATCGGCGATGGCGTCGACGTAGACAGTACAGAGGCCCTGGTAATGTTTCATAACCGGCATCCGTGCCTCGGCGACCACCCGGCGAATGAGACTCTCTCCGCCGCGGGGGATGGCCAGGTCGATGAACTCGGGCAGGCCCAGAAGCAAGCCGACCGCATCCCGGTCGGTCGTCGGGACAAGCTGCACGGCATGGCGCGGCAGGCCGCAGGACTCGAGCTCTGCCGCGAGCACCCGGTGAAGTGCCCGGTTGGAATGGAACGCTTCCTTGCCCCCGCGCAGAATCACGGCGTTGCCGCTCTTGACGCAGAGCGCAGCGGCATCGACCGTCACGTTGGGCCGGCTCTCGTAAATCATGAAGATGACGCCCAGGGGAACTCGCACCTGAGTCACGTCGAGCCCGTCGCCGCGGCGGTTCGAGCGAACGACCTCGCCGACGGGATCGTCCAGCGCGACGACCTCCAAGAGCGATCGGGCCATCTCGTCGATCCGCCGCACATCGAGCCTCAATCGATCGACGGCCGCGGCGCTTAAGCCAAATGAGGGCGCTGCCGCCACGTCGGCCGCGTTGGCTTCAAGAAGCTCGGCGGATCGATGCCGCAACGCCTCGGCCGATCGCTCCAGCCATGCGTTCTTGGCAGCGGTGTTCACCAGGGCCATCTTTCGCCCGGCGGCACGCGCCTGTACGCCGAGCTGCTGGCAGAGCGCCTGTAGCTCGCTGGGATTGGTTTGCCCGCTCGAGACCGCTCGTGAACTGGTCGCAGAAACCGTCATGGGCTGCTCTCCCATCCGCGCAGGGCCGTCCAGACCTTGATCGCGTCGACCATGGCCGCCACGTCGTGAACTCGCACCACGCCCGCACCCGCCGCGCACGCCGCAAGGGACGAGACCGTCGAGGCGACCATCCTCTCGGAGGTGCCCCTGCCCGAGAGCGCACCGAGAAAGCCCTTGCGCGAAGTGCCGACGACGACCACGCAACCCAGGGTTGCAAATAGACCGAGGTTCCGCAAGAGCTGAAGGTTGTGCTCGAGCGTCTTGCCGAAGCCGATGCCCGGATCGACGGCGATGTGGGACCGGGCGATGCCCTGGGACATGGCCCATGCCACGCGCTCGGCCAGAAAGTCAAGCACTTCGGTCACGACGTCGTCGTAGCGAGGATTCTGCTGCATGGTCTTGGGCTGGCCCTGCATGTGCATGAGCACCACGCCGGCCCCGGATCGGGCGATCAACGGTGCCATTTCGGGGTCGGCCCGCAGGGCTGTGACGTCGTTGACGATCGAGGCGCCCCGGTCGACCGCCAGCTCGGCGACACGGCTCTTGGACGTGTCGATCGAGATGGGGATCATGTCCGGCCGGCAGAGAGGCTCGAGCACCGGCATGACCCTGCGCAGCTCTTCCTCGAGGCTCACGGCGTCGGACCCCGGACGCGTTGATTCTCCTCCCAGATCGAGCAAGCTGGCCCCTTCCGCGGCCAGAGCGCAAGCTTGCCGCAGCGCAGCGGCCGGTTCGAGCGTAAGGCCGCCATCGGAGAAGCTGTCCGGGGTGACATTGACGATTCCCATGACCTTGGGCACGCGATCGGCGTCATCGAGAATCGTCCGGCCCCTGGCTTCCCATCGTCTCATCGATTGACCTTGCTGCTTTGCACACGATGGATGACCGCTTGCTTGCGCCCAGGTCGCTGGGGCAGAATGCCCCAGGGCCACCGACCTCGGCGCTGCACCGGCCTCGCCTGTGGTGTCGCTGTCGCTCCACCACAGCCACCTGGAGGAAGCCTGGTTTCGACGAAGATTCCGCTGGCTGACCGCCCAAACACCACTACGCTACGCCAATGGCTATTTCAGATCCGACGGCGTATACCAGGGTTGCTCCATCATATCAACGATTTGCGCGGCGAGCATCTGGTTGGTGCGGTAGAACGCGGTGAGCGACGTCTCGCCGACCTCGGGCACGAAGTTGACGGTCTCGGCGACGATCGTCGGCGGCCGCGCCTTGTCGGCATCGTTGGGCGGGTTGTGGACCCACTTGACCGATACCGCGACCGTCGCGTTCAGCTCGCGCGGCAGGTTGAACGGGTTTTCCACCACGATGTTCTTATCCCCGTAATTGATCGTTCCCTCGAGAATGGTGTCGGCATTCTCGAGCGTACCGACGACCTTGTAGGGAGTTCGATTCTTGATCTCCTTCTGGATCATCTCGGTGAGGTTTAAATTGAGGTCGCGACGGTACGACTGCGTACGCAGCACGGGAACGAACACCGTTTTCACGCTTTTGTCAAATGGCGGCCTGATCGAATAGCCGCAGCCGCCGACCAGACTGACCAAAAAGAGCATCACGACGCGCGAGCTGACACGCCGGAGGGGGATAGAACAAACGGACCTTCCTGTCGCCGGGATGAGAGACCACCTGCAAAGCATGCCTCTTTCCCTCCTGGAGCGCGGCTGCGAGCGGCTCACTAGGTTTGCCCTTACGTCAATTCATACCGGGCATGCCGCCCATGCCACCCATAGCGCCCATGCCACCCATGCCACCGCCCATGCCGCCCATGCCGCCACCGGCGCTGTAGTAGGGATCGTTCGAGCCGGGCGAAGCCATGATTTTGCTCGGTATCGACGGTTTGCGCGGCATCTTCGCAAGCTGCGCGAGCTCGGTTTTTGCCTTCACTGCCCAGGGGCTGTTGGGCCAGCGTTGGGGGATCTTGCCGAAGTAATATTCGGCGGAGGTGACCTTGCCGACACGCTTATAGAAGGCGCCAACGTGGAACGTACGCTCGGCCTCCTGAGCGTTGATCACGTCGAGGGTATGGAAAAGCCCTTCGTAACTGGCCTGCCGATCCGGGAAGGTCGCCATCGTCTGCTTGACCATGTCGCGGGCTTTCTCCAGTCCCGCGCCGTCGTAGTCGGGACCCATATAGCCTTTTAGCCGGGCGTCGATCGAGGCAAGCTGAGCCTTTTGAAGGAACGGGCTCTTATCGTAGGTCGATATGAGCTGGTCGTAATAGATCGCCGCCGACTCGTAATCGGTACTTTTCATATGAGTATCCGCAATTTGAAGCAGGGCATCGTCGGCCAGGGGACCTTCCGGATCGTGGCTGCGGACGTGCTCGAGGGCCTTAAGCGCGGTACCCCGGGTATCGAGCAAGGGCTGCTCACCGGTGAAACGCGCGAACCAGGAGAGCTTATCCTGGGGCTTGGCTTGCGGATCGCTCTGGGCCAGCCAGAGCTGCGCCAGCGAATACTCGCGGCTGACCAGCTTGTCCATGTACTGCGTTCCCGAATGTTCGGCAAAGAGGCGCTCGAAGCTATCGTTGGCCTGGACGTATTTCCTCTGCTGGTACTGGCACTCGGCGACGTAGTACAATGCCTTCTCGCCCCACTGGGTGCCCTTGCGTTTCTTGGCAATCTGTTTGTAGACGGCTTCGGCATCAGCGAGCTTGCCCTGCTGGAACAGTTGCTGGGCTTCGTCCAGTTCCTTTTCGGCCTTGGGATTGGCCTTGGGTTTCATCATCGGCCGCCAGCCGTCGGAGCCCAGAACCAGAGTCGAGTCAGATTTCGAGTTCGGTAGCGCATCGGAATCATCGCCCTTGTCTTCCGAAACGTTGCTCCCTTTAGGGTTGAGCCACCGCGCCAACAGGGTTCGCGGCTGCTCGACCTTCTCAGAGGCGGATGATTTCGCCTCATCCTTCGAGATGCTCTTAAATAGGCCATGATCGTAGGCCGCGGTCCACTGCGACAGAGGCACGCTCAGGCTCTGGCATCCGGCCAGGCTGACGCCTAGGAGCATGAGAGTCAGGCCACCAAGCCATCGCGCCTCAGAAAGCCGCGGGAAAGTCGTTGGAGCGCGCGCAAGTGATTCATCGCACATGGCTTCGGGCCTCGGCTCGCGACCGACGTTGCGGGGAACCAGGTCCATCGGTTCAGACTCCCAGGTAGGGCCAGGTCTTCGGGCGGTGGCCCAGGACATGACTGATGACCGCTCCGACGGTCTGGCGAAGTGCACCCAGACCCGCCCCGCGGGCTCCGAAGGAAAGCTCGCGCCAGGCCCGTCCGGGGCTGGCCAGGATCCGGATCGCATCGAGCGTCGTGCTCGAGAGCGTCGTGACATGGGGCTGTCCCGGCCGGCACGACGCGCAAAGGACTCCGCCGGTGGCCAGGCCGAAAGCCACTTCTCCCGTGGTGTCGACAGGTGCCCCACAATGGGCACACTCGTCCAGCGCTGGCATCAGTCCGAGTTCGCGCAGGCAGGCCAGCTCGAATCTCAAGACCCTCCGAGCCCGCAAGTCCGGTTCGCCCAGATGCCGCAGGGTGATCCTCGCTGCGTCAAACAGCCGGGGATGCGGATCGTGGAGGTCGGCCAGATCGGTCTGCTGTTCGGCGATATCGTCGCCGGCATACAGGGCCGCCAGATCGCGGCGGAGACATGCGAAGCGCTCCAGAGACGCGGCCTCGGTCAGGAGGACCAGCGACTCCGACGCCTTGGGTAGCCACACAATATCCGAAACCGACAACAGGTCAAGCCCACCCTGTAGCGGCGACTTCAGCCGCCGCCCCCCCTTGGCCATGGCGGCGATCTTACCTTGCTCCCGCGTGAATAGCGTTACCACCAGGCTGGTCTCGAACACCTCGACTGTCCGCAGCACCAAGGCCAGCGACCGATTGGCAGCCACAGCGTTCTCCTCGTCCGATACCGGCGGCAGCGCGGGCGGCTTCGATCAAGATCCGTTGCCGTCACCCGACCGTTTTACGTAAGCGATTTTTATCAAAGGAAATGCGGCATCGATCGAGCGATCTATCGCAGCGGTTGAAAAATCGGGCGTCGGTTTCTCAAGGCCTCAAGTCCACGCCTGAGCCACGCACCTGCACCTGACGTTCCGGCGATCTCCTTACTAATATCTTACCGGGGCTCAGCGAATCGTATCTTTAGGCAGAGAAGGATGGGTGCGACCAACGGGCCGCGCTCGGCCGGTTCACCGGCACGATTGCCGGATCTTTGCCCCATGCGGCGCGCTTGGTGTGAACGCCCGTTCCCAGAGGAGACTGCCTGTTGGCAGAATGAAGCAATGCCCATCATATCGGAAGATGACGCGACGGAAAAAACGCCATCGATTGAGTCGAAGCTGAAGCTTGCAATCCAGGTTCTAGGAATACTGCTCGTCCTGGCCGGCGCTTATTACGTGATCCTGATCCTAACTACGGGCATCCGGATCAGCCGCGACTCCTCGGAACTTGCCACGACCATGGACGCCTGGAGCAAGCTGCTGAAGCTCCAAGACGTGACTGTCCAGTCCGGCACGAGCAAGATCGCCGTCGGTCCGCCAGCGGCGACCGCCATGGTTTACCTCTGGTATTTCTTGACCGGCGCGATTGCCCTTTCGCTCATCGGCGCCGGGGGCAAGCTCGTCTCCGGTGCGATGCCTGAAAAAGAACAGTTTCTGGCGGCCCTCAAGCAGCTCCTTCAGAGATTTCGCAACGAAGAAGAGCGATTGGCTCTCACCATGAGTCGCCAGCGGAATCGATGAGCCAACCTCAGTCGCCCGGTGGGAGTATTCTGTCATGGCCGAAGCGCAGCACACAATTCGCGAGGAAATCCACGGCGTTCTCACATTCGTCGGGACCATCTGGGCAGTGTATCTCATAAGCCTGTTCCTGCCCGCAGTCGATCAGTATGGCGTGGTCCCGCGTCACCTGCGTGGTCTGCTCGGAATCCCGGCGATGCCCTTCCTGCACGCCAATTTGCACCATCTGATCAGCAATACGATTCCGCTTCTGATCCTCTTGATCTTGCTAGCCGGCTCACGTGCCCGATCTTGGGAGGTGGTCGTCCTGATCGTGCTCCTGGGCGGTCTCCTGCTGTGGATCTTCGGCCGCCCCGCCGTGCACATCGGGGCCAGTGGACTGATCTCCGGACTGACCGTCTTCTTGATCCTCTCAGGGTTCCTCGAAGAGCGAATCATCCCGCTCTTGGTCGCCGTGCTGGTCGGCTTCTTGTATGGCGGATCGCTGCTTCTGGGTGTGATTCCGCACTTCGGCTCGAACATCTCGTGGGATGGGCACCTGTGCGGAGCCGCCGCGGGAGGGCTCGTGGCGTATGGTCTGACAAGATGGCCACGGCCAAGCCCGAAGCGACCACGTCCTGATCTCGGGCTGGACTCGGTCATGAGGTGATGGGTCACTTGCTCCGTCGGTTCTTGGCTCCTAAGACGCGTTCCCAGCGCTCGAGTCGCTGAGCCTCCGGTCGCCTCTCCTCTACCACATAAGAACTCCTGGACCTGACTGAGTTATAGATTCTGGTTCATTTCTTGCGACACCGGCTGAAGGTCAATCATCACCTTGCGGATCGAGTGCTCCTGGACCTCGAGAATGGTGAACTCGATGCCATCGAGGCGAAAAGTCGCGCCCTCCTCGGGTAGCCGGCCCAGCGCGTGGAAGGCCAGGCCGCCTACGGTCTGAAAATCTTCCTCGGTCGGCAGGTGCAGATCGAAGCGGTCGTTGAGCACGTCGATCGGCAGCGTGGCGTCGACCTCGAACCGCGAGCCGCCCATCGACTGGATCGGGTCGGCGGCGGCCGGCACGTCGTGCTCGTCGTCGATCGGGCCGACGAGCTGCTCCAGCAGGTCTTCGAGCGTGATCAGCCCGGCCACCGCGCCGTACTCGTCGAGCACGATAGCCATCTGGGTGCGGTGCCTTCTCAGGTCTTCGATGAGCTTCAGCGCGCTACAGGTTTCGGGCACGCAGAAGGCGGGCCGGACCAGACTGGCGGGAACAACCGAGTCGGGATCGTCGGCCTCGATCATCCGGTCCAGCAGGTCCTTGGCGATCAAGATGCCGACGATGTCGTCGCGATTGGCGCCAAAAAGGGGAATCCGGCTGCGTCCGGACTCGCGGAACGCAAGGGCGGCTGCTCGGGCCGTGACCGTCGAAGGCAAGCTGATGATTGCCGAGCTTGGGATCATGATCTCCGAGACGTTGGTTCGAGAGAGTTCCACGGTGCGCTGGAGCAAGTCGCGCGTGGTTTCCGGCATCTCGGCCTCGATGTCCTCGCTGGTCTGTCCCTCTTCGGCGGGAATCTCAACCTCAAGGCTCGCCGGGCGAGGGCCGTTCTCGGGACTCAGCGCGAACCGCTCGGCCAGGTATTCAAGCCCGGCCATCCCCTGCGTCAGGGGCCAGGCTACCGTCCGAATCGCGGATGCCGCTGGCCAGAAGGTATAGACGATCGGCTCGGCGAACACTTTGCCGGCGACCCCGGCTAGCACATATCCAAGGCCGCCGACGACCACGACCACAAGCGCCAGAAGCTCGAGCGACGGCGGTGAGTGCCAGCGGTCCAGCGCCACGCCGATCAAGGCGACAAGGAAAAGACCGGTGAGCACCGCGATCGCTTCGGTCCCGTGCTCCGTCTCTTCATTGAGGTGTGCGACCTCGGCGACTCGGGCCGGCTGGCCGTGGCTGTCGCAGTATTCTTCGAGCCGGCTGCGCGAGTACGACTGAAGGGCCTTGGTAAAAGCCACAGAGGCCAGGTGCGCAAAAAGCACAGGCAGCCCCAGCACGAGCATCAGTGACCAGGTCAGCCCGAGCACGAGGGTGGCTCCTGTCCTTCCCGGGCCGGGCGTGGCCGCGGTGCCCCGGCCAGCGCGCTGCAAAGCGGGGCCTCGGCCAGCGCGCTGCAAAATCCTTCGCTGAGAAGGATTTGGTTTTCCCGGTCGCGCATCCGCCGAACGTCCGGCTGGGAACGATCGTCATACCCACAGAGATGAAGCAGCCCGTGCACCACGTAAAGCGCCAGCTCATCGGCCGGCGCGACTCTCATTTCGTGTGCGGTCGCGGCGGCCATCTCGGCCGAGATCACCAGCTCGCCGGCGAGCTCCGGATCGTCGGGCTCGGAGAGGGTGAAACTGATCACGTCGGTCGGCCAGTCATGACCGAGATGCTGGAGGTTGATCCGATGGATGGTTGCGTTGTCGACCATCGCCAGGGATATCAGGCCGCTCGTGATCCCCTCGCCTTCGAGCACGCGGCGAGCCAAGTCGGCGAGCTTCCGAGAGTCGACAGTGAGAAACGCCTGGGTGTTGGAGATCTCGATCTTGATTCCGATCGAGATCTCGATCTTCTTGGGCGCGGGTTGCGCACGGTTTCCCGGTCGAGGTTGTTTCCGGTCTGGCGTGGACATGGGCTCCTGCTCGAGGCCGGCTCACGCGGTTCGTTGTTCGGGATACTTGACGCGACCGTGGTAGATGCCGATGAGCGATTTGATCAGGCTGTCGCGGATCTCGGCGATCTCGCGCAGGGTCAGCCCGCACTCGTCGAACTGGCCGTCGCGGAGGCGCTTGTCGATCAGCTCGCTGGCAAGCCCTTCGAGGCGCGAGGGCGTCGGCTCCGAAAGCGTTCGGCTGGCGCTTTCCACGCAATCGGCCATCATGAGAATGGCGGCCTCACGCGTCTGGGGCTTGGGCCCGGGGTAGCGAAAGGCGCTCTCGGCCACGACCGAGCCGTCGGGGTTGGCACCGTTGCGGCGATTGGCCTCGTGAAAGAAATACTCGACGAGCGTCGTGCCGTGGTGCTGTTCGATCAGATCGATGATGGGCTCGGGCAGATGGTGCTGCCTGCCTAGGTCCACGCCGTCCTTGACGTGGCCGATGATGATCAGCGTGCTCATCGCCGGGGCCAGGTTGGCATGGCGGTTGGCCGAGCCGAACTGGTTTTCAACAAAGTAATGAGGTTTGAGCATCTTGCCGATGTCGTGAAAATACGCGCCGATGCGCACTAAAAGCGCATTGGCGCCGATGCGCTCGGCCGCGGCTTCGGCCAGGGCGCCCACGGTGATCGAGTGGTTGTGCGTGCCCGGCGCTCGACGCACGAGCTCTTGCAAGAGAGGATGTGTAATATCTCCCAGCTCCAGCAAGCTGATCCCCGTGACGATGCCAAAGGCGTTTTCGAGAAACGGCAGGCTACCTCCCAGGAAGAATCCAGCCATCAACCCCCAGCCGGCCCGCCACAACCCGTCGCTGCGAACAAGGTCGAGGGGCTGATGCTCCCAGAGGCCCGTGGCCCAGGTCAAGGTCATGTAGCCCAGGGCCGCCGTCGCCCCGACCTTGATGAGCTTGGTTCGGGTTCGAACCTCATGCAAGGCCAGGACACCGGCCGCCGTGCCCCCCATCACCACCATGAAGAGACCGATTCCACCCCCCAGCGCGATGCACGTTAAGACCGACAGACCGAATGTGGCAATGAGCGAGAAGTTGGGGTTGTAGGCGATGGCCAGAACCATGGCTCCGATGGCCACGGGCACGACCTCGGCGTTCCAGGTCTGGTTGGCAAGCAATCGAACCACGGCCAGGCTGAGCACGATCAGGCCGCACGATGTGGCCACATGGCGCAGGTCGGCGGCGATCTTGGGCTCGTGCCAGTAGACGTAGTAACCAGTCAAAAGGAAAAGCGCGGCGACCAGTCCCAGAATGCCCAGTCCGCGGCGGACTCGCTCCATCAGGCTGAGTGACTTGCGGGCCTGCTCGTGCTCCATCCGCAAGAGTATGAGCTGCTCCTCACCGATCGACTGCCCCTGTTCAACCAGGACGTCGCCACGCGAAAAGGTGTCGTACCGCTCTTCGACCTGACTACGGGCCTGGTCGCGGAGCCGCGCCGTGACCTCCGGCTCATACGTGAGCGTGGGCCTTCCATCGACCCGGTCGGCGACGAGCTGGAAGAGGACCTCGCCAATCCGAGGCGCGGTGAACGCTGCGACGAAATCGCGGTAGACCGGTCCCTCGGTCTTGACGATCCGCTCGGGGACGACGCGATCGCGCTCCACCAAATGTGACGCCGCCGGGGGGTCCCCAATGCCGTGCACGGCCAGAAGTGGGCTGGCATCCTCGTTGCGGGGGAGGGCTTCGGGTCCGAGCACGCCGTCTTGCAAGAGCGGCACGAATGCCTTGCGGAGCTGAGCGTGCAGGTTGTCGCGGCGCTGGGGCGTGTCGGTTGCGGCCTTAATATCGAGATAGCTCTCGGGCCGCAGCTTCCAGGCGGTCCGCACGGTCTCGGGCACGTTCTCGAACCGGCTCGATCGAGCGATGGTCACCGTCAGATCGTCGAGCCGATTGGCCAGGTCCTTGATAGGCGCCGGATCGTTCTGCATCGACGGCGGTACCTTGTCGGCCGCCGCCTGGCGCTCGTTGCTGGTCTTGGTCTGGTTGCGAATCCGGAACTCCTTGACTCTGACCCGGATTTCGCGGTCGGGCCGCTCGCCCAGCCGGTAGGTAAACGGCGGTCCCGCACCGTGGACGATCGCCGCGGTCACGACGACCGTGACGGCCAGGATCGACAGGCAAACCAGCCGCGTACGCTGGCGCGCCAGTCGGCTCTGCTTACCAAAGGCGGAAGGAAGGGACCGAAGCTGGGCCCGGGGGAGTCTAGGTCTGCGTTTACCAATGCTCATAGAAGCATCTCAGATCGGCGTGGCCGGCGCCTGGGGCGCTCCACGTTGAGGTGAGCCGATGCCACGCGGCACCGGCTTCCCAGACCGGATCTTGCGGGGGGGACGCCAGGAAAAAGCAATTTTGAGCTTCTCGCCGGCCTCCGCAAGAGGGTCCCGGACCGCCTCACCCCGAGGCGGACGGATCCGGCTTGCCGGCCGGCGCCGGGCCAGCCGCTGCCGGCTGCTCGGCTCTCGTTTCCCGGTCACGGACCGATTCCTCTTCTTCATAGGCGTTGACGATGGCCTGTACGAGCGGATGGCGGACGATGTCGGCCCGGTCCAGAAACGCGGTCGCCACCCCCTCGACACGCGACAGGCGTTCGATGGCGTCGGCCAGACCGTTGCGCGTTGCCAGCGGCAGGTCGACCTGGGTGATGTCGCCGGTCACCACGATTCGCGCGTTTTGACCCATTCGGGTCAAGAACATCTTCATCTGGGGCACCGTCGCGTTCTGCCCCTCGTCGAGGATGATCATTGCATCATTGAGCGTACGGCCTCTCATATAGGCCAGGGGGGCAATCTCAATCAAGTCGTTGTCCATATAGCGGCGGATCTGGTCGTAATCCATCAAATCGTGAAGCGCGTCGAGCAGGGGACGGAGGTAGGGGTTGATCTTGGCCTCAAGGTCGCCAGGCAAGAACCCCAGATGCTCGCCTGCCTCCACCGCCGGCCGGACCAGCACGATTTTCTTGATCCGCCCCTTTCGCAGCGCCGAGACGGCCATCGCCACCGCCAGGTAGGTCTTGCCCGTTCCAGCCGGGCCGACGCAGAAGACTAGCTCCTTCTCTAGCAAGGCCCTCAGGTACCGGGCTTGCCCCTCGGAGCGGGGACGGACGACGCGGTTACCCTCGCGAATCTCCAGCGGGGCGGAGGCCGTGCCCGGTTCGCCCTGGTGCTGGGCCTTGTCGATCAGGTCGGCGACGTCGGCCGAGGCGATCGTCCGACGCGACCGGTGCAGTGCGCGCAAGCTCTCGAAGATCTGCCGCGCCTGCTCGACCCGGTCGCCGTCTCCCTCAACGCGAACCTCACCGTGCCGAGCCAGCACTTTCACTCCCAACGCGTCGCGAATCTGCCGAAGGTACTGGTCACGGCTGCCGAAAACGGCGAGTTCCTCGGCTTGCCCCTCCAGATTGATCGTCACTTCGGGCATTCGTTGTCTCTCTCCAGCCCCGGCAGGCTAGCTCGATCTCGAGGCGCCTGCGATGGC
>JBKQMU010000361.1:0-5492 GCA_052146555.1 Isosphaeraceae bacterium
GCCGCGCGATCCTGACCGATCGCGCGGCCCACGCCACTCAAGCTTTCCTCGCCTTGCTCTTGCGCCGCGCAGTTCCGCAGGCCTGGTCGGGCTCAGCGCCCATGTAGATCGCGTCGAATAGATCGTCGAGGGATAGCAGTCCGCAGCGGTAGCACTGCCCACGGTGGTCATAGAGTGTTAATGCTGAGTTCTGGCATCTGGGGCAGACCTCGACGCGGTCCGCGCCCAGGAGGATCCGGCCGATCGTTCGGAAACTAGCACGCGAGAGTTGCTCCACGAAGTCAACGACCTCTGCGGGCCGAACAGGACGACCGGCTGCGAGTCGCTCAACAGGGCGGCCGTTCTTGCTGTTAAGGGATCCGATGGCGCGCGTCAGCGCCGTGATCCCGGGTGCGTTCAGGTCAGCCGGGAGTGATCTCTGGACGGCCTTGACGATCGCGTCCCAGTATTTCTGTTCGCCGTTCGACGTCAGCTCGACCGGAGGACCGAGCCGTACGATCAGATGCAGCCCGGTGCCGCTGGCACGGACCTCCGCATGCATGGCCAGGGGGTGTCGATCGAGGACCGGCCTGATTTTTTTGTGGAAATCGGCCGGTTCTGCCGCCGGCGGAAACAGTGGGTTATCCGGATGGAGGAGCCCCGGATCCAGATCGATGACGATGCCGCTCAACGAGGTGATGTTCTCGAGCGGAAGCTGTATCATCCTGGCCGGGCCGGTCGACCCATGATTGAATAGCGCCTCGCGGAGATCCTCCCTCGTGTCGATTGGACGGATCGATGATAATTGGCGGGTCCGTTCATCTTGGACGGCTCCCGGCAGGTCGATGGGGGGTGTAGATTCAAACTCAGTCGAGATCACGGTCGGGCCTCCTGTGTGTCGAGTCGGGTGACGATGTTGGCGAGTCGACGGCGTCCGGGGGCTGCGGGCACGTTGCCTGGGCGCAACGGGCGATGAACCGCTCCACGGCCGCCGGTGAGGTGTAGCGACGGCCGGCGATCTTCTGGCTCTCCAGGCGGATGCCGCCGATGCCGTACACTGCCCAGCGAGCGGGTGTCGAGGGGTGCAAAGGCTTCCCGCAGGGCGTGACCTGCGAGAGGTTCGCGACCTCCCGGATGGGTATCCAGTCGGTCTGACTCGAGTGGTGCATGAGTTCCTCCCTTTCGTGGCACTCTCGTCGATCGATTTGTGATTGTGGCGTCAGGCCCCAAACGGGGCAAAGCGATCGTGCAAGGACCAGGGGTGTCGTGGCTCCTTCCACGCAGGGGGCCGACTTCGACCGGAGGAAGCAGGACTTGATTCCCGATCGTGTTTGGGCATAGCGCTGTTGACCTCAGCAAAGTGCAGTTCGTGCGGGCTGGGGATCGACTCGTCGAGCTGTCCCCTTCCGCTCTCAATTTCGATTTTGAACGGCACTCGCCTTTTGGAACAAACCGATCGATCGACGCGGGATTAGCACCGCGCAAATGGGGCGAGCTGCTGGCAATGATCGATCGCAAAGAGAAAGGTGAGTTGCGGGTAAGAGCCACCGCGGCCATGACCCACGGTCCGAGCGGACCTTCTGGTTACCGGGTTAGCCTTGGTGAACATCCAGATTTTCGACGTTAATCACCTGCAAGTCTTTCTTCACATACAAGTTACATCTATCTGGTTAACCTGGTTAACCTGACTGGTCTCCCTGAGAATGAAGGAACCGTCCAAATAGCCGCTGATGTCCGCAGCGCGCATATATTTTCTCTCTACGCACGGGAGAGCCGGCTCGCCGCCGAAGGTTAACCGGCGGGCTATAACCTTCTGCGCCTTAATGACATAAATGCGGTGAACCTCGTTGGGAGAAGGTTCACCGCGTGTGGAGGATAACCAGCGGCCGCTTCTCCTCCGCCGACGGAGAGCCCCCGGTCTTCGATGCTGCGGGTTGGCCGCGAAAGGGGAAAGCGAAGTGGGCGTGCGCACGGCATCTGGCATGCTCGGGGCAGCGATCGGGTGCGTCAGAAGCCCCACCCCGACTGATGGGACATCATCGAAGAGGCACACGCCCGAGCCTGGTATTCCGGAGGATGATCAGCCGAAGCGCACGGGCAGGCGATGCCCTTTTTTGCGCTGCGATTGGCCGTTGCTCGGGCCGGTCCCCGCAGCATCACGGTCATCTCCGCGCTCACATCGTGGGCCGCGAAACCTGCCCGGGAGAGCCGGACACAATGTCCTGGAATCACGATCGGATTCGTGTGTCCCGAATAAGCTTATTCACCTCGGAAATCGCGGACAGGAAGTGCTGCATTACGGATAAGCCACCCCCGAGCAACGCGTGGTGATGTCTGTCTCCCGGGCCGGAACACAGACGTCGCACCGGCGGATCCGACGGACAGAGAGCCCGGGGAATCGAGTCATGAGGCTGGTTGTTCAGGAGCCTTTGCCGGGGGCTCCCAGGAGAAGCACGAGGGCTGAGAAGATCTCGCGAGAAGGTTCAACGGCACCTCCTGACGTATGCGAACAGGTTGCCGGAGGCCGCGGCCGAGTGCCGCAAAGAGGAATCGATGCCAGAGAATCACGCAACCGTTTGTTTCAAATGCGGCATCGCGATTAGCCTCGAGAGTGAGGGCTATGACGCCACGAGGAGTCCTGGCCCGCCGGAATGCGGGCCTGGGCTCTGATGGACAATCGGTTTTGGTATGTCACAGGAGGCAGAATACGTGAATGGTCCTCGTAGTTGTGATTCGAACGAAATCGGCAGAGCCGTCTACCTCGGTGATATTCCTTCCTGTGTTGCGGGCTGGCATTTCCACAAGGCTTCCGCTCGCCCAGGCGAACGCGTCAGCCTAGTCCGCGAGCCGGGAAACCTCCACGATGCGAATGCGATCGCGGTGCACAACACACGCGGGCAAAGAATCGGCTTCGTGCCGCGTCGGCAAGCGGCCGTCCTGGCTCCCTACCTTGATAGCTCCGGTATCAGCCTGGCCGGCCGATTGTTGGAACCGGGTGAAGCTGGCTACGACGAACAGCTGGCGCAAACTCGGCCACCGTTGATGATCTACGCGTTCAGCAATCCTGCGGTGGGATCGACCATCCCGGCCGAAACAGCTGTCACGTCCAAGTGAAGCCGGTCAATGCTGGGTGTCCGACTTGGGACAGAAACAGCCTGGGAAAGTTAGAGACACCGTTATGACGGTTCGGGCGTCTGACATAAGCTGCATATGTGTGCGACGAAGGGCCAACATGGAGGCTGTTGTGAGTAAAGAACGCAACCTCGCAAGAACGTCGATGTTCATTCGATCTGAGCAGCTTGAGTACCTTCGGATGATCACGGCACAAACGGGAGCAACGATCGCGTTTATGGTCCGTCAGGCGATCGACAACTATCTCGAACGGCATCGCTTGCCATCCGTGAAAGGCGACGCCGGTGAAGTGAGTAGCGAGCTGTCGAGACGATCGGATCCCCTTGCCCCGTGAGGTGGCTTGGATTCCTGCTCACATGCTTCTCAGCATGGTAAGTGACGCAGAGGTGTACAAGGATGCGAGCCGATGCGTCAGCATCTTCTGCTCGAACTGCGACGTTGACAATTGACTCGCCGCGGCAACGTGGCATTTTCATGCTCTTCACGGAGGAAGGACAACATGAGTGCGAGCGATCCAGCATACCCGACCGTGGAGCTGCAAAGTCCTGCAGTAGGTGACAACACTGAGGGCAGAAAAGCACACCAGGGGCCTGATCCAGGGGCTCGTGTCCGATCGGCTGTCACAGGACCCCCGGGTTTGAGTGAGCACCAGGCGGCTCACCTTCGAAACTCGGCTGCATCGATGTTCATGTTTGCCAGCATGGGCACTGTTCTGGCGGAAGTCGACGTGACTTCCTACCGGATCTACCGCGATCGACTCCTGGCCGACTACGGAAATCCCAAGGATCCAGTTATTATCATGCTCGTCGAGCAATTGGCTCTGGCACATTTGAACAGCGGACAGCTGTTTTACAAGGCATCTTCCGCAAGCTCGGTCGAGTGTGCCGCAGCCTATCTTGCTGCAACCACGAGGTTGATGGCCGAGTTCCGCCGGACTGCCCTGGCCTTGCCGGCGTATCGCGAGGCCATGCAGCGGCTGGAACGTGGTCTGGAACCTGCGGAGTCACGTCAGGAAAATATCACGTCCGACAGTGAACTACCGGAGTCCGAGCATTCCCATGAGTCATCGAACCCATTTGGATCCTACGGGCAAGCCAGGAGCACCAGGGCAGTTGCCCGATCGCCGGGAAAAGTTGCTAGAGGCAATGCTGGCTAGGCGACCGTGGGTCCATTCGACCGGTCCACGGACCAAGGCTGGCAAGCAGCGTGCGGCCCAGAACGGCCGGGCGACCCAGAAGGCTGAACGGTCGGTCCGCCAGCTGCGAGCCGAGCTGGCCCCGGTCACGGCGCTGGCAAGGGAGATGGCCGAGACCCGAGACGAGATAGACCGGCTGCTTCAACGTGCGACAAGACAACAGGAAAACGGTCGATGAGTACGCCGAAGAAGCCCGTCACAAGGACCGACGTAGCCCGCGCTGTGGCTGCCATCGAGACCAATATCAAACAGCTCGTAAGGTTCCTCGGTGATCCCGACGATGCTGTCAGCGAGGAGGCCGGCAGGGCGCTTCTGCTCATCGGCGGGCCCGCTGTGGAGGCTCTCGCAGGCGCGATCCTGCGACCCAGGTCGCCAATTCATCGAATCAAGGCGATTTTCGCCGTCAAGTACATTCGCCCCAGGAATTCTCTAGCTGCCCAGATGGCCTTGATGAAGGTCGAGGAGTCGGAGAGGGACGAAAAGATTGCGGAGCTGGCCGGCGGGGTGCTCTTCATTTTGACCTTCGACCAGATAGATAACGAGGCCATCGAAGGCCGCCGCCGGAAGTGGAGTCCGGATGGCCCTTCTCAGGAAGAAACGGGGTCACACACCGATCGGCAGATCAAGCTGGTCAACGAAAGGCTGTCGGAACCGAGGGCCCAGGAGTGATCGGCAGCCCGGATCGTGTGGTTCACAGAAACGCTCTCGACCAAGTCCGAGTCCGTGCCCCCTCATCCATAAGAACTAGCTTGTCCATTCTGGACACGAATTCGAGAAAGGAGATTATCCGTGCGAGGCGACCCAAACGAGGACAGAATAGAGCTGTTGCCGATCCGGAAGGAAGATGGCCCAGAGGTCGTCCACGAACCAAACCTGGACATCCAGGTCTACAGCTACGACGAGCTGGGCCGCTGGTTCAAGATCTTCGGCCGCGCGCCGAAGATTCAACTCCCCGTGGTGCAGGCGGAGCACCGAAAGCCCGAGCAGGAGGACAGTGGAAAAGAGAGCCACGAGCGACGGGATCTTGCATCCTCCGAGGAAGAGGCCAAGAAAAAGCAGAGTCTCGATGGGCGGGATCGCGAGTCCCCCGAGGAACTGGAGCCGCTCGCCCAGGAAGAAATCCCGTTGTTCGTAATCGTCGGCCCCCAGGGGATCGGCAAGACAAAGCACATGAAGCAGGTAGTGC
>JBKQMU010000362.1:0-57502 GCA_052146555.1 Isosphaeraceae bacterium
CCAGCTCGCCGAAGTTGTTGTTCGTGCCGACCGTCCCCGAGGCGACGACGACGTTCGAGAACACGTCCTGTGTCGCGCTCGAGCCGCCCGGTGTGCCGATCGTATCCTTGCCCTCGAGATAACCCGCCGGCTGCGTCTCGGTGATCGTATACGTGCCGGGACGGACGTTGGTGAGGCCGTAGGAGCCGTCCGCAAGCGTGGTGGTGGTGAGGTTGACCGCGCTATTATTGTCATCGGTGCCCGTCAGGGTAATCGTTACCCCCGCAATCCCCGACTCACCGGCTTGCTTGATCCCGTCGTTGTTGGCGTCGACGTAGACGAAGCCGGACAGGCTGGACGGCACCAGCTCGCCGTAGTTGTTGTTCGTGCCGACCGTCCCCGAGGTGACGACGACGTTCGAGAACACGTCCTGTGTCGCGCTCGAGCCGCCAGGTGTGCCGATCGTATCCTTGCCCTCGAGATAACCCGCTGGCTGCGTCTCGGTGATCGTATATGTGCCGGGACGAAGATTGGTGAAGCCGTAGGAGCCGTCCGCAAGTGTGGTGGTGGTGAGGCTGACCGCGTTATTGAGGTCATCGGTACCCGTCAGCGAGACCGTCACACCCGCAATCCCTGACTCTCCGGCTTGCTTCGTGCCGTCGTCATTGGCGTCGACGTAGACGAAGCCGGAGAGGCTGGACGGCACCAGCTCGCCGAAGTTGTTGCTCGTACCGGTCGTTCCCGAGGTGACGACGACGTTCGAGAACACGTCCTGCGTCGCGCTCGAGCCCCCTTGCGCGCCGATTGTATCCTTACCCTCGAAATAACCCGATGGCTGCGTCTCCGTGATCGTATATGTACCGGGACGAAGGTTGCTGAAGCTGTACGAACCGTCCGCAAGTGTGGTGGTGGTGAGGTTGATCGCGTTATTGAGGTCATCGGTGCCCGTCAGCGAGACCGTCACACCCGCGATTCCCGTCTCACTGCCTTGCTTCGTGCCGTCGTCGTTGGCGTCGATGTAGACATAGCCAGACAGGGTCGACGGCGCCAACTCACCGAAGTTGTATTTCACGGCCGAGACACTTACCCCGGTCGGGCTGAGAGTTAAGGAAAATACGTTCTTCGATGGGTTGGTGCCGGCCGGAGTGCCGATGGTATCCTTGCCGTCGAGGTAGTTCGAGGGCTGTGTCTCGGTGACCGTGTAAGTACCCGGGACGAGGCCGCTGAAGGTGTACGAGCCGTTAGCGGCGGTCGTGGTCGTTTCGGTGACAGGCCGGTTGAGGATATCGGTACCTGAAAGGCTAACAGTGACCCCCTGGATACCCGACTCACCAGCTTGCTTGATGCCGTCGTTGTTGGCGTCGACGTAGACGAACCCCGCGATGCTATCAAAGGTCGCCGTCACAGGAGCCGAGGCGGTCGTGACGAGATTATTGGCAGCACCGCCGGGATCGGAAGTATCACCCGTTCGCTCGGTGGATACGGGGCTGTTTGCGGATTGCGGAGTCGTCACGTTCCCCGGCAGCGTGGAGTAGGTGACCGATGGGGTATCGGTGACCTTTTGCCCCGGGCTGACGGTACCGTTGAGCGTCGCCTTGAACGTCAAGGTGCTCGTCTGCCCGAGTGCAAGCGAAGTATACGTGGCGGAGAGAGTGTTTCCGGATTGGTTGATGCTGGCCGGGGCGACTCCCGCGGTGTTTTGGAACGTACTGGGCAAGACCGTGAAGCCGGCCGGAACGAGGTCGGCGAGGTTCAGGTCGAAGGCGTCGGCTGTACTGGCCGCATCGTGAGAGACGGTGACCGTGAACGTAACAGGCGCGCCGCCGATGTCCGCCGTGGACGACGACGGGGTCTCGGTCAGGTCGAGCTTCGGCACGACGACTGTCAAGGCTGGAGCCGAGGCCGTCGCCGATCCTCCCGACGTGGAGAACGCCGCACTATTGGTCAGGGTGTCCCCGCTTTGGTTGCTCGAGACATTCAAGACGTACACATTGTAGTTGATCGTGATCGTCTCTGCCGTTGCGCTGTCGGTATCGGAGTCGATGACAGTCCCGAGGTTCCAGGTCACGACATTGTTGGAATAGCTTGGCGAGGCGAGAACGCCGGTGAGTCCCCCCGGTGCCGACGAACTGAGGGCCGGCGAGAACGTATCGCTTGCCACACTGTCGAAGACCAGGCCCGCGGGAAGCGTGTCGGAGATCACGGCGTTTGGCGTCGTTCCTTGAGGGATCGTCACCGCGATTTGGTACTGGACCTCTTCGCCGATCGCAACGTTGTCGCCGGTTGTGAATGCCTGGTTGGTGCTGACGATCGTCTTGACGAGCGGTGCCGGCGGCGTGAATGACGCCGAGCCGCTGGCGTCCAGGTTGTTCGCAGCCCCGCCGGGATCGGAGGGGTTGCCCGTTCGATCGAACGAGTTCGGGTCGTAGGGCGAGATCGGCTGAGTGACCGCGCCGGCGAGGGTTGTGTACGTGAGGCTCGCCGTATTCGTGACCGGGGTGAGCGCGGCGACGCTGGTGTTGACCTTTGCCTGGAATGTCAAGGTGCTCGTCGAGCCCAGCGGGAGCGTGCTGTAGTCGGCCGTGATCGAGCCGTTGCTGAACGAAAGCGACGTGGGCGCGACGCCGTTTGTGTTGCCCAGTGAGGGTGCGACGTAGGTGATGTCCGCGGGCAGCGTGTCCGAAAGATTCAAGTCAAAGGCATCGGCGGCGCTGCCGTTTGCGCTCAGGTTGGAGACGACGATCGTGTAGGTGACCGTGTCGCCGGCCTGGGCGCTCGCGTTGTCGATCGACTTCGAGACGGTCAGTACGGGCAAGACCACGTTGGCCGTCTGGCTCGCCGACTTCGAGCCGCCGGTGAAGGTCAGCTTAGCCGTGTTGGTGAGTGACTTGCCCTGGGTGTTCGAGGCGACGTTCGACACCACGGCCTGGTACGTGATAACGACCGTGTCAGATCCGCCGAGGGTCGTATCGGAATTGGCGATATTGCCAAAGTTGAGTGTGAACGACGACCCGTTTGAAGGAATCGTCGCTGCGCTCAATACCGCGTTGAACGTGCCGGCGGATGCGTTCAGATTCGTCGAAGCCGTGATCGAGTTGAGGCTGACCAGCGACAGGCCGGCGGGAAGCTGGTCGACGAACTGGGCCAAAGGGGTTGTCCCCTCGGGGAAGGTCAAAGTATCCGTGTAAGTGCCAACCTCGCCGATGGCCAGGTTGTTGCCGGTCGTGAACGCCTGGTCGGACGAGGTTAGCGCCTTGGCAACTTTGACGTTGGGTACAGTCGCGTTGGCCGAGGCGCTGATCGGGCTGGACAGGAAGTCGGGACCGCCGGCCTGAGAGGCATAGTGAAGACCGAGGCGGTGTTGGTGTAGGTGTGGGCTGGGGCCACGGACTGTGTGGCCTGGAGGTCATAGGTGATGACCACGAGATTCGTGCCGCTGTTGGCGCTGTACGCGCTGAGAGCGCCGGTGCCGTTGCCGTCGGTCAGTTCCAGATTGCTTCCGAACAGCCCGCCGCCGAGGTCGGTATAGGGAAGTAGGTTTCCATTGCCGTCGGTGACCGACAAGTTCGGCCCAGTCGACGGGATTGCAAATCCCGGTGGTAGCGTGTCCTTGAACTCGACGTTGAACGCTCCGTGCAGCCCCGAGCCGGTGTTCTGGACCACGACCGCGAACGTGACCAGGTCGTTCGCCTGGATGCCCGTGACGTTTGAGTTTAGGGGCGAAGAGGCCAAACCCGACGATGTGATCGCGCTTGTCGCGCGGAAGCCTGACGAGCCGGGCGACGAGAATCCGGCCGGGCCGTGAGAACCCGTGATCGAGGCGTTGGGGTCGTTCGAGGCGACCGCTCCCTTGCTCACCGTGAGCACCGGCTCGGTCATTTTGATCTGGATGATCGCGTCCTGGTTGATCGGCGTGCTGTCCGTCGTCCCTTCCACGACGTGCGCCTGGTTCGTCAGGAACAGGCCGTCCGCAAAGGGTTTGTTACTCGCCGTGACGGTGAACAAAAGGTCGATTGTCGCCGAGCCGTTGTTCGGGTCCTTGTAGTTCGGGTAGGCGAAGGTCAGGGAGTTTGCGGTGCCGCTGGAAGTCAGTGTTGGATCGGTGGATGAGAGGCTATGAAAGGTGTCGCTCGGGCCGTATTGCACATGGCCCGAGGCCGGGGCCGTAGCGTTTTCGATGGAGTCGAACGTGGTCACCGTCGTCGCGTCAAAGATCGGCAGCGGCAAGAAGTCAGAAAGCGTAAGCTGCTCTTCCGAGGCCAAAGGTAAGTCGTACTTAAGCTCGTAGGTCACCGTGTCTCCGGCGGCGATCTGCGGCGGGCTAGTAAAGTTGGTGTTGCCGTTGACTGCGTAGATCGACTTCGTGAGAGACCCCTGGACGATCGTTACGGTCGCTGCGCTACCGTCGGTCGCCTGCGAGCCGATCGGTGTGAGCGTGGCGTTACTGAGCACATCGCCGCTGATTGAGACGTTGTCGTTGAGGACGTCTCCCTGGTTGATATTCGGCTCGCCGGAGGGGTAAGTGTTGGTGAAGCGGTTCTGGATCACCGTGCGGAAGGTGATCGTGCCGGTCACCGGCCCATTGCCTGGTGCGGTCAAGAACGAGCTGCCCGAGACAAGTCCACCGATGAGCTGGCCGTTTTGTCCGCGCGTGACCATCTCATCGGAGATCCGGAACGCGACGGAGGTTGTGCCGTCGGGGTTGGTGGGGGGAGGAGTCGCGCCTGTGTAGTTGCCCGTGACCGTGTAGTTGGCCGAGTTCATCGCCTGCGCCGCCAGCGTGAACGTGCCTCCATTGACCTGCAGTGTGGGCGTGAACGCGGGGTCGAAGTGCTGACCATCGGAGATCAGGTCGGTCAGGATCAAATTCTGGAATGCGAAATAGTCGGAGACCTCAAACGACACGGTGTATTGGAGCGTATCGCTGGGTATCGGGCCGCCGGGGTGCGTGAGGTCGGCCACGCTCTTCTGGGTCGCGAGCGACCGGTCGTTGAGGACGTGGGTTGCGGTGTTGCTCGCATAGACGCCGGTCGTGTCATTGGGGTTCAGCGGCGTCCAGGTTCCCTGGGCGCTTGATGTGTCGGTCGAGGTAACCGCTGCTCCAGTGGTCGGGCTGATCACCGAAGCACCAGTCGAGTCTTTGAGCGGGACGTAATACTGGACGGTCATCGTCACGTCATTCGCCGCTCCCGTGCCGGTGACGCTGGCGAACTGCTGGGTTACGGTCCCGCCCGGAGTGGACGTGCTCGGCGTGCTCAGGGCGGTCGTGGTCGTCGACGTCCCTCGTATTGAAGTCTCGACGACGCTCATGTACTGCAAGTTACTGGGAAGTGCGTCGGTGACGTCGAGGTTGGTGATCGTCTGGCCGGGGGCGATGGCGACGCTGATCTTATTTTCTCTGGGAAAGTTTGGACCTGTAGCGGTCTCATCCTCGGGGCCGTTGTAGGTCTCCTTCAAGATGTAAAGCTTGCCGGTAACCGCGCCACTGGTCTGCGCGCCCTCGATCGAGGGGTCGGTCGCGTAATCGTTGAGGGGAGTGTTCCCCAGCGCAAATCCCCCTTCGGACTTGATCGTCTGAGCAAACCCGACGTCGGCCTAGTTGCTCAGGTTGACAGTCACATTGATCGTGGCCGTTGGCTGGCCGGGCGTGAAGCTACCGAAAGGAAGTTGCAGCACCGCGAGTTGATCACCGGGCGTTCCGCTGATCACCAAGTGATTTCCCGAGGTGTCAACGGCGTAAGGGTGCGTGGCGTGGCCGGCGGCGTCGAATGTCAGGACCGTGGACGTAATCGCCTGGCCGAGATACGTGGCCGAGGCGAAAGTAATGCCATCCGGGTTGCTGGGCGAGGGCCCCTCGTCACCGGTCCTTGGAAGAATCAGGTCGACATAGGGCGCATAGCCCGTGGTGGTGGTCGAGGCGTTCTGGAATCCGACCGTGAAGTTGACCTGGGTGCCAATCAGCGCCTCGGTCGGAATCGTCAGAGCGACCTGCGGGATCGCCGAGTTCGACAGGAGGGTCAGGTCTTCCAGTCGCTCGACCTCCAGCCGGCGCTTCCGAGCACCGCGCAGCATCTCGCGACGCGTTCTGATAGTGGAGTTCGCCCCCGTCCCGCGATCACGACATGAATCGTGTCTCACCCTATCCCCCACTTTGTGGAATCTGTACACTTCGTCGCGCAAAGGCCTCGCCGCCGATGCATTCAACTGGATTCTAGAACAGCTCTGGCTTGACCGGCTAGTTATTAAATCGTTCGTTCGGCAACAAGTGTGGCGCCGGATTGGTC
Source organism: Isosphaeraceae bacterium (assembly GCA_052146555.1). Classification (GTDB taxonomy): domain Bacteria; phylum Planctomycetota; class Planctomycetia; order Isosphaerales; family Isosphaeraceae; genus Aquisphaera. The sequence continues at coordinate 6,264 of JBKQMU010000362.1, forward strand.
CAATTCCTCATGGAACAGCTCTATAATGCTGCTAAAGTGAGTTTTGTTCCCTCCCGTTCACGTCGTGTCCGACCCGATGCGGTAAACTTTGCCGGACGTCGAGCCCGACGATGCTCCGAGGGTCCTCGTGCGGGTGTCAGTCTTCCTGGACCAGTCCGTCCCGAAGGCGGATCACGCGGCCGGCCGCGGCGGCGACATCATGACTGTGCGTGATGAGCACGAGTGTCAGGCCCCAGTTCTGACGGAGGTTGGCCAGAAGGTGGATAATCTCGTCCTGGCTGCGGCTGTCCAGGTTACCGGTCGGTTCGTCGGCCAGGAGCACGCTTGGCTCATTCGCCAGCGCGCGGGCGATCGCCACGCGCTGGCGCTCGCCGACGGAGAGTCGCGAAGGCCGGTGGTCACGCCGATGCGAGAGACCTACATCAGCAATCAACTGCTCGGCCCGTTCGGCCCGCGCCCGGCGGCTCCACGGTGCCTCGAACATTGGCACCTGGACGTTCTCAACCGCCGACAGGGTCGAGAGGAGGTGGAACGACTGGAAAACAAACCCGATCTGGCGGGCCCGGTAGAGGTCACGGTCGATCCGCGAGAGCGGCGTACCCCGGAAGTAGATCTCCCCTTCCGTGGGACGATCGAGGCCGCCCAAGAGGTGAAGCAGCGTGCTCTTGCCGCATCCGCTAGGCCCAATGATGGCCACCGACTCGCGGTCCGCCACATCCAGCGACACGCCCCGCAGGGCGTGCACGTTGCCATCGGGATAGATTTTACTCACTCGGTCGGCACGGAGGACGGGGACTGGCGGAGTCGCGACTTCACTCATGACGTAGCGCCTCGCTCGGGTCGAGAGCCGCTGCGCGGACGGCTGGGTAGGTGCCCCCTAGCAGGCTCAGCACCAGCCCCAAAACGAATCCAAACCCGAGGACTGGCCGAGGTAAGTTGGGGTCGATGAATCCCCGGGCCGTCGGTACCAAGAGCAGAGCCCGCAGGCCGATGATCGCCAGGATCAGCCCCAAGGCTGCGCCCAGCAGGCCCAGGCAAAGCGCCTCGCCCAGAATCAGGCTCAGAACCCGCCTGCGACGCCAGCCAAGGGCACGGAGAATGCCGATTTCCTGGGTCCGCTCGAACACCGCCATAATCATCGTGTTGAGCATCCCGACCGATCCCAGCAGCAGGGCAAGCGCCGTGGTGGCCCAGGCCATCGCCTTGGCGAGGCGTATCTGCACATCGCGTTGGACGTGATCCCGGGCGGGCGTGGCGGCAACGCCCGGGATCTCGCGTTCGATCCGCTTCCGCAACACGGCGATCGACGCCGGGTCGGACGATTGACCCTGGATCACGAATCCCGTGACCTGGCCCTCGCGCCCCATCATTCGCTGCAACGTCTCCAGCGGCACGATCATGGCCCCGCTCTCGAAGAGGCTGTCGCTCTCATAGATCCCGATGACGCGGAACGGCTCGCCGGCCACGTCCAGTTCGTCGCCAACGTGCTTGCCAAGGTTGAGCGCCAGGACCCGCCCTAGCAAGGCGACGCGGCCCTCGCCTGGGCGGAATGTGCGACCTTCGAGCATTTTCGAGCCCCGGAAGAGCAAGCTATCGCTCTCCCAGCCGTTGACAAGTGCACTGGCGATATTTGCTTGTTCGAAGCCGACGGTATCCATGAGCGACAGGGCCACTCGGGCCACCCCCTCGGTTCGTCGCAGTTTCTGCGCCAGGCCCTGATCGAGCGTGCTGGAAAGCTGGTTGCTGATTCCGGCCCGTACCACCACGAGGTCGATGCCTTTTCCTACGAAGAGGGCCATGAACGACCGCTCGAAGTTCGATGCGATGCCCACTAGGTCGAGCACGGCCGCGATCGCCACCGCCAAGCCGGTCGCGGTGAGCAAAGTCCGCGTCGGGCGTCTGATCAGGTTGCGGGCGATCAGTGTGATGAACCGCATGGGAGCCGACGCCCTCGGGGGACGGGGATGAAACTCGTGTTCGGGCCGATCAATGCGGGACGCGCCCGACCAGCACATAGCCCAGTCCGCGCCAGACCTCATGGTACTGGATGTCGGGCCATATCCGCGCGGCGATCGAGCGGACATCCAGCGCGCTATGCCTCTCGACCATGTCGGTGAAGCGATCACCCAGATGCATGAGGCGCGAGACGATCCAGCGGTCGATCGCCGGCATTCCCAGTCTGTGGCCAAGCATTCGGCCGGTCAAGTTGGGCATCTCGTCGGAGATGACAATCGTCGCGCCCGGTCGGGCCACACGGGTCATCTCGCGAAGTGCGCCTTCGGGATCATTGAAGTAATTGAAAGCGCCGATGCTCAGCACGGCGTCGAACTGAGCGTCGCAAAACGGCAACGATTCGGCCTCGCCCTGGACCAGGCGGCAGGCTCGCTCGCCTGCGCGAATCCGGCAGGCCTGGAGCTGAGACCAGGCGATGTCGATGCCCATGATGCGCCAGTCGTCCGGCATCCAGGGAAGATAGACGCCGTCTCCCACCGCCACGTCGAGGAGCCTCAGTCCCGGTTCTTGCGGCAGGTACCTGAGTACCTGGTTGCGTGCTCGCCGCTCTCCGCCGTTGCAGAACCAGGTGAATTTTTCCCAGAACCGAAACTTCGGCCAGAGCGGGCTGTCATAGAACTCCTGGGCCACGCGGTTATTCTCTACGCTCTGCTCCTTGATCACGAGGATTTCGTCCCGCAGCTGATACGATGCGCCGCAGCCGCCGCAGGTCAGTGCCGCGGTCCCATCGTCCAGTCTCCCGGCGCACGAGGGGCAGCGGAGCAGCGCAAGGTCGGCGGTCCAGGGTGAGGCCACCGCGCACTGCTTGGGCAGGATGCTCATGGGAGACTCCTCGACTGGGCCATGGGGATCGTTCGAAAGATCGCGGACGGGCTTGGATCGACCAGGCAATAACCCAGACCGCTCCAGATCGAGAGCCTTGATGCGTCGGGCCAGGTCCGACCCGTTACGGCGGCAAGGTCGAGATCGAAGCTGAGAACCATGTCGATGAAACCCGGGTCGAGACCGAGCTGCCGCAACCACAGCTTATCGACTGCGGGGAACCCGATCAGGTGGCCTAACCCCGCGCGGTGCATTCCCGGATTCTCGTCGGCGACGACGATCGGCCCACCGGCACGCGTCACACGACGCATCTCGACTAGGGCCGCGGCGTGGTCGTTGTAGTAGGTAAATCCGCCAATCGAGTAACATGTGTCGAAGGTCGCGTCGGGGAAGGGGAGCTGCTCGGCCTCGGCCCAGGCGAGGCGTCCGGCCATCAAGGGAAACCGCCGGGCGCAGGCAACGAGCTGGGTCCGGGCAATGTCGATACCGTACACGTCCCACGATGCGGGAAGAAACCGCAGGTTCTCGCCGTCGCCGATGCCCACCTCGAGGACTCTCGCCGCGGGGCGATCGAGGGCAAGGACATGCCGGAGAATGGACATTCGCGCTCGTCTGGCGCCCCCCTGGATCGCCAGGAAAAGGCGCTCCCACTTGCGGAACTTGGCCCATCCCGGTCCGTCGTAGAATGCCGCGACGATTCGGTTACGGCCCTCAAGCGGCCCGATCGCTTCGAGGATGCCGTCCTTCGTCGAAAAGGCCCGCCCGCAACCCGGGCAGGTGTCACTGCCATGCAGGGCGGCCCGGCAGTCGAGGCATCGGGCCAGCTCGCTTAAGGTCGGCGCTCGATCCACTCGGCAATCTGTCGTCACGACAACCTCTCGGCGGCTGGAACAGTCAGAAGTCCACGGCGAGCGCTTCAGGCCCGGCACGTCGCATCAGCCAATCGAATATCCAATCGGGCATGATTCTCAGGATCGCCAGACCGATCCGCTGCGACCAAGGAAACACGCAGTTCCGCGGCCGTCGTAGGACGGCCCGTGCGACATGCCTCGCGGCCTCCTCCGGCTCCATCATCTTGACGGGGCGCTTATATGGCACCCCCGTGCTCATCGCCGTGCGGACGAAGCCGGGGCAGACCGTCGTCACGCCGATCCCCCGGCGGGCAAGGCCGGGACGAAGGGCCTCCAGGTAGGCGATGAGCGCGGCTTTGGATGCCGAATACGAGATCATCCAGGGAAATCCACGATAGCCGGCCATGCTGGCGACGCCGACGATGTGGCCGCGACGCCGCTTCAGCATGCCGGGCAACACCGCCTCGATCGTCTCGGCGACCCCAAATACGTTCACTTCAAACGTCCGACGAAGCGTGTCCAGGGCGAGCTCGGGGACGAGGGTCAACGTGCCATAGCCGGCACAGGCGAGGACCACCTCAACTGGTCCAAGGGCTCGCTCGATCTCCTCGACGGCTCGGCGGAGGAGCACGCGGTCGGAGACATCGGCAACCTGAGTCACGAACCTGGCCCCCTTCGACCGCAGTTCGCCTGCCAACCGGTCGAGTCCCTCGACATCGATATCGATGAGTCCCAGCGGCACGCCGCGACGGGCCAGCTCCAGGGCCGTCGCCCGGCCGATCCCGTTGGAGGCGCCTGTGATCAAGACATGGGGCTGTCCACTCATCGGCACACCTCGCACGTCTTTTTGGTGGGCAGCGATTCCAGGAACTCCCGCACCGATGCGACGAAGCCGTCCGGGTTCTCCTCCGGAGCGCGGTGCTTCGCACCGGGAATCCGCCTCCCCCGGCAATCCGTCAGGTGGCCAACCAGGAAGTCGGCCGTGGCGAGGAACGGCGAGCTGTCTCCATAAAGGGCCAGGCAGGGATGGGTTACGCCGGAGATCGCTTCGACCGTCAACCCGGCGGCAAGCTTGGAGTCCTGGCCACACGTTGTGCCGGCCAGGCGCAATACTCTCCGGAGCCCAGGCAGCCCCACGGCCTGGCGGAACCGGAGGAGCCGCTCGTTGTCCAGATGTAAGACTTGGTCGAAGAATGTCGTGAGGTCGTACCAGGTGTCGGACGAAAGGAGCACACCCGCCTCCTCAGCCTCGTGGCGGAAATCCTGCCAGTGGCTCCAGCGGCTCACGTCCTCGAGGTGACGCAGCGCGGGGAAGTAAGGATCGGAGAGCACCAGGGCCTCGAACCGCTCCGGCGCAAGCACCGCCGCGTGTACCGCGATCACGGCCCCGAAGCTGTGCCCGACCAGCCGGGCCCGGGCGACCCCCAGGACGTCGAGCAGCGCAATCAGGTCGCGCGCATGGTCCAGTGACGTGTATCCGGTCGCCGGGGCGTCACTGTAGCCATGCCCCCGAAGGTCGTAGGCGGTCACCCTGCTCGTCTCGGCGAGCGACTGTATGGTTCGCGAGAGGAACCATATCGAGAGGTCGCCCGTCAGACCGTGAATCAGTACCACGTCCGGGCCGGTGCCCGACTGTTGCACATGAAAGATCAGGTTACTCACCTTGACTCGGGGCATGACCTCGTCCCATTTCGGAGTCGACGGCCGGGCCGGTGGGCTGGCCAACGTGGATAAGAAGGAAGTCCAAGAGCTCGCCGATAGTTAGGTCTCGCTGCTCCCGGCGGCCCAGATCGGCCATTAGCTCAGGGAACGGAATCAGCCGCTCGAAGTGCTGCCCGATGGCCTCGCCGAGCACGACGGCGTCGATCGACGCTAAGCCGAGGTCGGCGAAGAAGCGGGTCTCCCGATCGATGGGGACGATCGGATCGACACCCAGCGCATCACGGAAGAGGCGCTTCAGTTCAACGAGCAATTCGGAGTCGGTAACAGTCGGCATCATGATCCTGGAGCCCTTTCGCCAAGCGTCAACGCCCAGACATGCTCACCCCTGCGTGCGGTTTGCACCCTCAGGCTCTCGCCCGTAAGGCCGCTGGCGGAGCACCTCACCTCGACGGCCATCGTCCCGGTTTGAGCGTCGACGGATCGTACCTCGGCCCGGTCAGTCGCCCCGCCGGGGCCGATGCCGACGGCTTTGGCGGCCGCCTGCCGGGCCGCGACGAGCCTTGCCATCCACTCCCGCCGCGACGGACCCGACCACGGCCCCAGAAAGGCTAGCTCGCCCGCGGAGAAATCGGATGTGTCCGGTTGTTCGGGGAATTGAAACACCGGCTCGACGTCGATACCGGCCCGTGAGCCGGCGTCGCGAGCCGCCAGTGCGATGGTGAGCCCCTCGGCGTGCGCGATCGAGATCGCAGGCTGACTGCGATCCTCGGGCCTGGCTCTGTCCAGGAGCAAAGGCCGGCCGTTCGAACCGTATCCGACGGCCAGGTCGGCCGGGTGGCATGCGTGCTCTCCCATGGCCTGCCAGATCCTTCGGGCAGCCTCCTTGGCCGCGATTCGGCCCCAGAGCCTTTGGGTACGGCGAACTTCGGTTCCCCCGAGGGCGAGGCAGCCTGACCGTTCCTCGGGACCGAGCTGGGTCCACTCCAGGACGTCCCTCCATACTGGGCGGGCCATATCCCCAGGAGGCTCAAGCCATACGGCGCACGCCTCGGTGACGAGAACGCCGGGAAGTGGCAGCTCCTCGCCGACGAAGATCACATCGGGAGCGCGGAAGACGTCGCGGTATCGCGAGGGCCAGTGGAACCGCCAGTCTTCCCAATCGCCGATACGCATCCAGACCCGGCCGTCGGGGCGCACGATCTCGGCATCCACCCGTACCCGGTGGTGCTCCACCTCGAGGACGCGGATCCGGCAGCCAACTTGTGTCCCTTCCGGCGGTGGGTCGCCGAGGATCGAAAGGCGGCCCATGCGGAGGGGAAAGATCACATCCCCCCCCTCCAGACAGTCCAGCCCCCAGCAGCCCAGGAGGTGTGTGAAGGCATCCAGGACGATGGTGTCTGTATGGAACTTGGCGATCGTCCCCGGTCGGAGGAGAGCCGTTAGCGGGAGCACCGTGATCGAGCCGTTGATGCCCTCCGGGCTCACGGGCCCCACTTCGGCGAGAGCTTGAAACGGCGGGCCGTGGAAGAGCCATTGCTCGTCATAGAGGCGTTTCGCAGTGAACCGGCTGGCGCGCGGGCGAGCCAGTTTCAGCGGCTCCGCCAGAGTTGGTTCCGGTCGCCTTGCGGCGAACCGGGCAACTCCCTCGAAGATCGGACGTGCCTCGGCGGGGTCCGCCTTGGAATTCCCTTCGTGGTGGAGCAGGACGACCCGCACCGAGAATGGTTGGGCCGGGTCGCACACACCCTGCAGCTCGAGCCAGCAATCATCTTCGTACTGTACCCATCGATGGGCCTGGACGTCGTGCAGACTATCGAGTACCAGTCCGGAGGGCACGAGCAGGGAGCCAACTTGAGCAACCATCTCGGCCATCACGGCAAAGGGGACGACCGGAAGACCTCGAAGCTCGGGCTCTAGTGCCGAGACACGTCGGCCCCCCAGGGTGTGATTCTCCGCCACGGGATCGCCGGCCGCGGTCAGGGGAAGCTTGGTTCTGATCGAGCGTCCCGGCTCCCATTTCAAGACCTCGCCGACCCAGGGGCCAGGCTCGAGTTTCGCTCGATCGACTGGTCCTGAAACCGGGGCGTTGCCCGGTTCCAACTTGGTGATCGAAGGCGCCGCCGCCCCGCGTAAGTGAGCCTCCATCACCTCGCGCTGGGTATTGAGGAAGTCGTTCATCGTCTCCAGGAAGCTGAGCAAGGCCGGCTCGTCTGCGAGGAGATGATCCGGGGCCGACGCGTCGGCCGCGTCCGAGGACCCAGAACCGTGGGCGCCATGTCGCGCAAGATCGCTCTGCGGAACCGCCATCAGCTCGCGAAATAGGTCCTCCGGGGCATTGCAGTCGCCGTGAGGACGTCCATTGAGGTGATTCGGGCCCTCGCCCCTGTTGATCACCGGGGGCAGCTCCCCTCTGGTGGTTGAAATCGTGGAGACCGCGGTGCCGTTTAGCCCCGTATCATTCCCACTTGTGCTCCGCTGAATGAGCCGGCCGATCACATCCTCGGAGAGTCTCATTTCGGGGAACCCGGTTTCGATCCGGAGCGTCGGTCTTGCCGGCTCGGCCAGTGCGTCTAAGTCCAGACGATGGGGACGGCGGCGAACGTAGAGATAGGAGGCATCGATTGGGAGCCCCAGGGCGAACAGCGAGGCCACCAGATGGTTGAGCTGGGTGGTTCCCGACCGCCTCGGAAGGTTGGCGGCCACCGCAAATGCGGGCCGACCGCGGAGGATATCCTCGACGTACCCACAGAGGTTGCCCCGAGCTCCGACGTCGACGAAGACACGCAGCCCGTCGCGATGCATTGCCTCGATGGTGTCACGAAACACTACCGGCCTGGTCCACTGGCCGACCGCCAGGCGACGAATCTCAGCGGGTGATTCGGGCATGCGAGCGGCTGTCGAGCAAGAGTAGATGGGGATTCGGGCCGGATGGAGCTCTAGGCTCGCGTAGAATGCGTCCAGAGGCTCCAGAACGGCGGCGAAGCTCGGTGTATGGTAGGCGCGTGCAAAGGGAAGATCCTCACAGAGAATTCCCTCGGAGCGGAGCTGCGCGACAATCAGGTCGACCTCGTCCGACGGCCCGGCAAGCACAACCTGGTGGGGGCAGTTGTCGATGGCGACCGACACCGAACCACCGGCTTGGCGACACGCCGCCAGAGCCCGCGTACGGTCGGTCCCCGCTGCGATCAGTCGGGCGGCAGGGATAGCCCCGCTCGATTCGAGCCGGCGGAAGACGGCGGCGAGCTCTACGAGCTGCCGCTCGAGGGCTCTCTCGGTCCGGATTGCTCCGGCGGCCGCCAGCGCCGGGAGCTCGCCGCTGCTGTGGCCGGCGACCGCGTCCGGCTCCAGTCCCAGCTGGGATAGCACCTGGAACATGGCCCATTGTGAGGACAGCACGGCGGTGACGGCGGTGTCGGTCGCCCAGAGCGCCTCCGGGTCGATCCCCGGGGAGCCGAAGAGATGCCGGCTCGGGGGTACTTCCTCGCCTGACTCCAGCGCGATCCGATCCGCGGTATCGAGCACCGCGCGAAGCTCGGGAAAGTGCGGACAAAGGTCAGCGAGCATCCCCGGATACTGCGAACCCTCGCCAGGGAAGAGGAATGCCAGGCAACCCTTCGCCGGCAGTGGCTCATCGCGATAGTAAATGCCGCGGGAGTCGCGGATCGGCTGACAAGTTGCGGCTCGCAGCCGCGGCTCGATGGCATCGAGAAGCCGGGCCAGCTCCTCCAGAGAGCTCGCCACGAGCCCCAGCCGTGCCTTTCCCTCCGGCCTAACATCCCCGGTGTTCAGCGTATAGGCGAGGTTCTTGAGCGACCTGTGGCATCCTCTCGTTACTTGGTCGCGGAGTTGCTGCACGCGGCCGGCGAGTCCGTGGCGGTCCGCGGCGGCCAAGAGGAAGGCTTCACTGTCCCAGTCCGGCATGGCTCCGCGCGTGATCCCGTCAGCCGAAGCGGTATGCTCTTCAAGCACCGCGTGGGCGTTGATTCCGGCAAATCCGAAGGCACTTAACCCCGCGCGCCTGGGCGTCGCGACGTTGCCGTGAATCCAGGGGCGCGGCGAGCCGATCAACTCCAGCCCGGAGCCCGAGAGCAGCGGACTGGGCTTCTCGGCATGCCGGGTCGGCGGCAAGACCCGGTGGTGTAGCGCAAGCGCCGTCTTGATCAGCCCAGCCATGCCGGCGGCAGGCATGGCGTGGCCAATCTGTGACGAGACGGCACCGAGCGTCCGCGTGCCACGACTTCCGGGTGGGAAGACGGCGCGCAAGGCGCGCAGCTCCGCACGGTCAGCGGCCGGGACTCCCAGTCCGTGGCCTTCGATGAGTGCGACGGTTGCCGGATCGATACCCGCCTCGCGGTAGGCCCGACGCATGGCCCGGGCATGCCCTCTGGCGCTGGGCGCGGCCAAGCCGCCCCCGCGGCCATCGCTGGCCAGCCCGAGACCCTTGAGGACGGCGTAGACTCGATCGCCCGCAAGCTCCGCGTCGCGAAGCCGCTTGAGGATCACGACCCCGACTCCCTCACCCGGAATCAATCCGTCGGCGTCGCGACAGAACGGGCGGGCCTCGCCTGAGGCTGACAGCGCGCGCAGTTGCTGGAATACCAGAGGGAAATCGACATCCGCTTCCAGGTACACCCCGCCCGCCAGGACGAGGTCGGCGCGTCGTTCAAGCAATGCATGGCGGCCGAGATCAAGCGCAACCAGCGACGAAGCGCTCGCGGCGTCCACGACGAAGCTGGCCCCTGTCAGGTTCAACCGGTCCGACAGCCGCCCTGCGGTGGCGTTGGTAAGCTGGCCCGGGATCGTCGCCGCCTCGAAAGGAGGCAAGCTTGACTTGAGATCCCGACGGAGCAGATCGAGATCCTCTTCGGTCCACTCCGGGTGGAGTGCGGTCAGCAGGGCGACCGTCTGGGCAACGATCCGTCCATGCTGGAGCCGTGTCAGATTCCCGCGGTTGAAATAATTGCCCCGCCCGACGACGACGTCGACGCGGAGGCGGCCAAGATCGTTGGGATCGATGGCCGCGTCGGCCAGGGCTGCTTGGGCCGCGTCGAGGACCAGGAACTGCTCGGGCTCGCCTCCCGCCACAGCCAAGGGCATGATCCCGTGCTGGGACGGGTCGAAGGCGATCGGTGAATCGAGGTAGCCCCCACGGCGGCAACTGACGCGGTCGTTGGCGTCCGAATCCGGATCGTGGAAGATCGCCAGAGGCCAGCGGTCGGCGGGGACTTCGCGCGTCATATCCCGGTTGGCCAAAATGTTGGCCCAGAACGCGTACAGATCGTCGGCGCCGGGGAAGCGACAGCCCAACCCCACAATCGCAATGTCGCGGGCGATTCCGCGGCTCATCGCGAGACCTCCTCACGCGGGCGGACGCATTCCAGCGGGGCATCGAGCGTGCCCAGGTCTCCGGCGAGCACAACCTCGACCTCGCCCTTTCGTCCTCGCGTGAGTTCGTCCATGAGGGCGGCAACGCCGGCTTCGGGTGCAATCGTGCCCAAACCCCGGGCGCCTAAGTGTCGCTCGAGGTCGGAAACCATACCGATCCCGGACCAGGGGCCCCAGATAGGAGCCACCACCCGCCCCGGCCATCGGCGATCGATCTGGATCGCCAATTTGTTCATGGCTTCATTAGCCGCAGCATAATCGGACTGGCCGGCGTTGCCGAACCGTCCCGCGATGGACGAGAAAAAGACGGCGAACCGGAGGTGCTCGGGCCTGAGGCAGTGCACCAGGTTGAGGGCCCCATCGAGCTTGGTGCCGAGAACGCGGTCGAATGCGTCAAGGGATTTGTCGCGGATCAACTTGTCCTTGATGAGCCCGGCGCCGTGGATTAAGCCCACAGGTTCCCCAAAGCGTCGCCGCCACCGGTCGAGCACGCGGGCGAGGCTGGCCGGGTCGCGAACGTCGGCCTGTGCATACTCGACCCGGGCGCCCGTCGCACGCATTTGATCCAGGCTGCCGCTTACCTCGCGTGACCGTCGCACGGACTGATAGGCGCGCTCAAGCTCGGAGGGAGAGACCGTATGGCCCAGGCGGCTGAGCCGCTTGTAGAGCTGTAATTTGAGCTCGGAGGCCGAGCTCACGCCGTCCAGCCAGCCTTGATCGGTAGAGGGCGCGGGGGGCGTCGTTCCGATCAAGAGCAGCGTCGGCTGCCACCGCCGTGCCATTTCGATGGCGACCAGCGCGGTGATTCCGCGGGCACCGCCGGTGATCACCACCGGATCATCGGGTCCCAGAGTAAACCCCCCGTCCTCTTTCGGGAGCGGGGCGGAGTTCGCGCGTAAGCGAATGCGCCGTCCGTCGCGATAGCCGACTTCCGTCCAATCATCCTCGAGGAAGGCCTCGGAAAGAAGATATCGCGCCGCGTGACGTGGACCCACGCCGCCGTCTAAGTCGATCACGCGGGTGCGGACAGTCGGCCACTCCCGGGCCAGCGTCTTGACGATTCCCGCAATAGCTCCATGTCCGGCGAAGATGCCCGCCGGAGGCTTGCCGACACTCGCGAAGGCACCTCCCATGGCTGTCGCGCAGATCAGGCAGGCTCCTCCGCATCTGGCGGCGGCTTCGAGGTCGGTAACCAGACCCTTGGCCAGGAGGAAGAGCCCACGAACCTCCTGTGCGATGCGATCGCCCCAGGAGCCCGGATCGAGCCCCGGGTCGCGGACGGTCCGGAGCGGGAGAGCGTGGATCAGGCCGGTGATCGGCCCCTGAGCTCTCGCCTGGCTCAGTTCGTGCTCGATCGCCGCGGGCGAGGACCAATCCATCCCCGAATCCGGGCCACCGATCAGATGCGCCGAAAAGCCTTTTGCGCTGAGAGCCTGCACGATGATGGACGCGATCCCGCGTCCATCATCGGTCACCAAGATAGTGCCCCCGGGCATCAGGTTTGCAATCTCAGCCTGGGGCGGGGCGTCCACTACCTCCAAGAGCATTCGCCGCAGCATGCCCGAAGGCCTACCAGCCTCGGCGGCGTGCGAGGTGTCCTGATTCACAGCCGGCGGGGGCGATAGAGCGGTCTCGCTGAGAGGCTTGCTGACGATCCGCTCGACGCGGTCGACGATGGCCCCCAGGGTCTTGGCGCGAGCGAGTGTCTCCATCGCATCCGATTGAGAGGCTTCGCCCAGCCCGGGAAGTGTGTCGCGGAGCTTGCCGAGGATCTCCACGCGCTTGATCGAATCGATGCCAAGATCGGCCTCGATATCGAGCTCGAGCTTGAGGACTTCAAGGGGATAACCGGTGCGGTCGCGGACGATCCGAAGCAATTCTGCTGCGATGATTTCTCGGGACGGCCGCGCCGAGGCAGTCGGTCTGGCACCGAATATCGGAGCGGACGTGGAAGATGCCGGTTCTCGAGCAGAAGCGGGAGCCGGCTCTGAAACGGGCGCCGTTTCAAGTGACCGGGATAGGGCAGCCGTTGTCGGCTCCGTCCGCTCAGAACGTTCGCTGTGAGGCTCCGAAGGCCTGTTGGAGAGATAGGCGAGCATCGTGGCTCTTTGGACCTCTAGGAATGTCCGCATCGTCTCCTGGAACGCCGCCAGGACTCGCTCGGAGCCCGCTGATGAACAAGCGGGCGGGAGGACCCGCGTCGATGCCGTAACAGACCGCGGCTTGCCGTTGCTTGGGTGATCAGCAGAGGGGGGTTTCAGCTCTTTCATGAGGGTTCCGCGTCTGAGGTCGAACGTCAGGCGATCGGGCGGGATCTCGGAGGTCGATAGTGGAGCGTCCTGTCCCAACCTTCGGGGCTCCGGAGAGGCCAAGGGTCGGCTGCGACTGCCATTGACCATCCATGTGGAGGGAGCAAAGCGAGTCGAATTCTTTCCGTCCGACAGGGCCGCAAGATCGAGCAAGACGTTAGACCGTCCTCGCGTAAGCTCAATGAGTTGTAAGGGCAGGCCTGCCACCAAGAGCTGGGCCAACGTCGACAGCAGACCAAAAAGCCCGGGACGCCCAGCCGTGTCGCAGGCCACGGCAAGGTGCGGCCGGCTGCCGAGGATAGAGTCCACAAGCGAGGTGAGCACTCCGCCTGGCCCGACCTCCACGAAGACCCTTGCACCCTGGTCATGCATGGCCGCGATCATGTCGGCGAACCGGACGGGGCTCGTGACGTGTTCCCCCAGGCGCCGGGCGATGGCCGCTGCGTCCGCCGGATGCGCCGCCGCATCGAGGTTCGAGAAAACGGGGCGATCGGGCGCCTTGATCAGCCGGTCCGCGGCCATCCGGGCAAGCGGCTCGCAGGCCGGCGCCATCAGGGGCGTGTGGAACGCGCACGCCACGGGCAAGAGGCGTCCGCGGATGTCCTTCCTTCGCGCCCGCTCGAGGACCGAGTCCACCGCCTCACGCTCGCCCGCGATGACGCTCTGCCCCGGGCCGTTGAGATTGACGGCCAGGACCCCGGGCTCCCCGGCAATCAGCTCGGCCGTGATCTCGGGTCCGGCCAAGAGCGCCACCATCGCGCCGGGCCGCTCTCCTGCCGCGTCGCGCAACAGCCGGCCCCGGATCTCGGAAATCTCGGCCAGACCCGCGATATCCAGGGCGCCGGCCTCGTAGAGCGCGACCAGCTCGCCGTAACTGTGTCCGGCGACCATCTCCGGCATCAGTCCCAGCCGCGAGAGGAGACGCGAGAGTCCGACGCTCGCCGCTCCGATCGCCGGCTGGGCGACCTCGGTCGCCTGCAGCGCCTCCGCCTGGAGGCGTCGCGTCTGGTCGTCGAAGGCTGGTGGAGGGAAGACATTCAGGCCAACCGGCTTTGCACCGCAGGCCAGCAGCGCCTCATCGAACTGCTCGTAGGCGTCCCGTATGTCGGCGAAGAAGACAGCCAGCTCTCCCAGCATCCCGACCGATTGAGAACCCTGGCCTGGAAACAAGAACGCGACTTTCGAGCGGTGGAAGGCCGGCCGTTCCGCGTAGAAGACGCCACCTGGATCGACCAGCCCTGTCCTGCCGGCTGCGATGTGCTCGAGGGCGGTTTCCAGCTTGGCGGACAGGTCGTCGAGTGAGGTGGCAACGATGGCCAGGGTCGTTCCCAATCCGGTACGTCGAAACTCGGTCGCCAAGGCGCAGGCCAGATCTCTCAGAGGGACTCGTACACCCTTGTCGAGCTGCTCGACGAGCCGCCTCAGCCCCAGAAGCAAGGCGGATGGGTCGGGGGCACTCCAGGCGAGCAGTTCGGCCGGCCAATCCCGGATCGCCGATCCCGGTCTCCCGACCGGATCGCTCTGGTAAGCATCGAGCACGACGTGGAAATTCGTGCCGCCGAAGCCGAAGGCGCTCACCCCTGCCCGGCGGGGGTGGTCGATCGATTCCGCGTGAAGCCACGGCCGGGCCTCGGTGTTGAGCCGGAACGGTCCGCTCTGGAGGTCGAGATTCAGGTTCGGCATCTCGATGCCGATGGTCGGCGGCAAGACGCGATGGTGGAGGGCGAGCGAGGCGTGGATCAGGCCCGCGAGTCCTGCGGCGCACTTGGTGTGACCGATCTGGGACTTGACCGAGCCGACCACGCAGCGTCCCGTCCCCGCACCGGCCCGCTGGAAGAGCTGGGTGAGGGCCTCGATTTCGACGACGTCTCCGACGGCCGTGCCCGTTCCATGGGCTTCGATATAGCCGACTGTCCTCGGGTCGATGCCGGCCTGGGTATACGCGCGCTGCAGCGCCCTGACCTGGCCCTCGAAGCTCGGTGCGGTCAATCCTCGGCAGCGGCCGTCGCTGGAAGCCCCCACTCCCTGGACGACGGCGTAGATGCGATCTCCGTCGCGCTGGGCGTCGGCCAGCCGCTTGAGGATCACCACGGCCACGCCCTCGCTGATCACGATCCCGTCGGCCCCGGCGTCGAAGGGGCGGCACCGTCCCCGCGGCGAGAACGCCTGGGTCTTGCTGAAGGCAAGGTAAGTAAACGGGTTCTGGACGGTATCCACGCCCCCCAAGACAACCATATCGGCCGCGCCGGTTGTCAACTCGCGGACGGCCAGGCCCAGCGCCGCGAGCGATGATCCGCATGCCGCGTCCACCGCGTAATTGGCGCCTCTCAGGTCGAGCCGGTTGGCGATGCGTCCGGCGGTCACGTTAAGGAGAAAGCCGGGAAAGGAGTCTTCGGTCCACTCGGGCAAGAGCCCGCTACAGGCTTCCATCGCAGCGGTGCCGGCCCCAGGCGAGACCGAGTCGAGCATCGGCAGGTACGAGCGGAAGGCGTAGCCCATGGCGACCTGGGCCGCTCCGCCGCCCATGCCCAAAACCACGGCCGTCCGTTCCCTGGGGAAGGGGCGTTGGGCGTATCCGGCGTCTTCCAGAGCCGTCCGAGCCACCTCCAGGGCCAGCAACTGGGCGGGCTCGATCGAGGGCAGGCTCGACGGCGGCATGCCGTAACGCAGCGGGTCGAAGGGGACTTCGGGCAGGAAGCCGCCCCACTTGGAGTAGATCTTGTCGGGGGCCTTCGGGTCGGGATCGTAATAGGTCCGCCAGTCCCAGCGGTCGGCTGGAACTTCGGTGATCGAATCGACGCCCCGGAGCGAGTTCCGCCAGAACGTCTCCACATCCTCGGCCCCGGGAAAAATAGCGGCCATCCCCACGATGGCGATGGCGACCGGTTGCCGGCTTTCTCCGGCCTCCTCCCTCAAGGGCCGCGCAGACTGCTCGATGAGTGCGGTGGCGCCCGCGGTGACCTCATGATGCAGCTCTTTGATAGTCACCACACGATCGCGCAACGCCGCTAACTGGCCCAACATGTAGAGCCCATTTGCGACCTGGCTTTCCTCGGACACGGCGACGAGGGGGGCGCCCTCGCCGTGACCCCGGTCAACCCCCTTGGCGGCCAACCGCAAGCGGCCGGCATTCAACCGCTCGAGCGTCTCGCGGATCTCGTCGTGGGACTTCCCCTGCGAGAGCAGCGTTTGCCGCTCCGCTTCGAATCGATCGACGTAAGGCGTTGGGCTCACGCGGACGAAATGCCCTGGCCCTGTCTCCAGCAAGACAGTCCTGCGGCATCGCAGGGCCTCTTCCTGGAACCTCGGAACGATCGCACCGGTGGCCACGGCCTCCCGGGTGAAGAGGTAGGCGGTGCCCATCAGGACGCCGAAGTTCACCCCACGGCCGGCGAGGTCGCCCGTGAGCGCTGCCGCCGTGGCTGCCGAGCGGGCGTCATGTATCCCTCCTGCGAACACGACGCTCAGGGACACAGGCGGCGTACCCGTCTCGATCGCCTGCTCCAGGACGTTGCAAGCCTGTTCCCAGAGGATGAAGCTGGATCGAGGGCCCACGTGCCCACCGCACTCACCTCCCTCGAGCACGAACCGACGAGCCCCAGCGCGGAGGAACTGGTCGAGCAGACCCGGCGAAGGGACATGCAGATACGTGGCGATCCCGGCGCTTTCAAGCTGAGCGGCCTGATCCGGACGCCCTCCCGCGATCAGGGCGAAGGGAGGCCGGGCCGCATGAACCGCGGCAACTTGCTCCTGGCGCAGGTCGGGAGGGACAAATCCCAGTAGTCCTACCCCCCAGGACCGCCCATCAAGCAGCCTGGCCGTCTCTTCGAGGAGACGCTCGACCTGGGGTCGTCGGAGTAGCGCCAAGGCCACAAAAGGAAGGCCTCCCTCGCGCGCGATCGCCTCGGCGAAAGGGGCTAGATCGCTGACCCGGGTCATGGGTCCCTGGAGTATCGGGAACCGGCAGCGATGCAACCGGGCCAATGGGGCGTCCGCGGCCAGCGGCTTCTGCTGGGTCGCCGCCGTGAGGCCGAGGTCCATGGCCCGGGAGACCGCCTGCACGATCCCGCCGACAGTGACGTGCCGGCCGGCAAGATCCGCCGCCAACGCGGCGTCCTGGCCGGCGGGCCATACCTGGTTCGGCCCCCAGCCGACCTCCATTAGGGCAGCCTCGCGGAACGCATTCCCGCCGGCCCCAGCGGCCTTCGTGAGTCGCGCCAAGGCCGCTGACGTACGCGGAGCATAAACGCGGACAGACGCTCCGTCGCCGGAACGGATCAAGAACGGCTCGCTGCCGTCCCACGCCTTCAACCGCCGGCGGGCCTCATCAGGAAATTCGGACTCCCGGGCAAGCAGAAGAGCCCCATCAAGAACCACCCCGGCAGCGCCAGCGGCCAGGCAGCCGGCAGCCGACCGCGGGCCGATTCCTCCACGCGCCCACACCGGCCGATCTGTAAGAGCCAGAACGTTTTGGAGCAGGATGAACGTCGTGTCCTCACCGACCCAGCCGCCTGCTTCATTCCCTACCGCAACCAGGCCATCCACGCCCGAGGCGAGGGCAGCATCTGCTTCTTCCACGGACAAGACCTCGCAGACCACGGTCCGCCCCAGCGCGTGAAGACGATCGCACGCCCTTGCTAGAGCATCGACGTTCCAGGGGACCGCACAGACGATCACGTCGGGGAGCTGTCCTGGTTCCGTGAACGCCTCGACTCCGATCTGGTCCGCTCGGAGCCGGATGGCATACGAACCGACCCCGAAACGGTCCAACTTCCGGATCATCCCTGCCGTGAGACCGGCCTGCATTCCGTCGACAATACCCAGGGCACCCGCGCGCCAGCAGGCGACGACGAGCGATAAGCTATCTCGGCCCTGAGGAGCCATCGCCAGGATGCGATGCTTGTTCGACTGCATTGTCTCGGCTCGCAAGAATCGACTCATTACTGGACTATATCACTTGGCAAATCTGGGGGCTTTGAGCGTACTAGAAAAGACGGGGGCATTATACTTCCTCTTTGTTACCCTGTCGTTGAGAAGGTTTCCGATCTTTCCGGCTGCAGGAATTGTGATAGGATTGGCGATATCGAGCCATGTGGGTGCCGGCCGAGGCATCGGTGGGATCGGGTGAATCGCGCCGATGATATGGGTTACGTTGACGTGGTTGCCATTACTGCAATTTTCGAGCCTACGACATAAATTACGGGCAGGCACATGCTTGGCACGCGCGCCAGCCACGACGGCGACGACGGGCGGATCGTTCAGGACAGGGAGTGTCAGCATGCGTCGCGGGATCATCTCGAGTGCGGTGTTGCTTCTCTGGTTCCTACTCGACGGAGCGATCCAGGCAAGGGAAGATGCCTTTCCGAAAGTTGAGCTCAGTTCAAGTCGGCCTACGGTCGTACACATCAAGCCCGGCACGTTTGTGGGCAGGAAACCTCCCAAGCAGTGGAGTCACCTGGTCATCAAGTCTTTGCCTCGGCTCAGCTCCGGCGATTTGAACACCTTGCCGGACACAGCCTTACGGACGGCAGCCCTGTTCCGTACGGTGATCCTGGCCGACGTGAAATCTTTGCCGCAAGAGCCGCAGCGGTATGTGCTTCGGAGAATCGGCGTGGGCCTGTGTGCACCCAATCGTCAGGGGCGTGATGTTGTTGTCGAACCGAGTTGGGACGCGAGGGTAGGGGTCGACCTGAGCATGATGGACCGAATGGTCTTGGATGCCGCGGAAGGTGAGTTGAGAAGGGGAAGGATCACGGCCTCCACTTCGACCTTCGCTCTCTACCGCGCTCCGGCCGCGCTGGCAGTGGGTGATGAGCATCACAATGTCGAAATGTTTTATGCGTTCCTGATCGATCAAGAAAATGGCGATTTGAAGACCCTCGTCTGGGCTCTCGACACGACGCTCTCAAACCCGCCTGCGCCGCTGCAGGTGGTCGAGTTGCCGCCAAGCCTTGTCTATGACTGTCCACTCGATGTCGAAGCGAAGCGGCTGCTCAGAACCGTTCCGGTGTCCTGGTCGTTCGCCATGACGGAACTCCCGCCGGGGCGAGCCCGGGGCCTTACCCGCGACCTGGCTCGATATCTTGCCACGGCTCTCCGGAATCCTATCGAGCCCGTTCGCCTCGAGCGGGCACTCCGCCTGGCAACATCGGACGGACCACAGGTCAGCGGGCCTGTTTTGTATGCTCCTTCTGAAGTTCGCGCCGCAGCCGCCGGATCTGGTCTTGGGCAATCGGAGCAAACTTGGACCTCAGGATCGGGGCGCCCTGGAACCAGGCTTGGGGCTCGCTGAAGGCCGCGTGCATTTCCACGAGCAGCGCTCCTTCCGGCCGCTTGAGCCGGCCGATCCTGACGTAGCTAACGCCCCCTGGATAAACCCGATCCGAGTCAGCACTGCCCTGACGCAGCTCCCTGTAGCGATTGGCGAGTGCTCCCGCGGCGTCAAAGGCCCGATCAGTGCGGGATGCGATCACCAACGACTCCGCCGTCCGTGAGGCCACAACCTCCGCGGTCGCTGCAACTTCGATCCGGTCGAGCAGCCGACCATCCGTGTGCACGAACCAGCGTGAGAGCTCGCGCCCGGCGAGCGACGACCTACCCAGGGGTGCAAGCTCATCGGGGGTCAGCAACCGGTCCTCGAACTGCATGTTCCCGGCACTCGTCCCCCGGCCGCTGGCCTGCTTTGCAATCTCCATCGGGTCCAGTTTATCAAGGTCCCCGCGGACGACGAACCAGAGATCGACCAGCCGTACGGTGCCGTCATCCGCCTTCGCGTCGTGCACCTTCAGGATAAACGGAGCCGTCACCGAGTCGCGGAGCAGGTCGGACATGGCCTGTTCGGACCCGGCAACCCCGAGCAAAGCGGTTTGCTGTGCATCAGTTTCCTGACCATCCTTCAGCAGGGGGGCGGGCAACCGAACGTTTATTCCGCCAAGCTCGAACCCCTCCTTGAGGATCGCTGTGAATACCGGGTTTTTCCCGTGGTCGGATTCCGGTTCGACGGCGAGCAACGTGAGGCAAGGCAGGAGAAGAAACGGGAGAATGTTCATGGTCGGATTGTAGCAGCTATCGCGAGAGTTCCGGCAAGTCCGGCAGCGTTTCAGCCGATAAAGGAGCCGGGGAGGATCTTGTTCGCGGGCGGCTCCGTCCTTGCATCGGGACCAGTAAGGCATGGATGATTGCTGCCGACGTCTCCGTATCTTTACCATCGCAATGCTCGCCACGGCGGCTTTGGCGAGTGGTTGCCACCACCCGATTCCGGTACAGGCTCAGTTTCAGGGGACAGCGCAGGTGGCAGCCCAAGCTGACGTGCGGGGCGAGGTGGCGATCAAACTTCCAGCCGCGGTCGACCCCGGTCCGATGGTTGCGTCTTTGATCCAGCCCTCACAACTTGCAAGTCCCGCACCGAGGCTGGCGCTCATCGATATTGACGGGCTCCTCTTGAATCAAAACACCGAAGAAATGCTCGGCCCCTGTGAGAACCCGGTGTCCGTCTTCCGCGAAAAGCTGATGGCAGCCTCGGCCGATGGCCAGGTCGTCGCCCTTGTCCTGAGGATTCACAGCCCCGGGGGCGGGGTCACGGCGTGCGACATCATGGCCGACGAGCTGGACCGATTCAAGGCCTGCACCAGCAAGCCCGTTGTTGCCTGCTTGATGGATGTCGCCACGTCCGGGGCGTATTACCTGGCGATCGGGGCTGACCGGGTGGTGGCCCAGCCAACGGCGATCACCGGAGGGATCGGCGCGATCTTCAACCACGTCAACCTCCAGGACGCGATGGCCCAGCTCAACGTGGTTTCGGACTCAGTTAAGGCGGGTTCGCGGATCGACATGGGAAGCGTCACCAGGCCGCTCGAGCCCGAGACTCGGACACTCCTGCAGGAGATGGCCGGAGAATTCCACCAGAGGTTCCTGGATCGAGTCGCACGACGTCGGCCGACGATGACGCAGGCCGACCGTCGCGCGATCGCCGACGGCCGAATCGTCGCCGCCCCCCGGGCCCTCGGGCTGCACTTGGTCGATCGCCTGGGATACCTGCATGACGCACTCGTCGAGGCGGAAGGACTAGCCGGGGTGAGGGACGCTGAAGTCGTGCTTTACCATCGAGCCGGGACGCCGACCCGTTCGCTCTACGCGATCAGCCCCAGCTCGCCGCGGTTGAGCGAGGCGATACCCCTCAGCTATCCTGGCCTCGACCGGACCAGGCTGCCGACCTTCCTCTACCTCTGGCAGCCGGATCCAACCATTCCGCGGACGACGCCCCATTGAACCACAAATCTGAGTCCCGGCCCGATCCCGAGCCTTCAGCTTGGCCCGTCCTCGTCACGGGGGCTGGCGGCTTCGTCGGCGGACACATCGCGCGGCACCTGGCCTATGCTGGCCACGCGGTCCGTGGTCTGGTAAGAAGCCGGCCGGAGCACCACGGGGACGATCCGGCCATCGATTGGGCCATCGGCGACATCCGTGATCCGTCCGTCCGGACGCGCGCCGTCGAAGGAATGCGCGGCGTGGTTCATGCCGCCGGCTGGGTCAGTCTGGGGAGCGACCGTCGTGGGCTCAGCCATGAGGTCAATGTGGTCGCGACCCGAGAGCTTCTCGAAGACGCGCATCGTGCGGGCGTCAGTCGGTTCGTATACACCTCAACGCTCCACACGATGGCTGCTGGGTCCGTCGCTCACCCGGCTGATGAAGCGACCCCCTGGAACCTTGAATGCGTCGATTCGCCGTACTCTCGCACAAAGAGGCAGGCGGAGGATATTGTCCGCCAGGCGAGCGACGAGCGATTCGAGACGGTCGTCTTGTGCCCTGGCATGGTCCTCGGTCCGCGCGATCCCAAGCCGACGTCCACCCGGCTCCTCCGCATTCTGGCTCGCGCGAGCGTCGCGGTGCTACCCCGGGGCGGGATCCCGATCGTCGACGCGAACGTCCTAGCCCTTGCTCATCGCCGCGCCCTCACCTCCGGCCAGCCGGGAGGACGTTACGCCGTCGTCGGGCCTTACCTGAGCTATCCGGACCTGGCCCGTCTCGTGGGCGAGGTGACGGGACGACCGCGCGTCGTGCTCACGGCGCCCGATCTCGCAAAGAGGCCACTGTTGTTCTTGGCCGGTCTCGCTGGACTTCTGCGGCTCGAGACCGAATTCTCGGTCGCGTCCGTCGCGGGCGCTTACCTGTCACTCCACGTCTCCGGCTGCCAAGCCGACAAGTGCTTCCGGCTCGAGCATCCCAGGCCCCTGGACACGGTCCGCGCGGCCCTGGATGCGGGGCTCTACTGGTGATCGGGCCGGCTGTGGTATTGATCCCGGCTATTCCGCTTGCCGAGTTCACCTCAAACAGCGCACGGCCAGCCGGCGAGTCAGATGCGTCATGGACAGAGGAGCCTGAAGCGCCCCATGGCCGATCGAGTAGACCCACTGGATTATGCTATCGCGATCGTTCGGCTTGGCCAGGTCGAACCGTAGGCCCAATTTATTTCCCTTCCTTCGAACCACCTCGGCTTGGATCGTGCGATCGTTCGGCAGTTTCAACTTCAGCCTACGCGGGATGGCATAGTTTTCCGGCCACTCGATTCCAGCTCCGGTGACCGACACATCACGCAAGTCTGCCGAAACCATGGTCCCGTCATCGGTTTCACAGATCACCGACGCAGAGGCCTGGAATCGCTCCGCGGTGCGCAGTCGCTCTTGGTCGCGACTCGCCAAGATCGCCAGTATTAGCGCCCCAGAATTGAGCATCGCGAAGAAGGAAGCCGCCGCACGATGCTCCCCATTAGCGATCACCTGCGTCTCGGGGATGGCGTTGATCAGCAGGCCCAGCATGGTCAAGAGCAAGAGGGACAGCGCACTCCCCCTGGCGAAGCCGTCGATCCCTTGTCCGGCTCCCTTGCCTTTGGGCGTTACGCGGAAGGGTTCACCGAAGGGTTTGATCAACGTCGATACAATCGTCGGCACAAGACGGAAGCTTAGCAGTAACGAGAACCCGGTCGACAGCATTGGCAGATAACTCCCACCCGATAGCCATGTCATCGGCCCCATGAGGGCGATGAGCATGGGAAGCTGATATCTGATGAGATCCGGCAGCTCAGCGTGCTCCAGGGGTGCCAGGCCCGTCCATAGGAATACGATCGGCACCAGTACGGCGAACAGCCGAACGGGTGTCTGCACCAGCCAGTCGATCGGGAAGAAAAGCAAGCGCTGAATCCAGGTGAGTCCTGGACCCAGGACACCGTCGCGTAGGAACATGATTTGCAAGCCGCCGCGGCACCATCGTTGCCGCTGCACGTACATCCCACGGACGCTCTCCGGCGACAGACCGAACGCCAGCGGCTCGTTGAGGAATCGGGTCACATATCCCCTTCGAAGCAGGACGAGCGTTGAAAGTATATCCTCAGTCACTGAATCGGTCGGAACGCCGCCGATCGACGTCAGGGCGGATCGTCGCTGGACGCTGGCCGAACCACAGCAGAAGGCGCAATCCCAGGCATCTCGGCTCGGCTGGATGGTGTCGAAAAAGAGCCTCTGCTCATTGGGCATCTGTTCTCCCAGGCCCAAATTCATCTGGTAGGTATCGACATTGACGAAGTGGTGTGGGGTCTGCACGATGCCTATCGTGGGATCATCGAAGAAGCCGACCGTCCGCATCAGGAAGTCTTTGCGCGGCACGAAGTCGGCGTCCAGGACAGCAAAGAGCTCAGCGTTGGTCTTGGACAGGGCGTGGTTGATGTTGCCTGCCTTGGCGTGCCGGTTGTCGGGGCGCGTCATGTATCGCACGCCTTGGGCCTCGCAAAAGTCCCTCAGCCAGCCCCGACGCCCGTCGTCGAGAACCCAGAGCGTGAACTTCGGGTAGTCCATGCCCTTGCCAGCGATGATCGGCCCTTCCAGCACCTCGATCCCCTCGTTGTACGTGCAAAGGAATACGTCGACTCGCGGCAGGGCCGACGCCGGCAGCCGCCGCAGCCGTCTCTCGTGCATGTCGGCCTCCGGGGTGTGGTTGCTGGTGCGCATTAGCATCAGATACGTGATGCCGGAGTTCACGAGTGCGGCCACCTCGAAGAGGAAAACCGTCCAGACCCACATGCCCCCCACCGTCAGCAGATTCGACGGAAGCACGGTCTCCACCAGCCGCCAGTTCAGATAGCGAGCGCTCATGAATAGGCCGACCGATATTGCCAGAAGACGAGCCCAGGCTCTCTCGCGGGGTAGCGAGGGGAGAATCGTCAGGCAGAAAGCGGCCATGGCCAGGGTGGCGGCCCACTCGGTCCCGAAGATCGGTGTCATTGTCGGCAGCCCTCGTCCATGTACTCCACTGTCATACGGTGATCGTCAGCGTGGCATCCAGACAATTGCAGATGAGCCGATAAAGTACCTGTTGTCCGCGTTGCCGCCCGTGGGCTGTTCACTGAGTCTGATGATGGCCAGGAAGGTGTTGGGATGCACCGGCGATCGAGCAGCGACATTCACGATGTCTTGCTCGATCATACCTGGGTCGGACACGCGGATGACTTGCCCGGAGAGAACCTGGGAAGAGCCAAGAAGGCGTGCCTTGACCGACTGGCCGGCCCGCACTCGCTCGGCGTCGGCATCCCTGAAAACGGCCTGGATGCACAGTTGACCCGGATCGATGAGCTCCATGACAGTCGACCCAGGGGCAGCCTCGCTACCGGAGGCTATAGTCGAGGTCCAGACCACACCGCCGATCGGCGCGACGACCGAAACCGTGCTGGCCGCCAGGTACTGCTCTTCGCTTGCCAGCCGAGCGTTCAGCTCGTAGAGCCGGCCGTCCAGTTCGCCGAGCCGCGATCGCAGCCCCGCCTGCTGGATCTCGATTTCGTCGCATCTCTGCTTGGACGCGACCCGATCCTGGCCACCATCTGCCTCACCGACGAAGAACCCCCTACGGGCGGCGTCAAGTTGAAGCTGCTGCCGAGACGCAGCCTGCTGGACAACATCGAGCTCGTTGCGGGCCTCCTCCAATGCATACTCGGCACGAGCCCGCTCGCCATCGGACGAGGCCCCTCTGATCGAGAGACGTTGATACATGCGATGCTCGAATTCCGCCGTCTTCAGACGCGAGCTTGCTGCGCTGACTCGGGCCATCTGCTCTGCCGCTTGTTTCTCTGCCTGGGCAATGCGGGCGTTCTGGTAGTCACTAAAGTGCTTGCTCAGCTCCGCCTTCAGCGTTTCCAGTTCCGCAATCTGATCTTTCAGAGCAGCAGCGCTCTTGCGGACCGATTCGATCTCTCCACGGATTCGTTCCAGCGGACGGTGGTCGGACGGGGCGGTCTGAACATCGAAGAGCTGCTGACCGTCTGCGACCACGGAACCGACGAGCGGCGGTGTCCCTTGAACTTGGCCCTGCTGGGGCATGCGAATGGCAACCAAGGGAGCAGTGATCGTCGCCCGGAGGCTGGTTCGAAACAAGACTGTGGGAGCCACAAGCCATCCGGCCTCGGTGAGCAAGGCAATTCCGATTCCCCAGCGAATGAGCCGGCCCCACGGACTTCTCGGCTTTGGCGAGGGGACGACTGGGCTGGACGTTCGAGGAGCTGTGTCTTGAGAAACGGAGTTTTTTTTCAGAACCGGTGCATCGATTCGAATTCGTGTCTCTTCCATCGGTAGTGATCCAACCATGGTGAGCCCGCCTGCGCGCTGTCGGACAGCGAGGGAATGATTTTGACGACCGAATCGCTAGCCAAGACGTCCATATCGCCAAGACAAATCGGTGAACATGCCCAGGTGGCTGGGCCGCAAGGTGGACGGGCTTGGCGTGCCTCCATGCAAGAAGGTTAGGCCACTGTTTGATCAACTCCAAATGCATCCCGCGAAGGGTCGGCAACCTTTTTAGCGAATGATTCAAGCAACTTCTGTTGCGAAAAAAGGACGGATCAGGCTCTGGCCTTGAAAGTCCTGGGGGAGAATTGGGGTCTATATTACGCATGGCGCAGGATCGACGAGTGAACCGAGGCGGTCACGGGCTTGCTCGTCCTGCCTACCGATCATGGTCGCTCATTCCCATCGCGGGCGTGTTCCCTGGGCTGCACCGTCGTCGAGGCGCCTGGCGGCCGAGATGACCGGCCAGCCAGCAGTCGTCTGAATCTGGGGTGAGCTTGGAGAGCGGCCAGATCGGGATCGGTGGCCGCCTTCGCCGGATCGACGCCGCGGGCAACTGCCTTCTCCAAGAGCTCGATTGCCTGGTCGGCTGCCTTCACGCTGGAAAGAGTGCGCGATGCCAGCGATGCGACGCAGGCTGCGACATAGAGGTTTGAGCCATCGGTCGAGTCGCGCTCCAGGCAGCGGTTGATATCCTCTCCAGCTCGAGCCCAGTCGCCAGTGCGCGCCCGCAGCACGGCGCGATAGCGGCGAACTTCGACGAGGCCCGGATTGGCTTCGAGGGCGCGATCGAACAACCGGAGTGCTGCTTCATTTCGGCCCTGACTCATCGCCAGCATCGCGAGGCCATAAAGAGCCTGCGGCTGTCTTGAGTCTCGCCGAAGCACGGCTTCGAACATTTCCTGGGCTTTCGCGGGTCGATGGTCGGCGATGGCAAAACCGTAGGTCCAGATCAGGCGAAGCCGGGCCGATGCCGAAAGTGAGTCCGCCTGGGCCATAGCCGCTTGGAATGACTCATCGGCTTCTTGAGAGCGGCCCAGCCCTTCCAGAGCCATCGCTCGGCCCACCTCGATGCTGGGTTCGTCGCTTCCTTGTTCTCGTGCACTATCAAAGTCGGCCAGCGCGGCCGCGTGGCGCTTCAGCTCCAGGAGAGCGAGACCGCGATTGACGTGGGCAGGAACGAAGCCGGGGTCACGGTGGAGGGCTTCGGAGTAATCGACGATCGCCTCGGCCTTCCTGCCACCGCGGTCCAGAGCGCAGCCACGATTGAAATAGCCCCAGGGGAATTCAGGCCAAAGTCCGATGCAATTCCCAAAATCCCCCGCCGCCGCCACGAGGTTCCCCAGTTCGAGCTGGCAAATTCCCCGCTGGACCGAAGACCAGTAGTCGCGAGGATTGATCCTCAGCGCCAGATTGAGCTCCGCGATGGCCTGGGTCATCGCCTCGGGCGTCCCTTGCCTGGCCAGTGCCGTCGCCAGCAGATAGTGGTCGCGGGCGTCCAGTGCGGGCATGTGCAAGGCATGCCGGTGAGCGGCCTCGGCTTTTTCGTGCTCGCCGAGTAGTCCGAGAAAGTAAGCCCGCTCCTCACAGAGGGCACGCGAGGGGGGCAGGTCAGAGATTGCGTTTGCCCGTTCCACAAGCGCGAGTGATCGGCGCACGACATCACGATCGCCGTGGGCGCGGCGAACGCGAGCCCCCACCAGAAGCAACAGCAGCTCGCGCCGATCCTCAGCCAGTTGCCGGCGTTCCTGGATCGACAGGTATGCCAAATCCGGGTGCTCCGCTCCGGGTTTCCCTGGAACTTCGTAGAGGGCGAGAGTTTTCTCGCACTCATCGATCCCCTGGCTGAGGTTGTCGGCCAAGCCGATGACCGTGTTGATCAGGCAGCGCGATCGCCGCATGCCAGCATCGTGGGTCTGTTTCCGCTCTCTGGCACCCGTTAGGGAGAGTCGGCTGCGCGCCTGGGCCAGGTGTTTCCCAGTCCCCATTAAGAGTGTGCCCAAGACGAGCACGAAAAGCGTTGCCACGATCGCCAGAGGGCCGGCGGCCGCGATCCGGGGATGGCGGCGGAGATACTTGCGAATCTGCTCGCAGCGGCTAAGCTCAGGAGCGTAAAGAAGCGGCCGATCGTCGAGATACCGTCGCAGGTCTTCGGCAAGCTGCTCGGCTTCCTGATAGCGATTGGCCGGATCGGGAGCCAGACATTTCCGGGCGATGCTCTCAAGATTCCAGGGAACGTCCACGCGAAGCTGGCGAACTGAGGGCGCGGCTTTACTGCGCTCCACGGCCATGGCCTCGATCTGGAGCGGAACGACCGAATACCCGGCGCTCTGATCGAAGGGACTGCCACCGACGAGCATCTCGCCGAGCACTATGCCCAGGAAATAGAGGTCCGAGCGCCGATCCACGTCCTGGGCGGGACCGCGGGCGATCATGGCGCGAAGATGCTCGGGGGCCATGTAGGCGATCGTGCCACCCAGCGACGCCTGTCCCGAATCGAACTGCTGCATCTGCGCCAGGTTGAAGTCCAGGAGCAGCGGTTGTCCCTCGCAACTGATCAGAATGTTCGACGGCTTGATGTCGCGGTGCAAGATTCCGCGGTTATGGGCGTGCTGAAGACCGTCAGCCAGTTGGGCAGCGATCCAGGCGACCGTCTGAAAGTAGTTCAAACTTCCGAGCACAGCCAGTGGCGTCTGGCCCTCGGCAGAGAGACAAGGAGGCAAAGCGGACGAGGGATCCACGGTCGGGTTCTGTCCCTGGCTGGCTCGAGCGGCCGGCGCCTGGGCGACCCGGAGGGCTTCGAGAAACTCGTTTCCGTGCAGGGGAAGAGGGGCACGGCTCCAGAGTTCTTGAAGGACGCTCGTGAGACTGGCGCCGCCGAAAAAGGGCATGCAGACGGCGCGCAGGCCCGCGCGGGCGTCCTCGTGGACCGAGTAAATCGGCACGATGCTCGTGTGCTGCAACTGCGCTAAGGTCTGGGGCTCGTTTCCCTCGATGGCCGAAATCTTCAGCACTACGGGTCGACTGGCGAGATTGGCCTGCTCGGCGAGGAAGACGCGGGCAAACGCCCCGCGGCCGAGAGGATATCGCAGCCGAAAACCGAAGATCTCATCGTCGACGTCGGGGAGCTTGAGCATCTGGCTCGAACCGGCGCCGGGCTCGACCATCGATCGCAGTGAGAACATGGCCACCAGCGACTTCTCGTGCTGGGGATAGCGGGCCAGATACTCGTCAAGGCTCGGCTCGGCTCCCCGCTTCCTCCGCTGGAGGAAGTCTTCCAGGATCATGCTGGCCACATCAGGATCGTCTCCCAAATCCATGGGCCAGGACTCGAACATCTTCGAGAGCACTTTTGGCAGACTCGCTGCCCGGCTTGACGGCAATTGGAAGATCGCGCTGCGCTTGAGGCTGCGGCGATGCGCGAAGCTGGTTTCTCGCGGTTGAGCCCTTTGAACTTCGGTTTCGTCCGGCTGTGAGTTTCCGTGCTCCATCGCAATTCTCGAGGCCTCACTCACGCCTGGCCAAAAACGTTCATCAACCCTGGCTCGACGGTTGGACCAACTCCTGGCTTGCGGACGGTCGAGGTCGCCGAACCATGGGGGCCAAATCGGTTTGGCTGGTTCCGTCTTTTATGTATGGGTGGAAGCCATCTCTGACGTGACCACAGCGACTTGCCTCGGAAGCACCGTAACGCGCGGCAGGATGCAAGACTCAGAATTCCGGCCGCGGCGACCCATCCGACCCATTCGGGAACGACGCACGCGTCCTTCGTCATCTCGCTACTCCAGCCTAGTTCCATAGCTGAGTTTGGCAACGCCGCAAGCCGCTGGGGCTCACACTGTGCCACCTGCCCTGAACTTGCCCCAACAGGCGACGATTGGCCTTGCTGACCGGCGACGAGTGGGGCCTGCCCAAGAAGTTCCGTCACAGTCCGGATGTCGAATGTCGAGTTTCCTTTGCCTGGTGCGGCGGCGGTTAGCTGCACATCTTCGGAAGAGACATCCGGAAGAGCGCCGGGCGTCTGGTATGGCTCCGTGAGGGCAAAGTCGCCCTGGCTGGCTAAAGGTTCTTCCGTAAGGTTGTCTTCGACCTTCGCGTCTGAGCCGGCCGACGTGGCCATGGTGCCCGTATGGGTCATGACGAAGAGAGCTAGCAACCCACGACCCGACACAGAAGAGTTGGAGAGGGCAAGCTGGATAGGGGCAGGGGCCGACTCGGCACCGACGGCACCACCGGAACTGCCGGCCCCCCCCAGGGGACC
Source organism: Isosphaeraceae bacterium (assembly GCA_052146555.1). Classification (GTDB taxonomy): domain Bacteria; phylum Planctomycetota; class Planctomycetia; order Isosphaerales; family Isosphaeraceae; genus Aquisphaera. Next base: position 36,172 of record JBKQMU010000362.1, read on the forward strand.
CATTCCCAGGGACGCGAGCTCCAGAGGGCTTGAGAACGAGCCGGGACCTTGGGCGATTGCGAAAGCCTCGTCGAGCTGCAGCGTCCTGTCCAGAGCCGGCTTCTCTACCAGATTCGCTGGGGGTCCTTCGACGCTTTGGGATAAGCCGTTTGATGCACTGCTTTGATCGGTCGTGGCGAGAATGAGAACGGGCGAGGGCCCCTCAGGAAATACGACCGGGTTTGTCGGAGTCACCACCGGACTGGCGGCATCGAAGTGCAGCACCAGGCTAGGCGCTGGCCCACACGAAAGCGGCGGCGGATTGTCAAAGACGCCGACGATCGCCAGCTTCAATTTGTACGCGACGGTGGAACCGACGCTCGGGTCCCAGCCGCCGACCTGAAGCGCGTAACTTCCGGGTTGGAGGTCGACCTGAACGAGCTGGCCGCCAGCAATCCCGCTCGTGGAGACCGGGCTACCTGCGTCATCAGTCAGGGTGATCTGGATTCCGTCAGGCAAAGAGTCGCCCAGGAGGGTAAAGGTGTAGGTCTGATCCTGAAGCACCTGGAAGTCGTAGACATCCTCCAGCCTGGGTGATGTCTGGTCGCTGCCTCCCGTCGCGTCGCGGACCACGGTGATTCCGGCCTGCCATTCGTGGGGGAAAAGGACCCCGAGATTCTGCGTCGTTGGCTGTCCCGCGGGCTCGTCGACGACAAATCCGCTCGAGCAATCGCCGGTGATGCCGCGGCCGGGACCGGCAACGTTGAAATCGATGACCTCATCGCCGCCGGGCGTATTGCCAACCAGCGGGTTGCCGCCCAAGTCGGTGAGTCCCTGAGCCCCGGAGAGGTGGAGGGCGTAATCTCCAGGGGCCAGACCGTCCAGCATAAGGAACGTGGCCCGGTTCGTCACCGTATCGAACGACTCGAGCCGAGGGTAGTATTTTGTCCCATCGCTTCCCTCAACGTAAACCGAGCTGACGGTTTCGTCTCCCACTTGCTGATAGGCCTGGAAGGCCAGCGTGTTTATGTTCATAGGCTCATTGAACTGGACCATCAATTGCGTGGGCGGCTGGTTCAGCGTCTCTCCCTCCGCAGGGCTCGATGCGACGACGTGGGGCGGGTTCGGCGTTGGTTCAACCATGAGGCTTAAAACGTAGTCGCCGGTGCTCGTGCCCAGTGTGCCGCTGTGCGAGATGGTCGGATTGAACAGCCCCGGGGCACCAAGGGGCTGGCTCTCCATTGGTGATGGGGTATTGAAACTCGAGGAGACGGCCAGGTAATAATCTCCCTGAGTGAGCCCTGCGCTTAAGACCGAGTCGAAAGCCAGCGGCTGCGACCAGTCGGTCGCCACGGTGTCGTTGTACGAATTGTTGTTGCCCGCGACGAAATCGAGCGTCTGGCCGTCCGCGTCGAGCCGGTAGAGACTCTCTCCCGGGTCCAACGGAGAACCGATTCGGCCCGCGAAAACCTCTGAGATCAGAGCGAAGCGACTCGGACCCTGAATTCGGAAATGATACATATTGACGTCGTTGCCCGGGTTGAGCTGGGGGTTGGTGCTCGTAGGGTCGTAGAAGGGATCGGCCCCAATTGTTCCCTGAGCTCGGATCCGGCCCGCATCGGTGACATCTCCCAGGTCATGAGCTCCGGCTGGGGTATCGTCCGCGATGGGGTTCGGTCCTGTGTTCCCCTCGATGCCGTCGATCTGGAAGGTGAACGTGAAGTCCTGACCGGTGGAGTGAGTTGCATCGGCTCCCAGAGGAATGCCTGAGGGGTCGGCCAGGGACATCGCACCCTCGACCGTCTGGCCGTCGAGTATGACCTGGTAGTAACCCGGTGCCAGGGCACGCGTGGGGAACAGTTGCAGTTCGTTGATCGCTGAAGCGAAGTTGATCGACGAGAGGGAAACCTGCTGGCAATTCTGGAAGGTTTGATCCGAGCTGTAGATGAGCTGCACATCGTCTCCGGCATTGATCGTCGAGGGATCGACGGGTCCGCTCAGGTCAATACGAAGGGCCAGCGGAGACGTACTCAGTACGGCTCCGGCAGCAGGTTCAGAGACAAGCACCGTCGGGCCGCTTCCCGGGTCCAGGGCAAGATCGGTTGCGGATATGGCCAGTTCGTAGTCGCCCGTCTGGCCGGGGAAGCCACTGCCGGCGAGAAACGGGTAGAAGTCGAGGTTGCCGGCTCCACTGACGGCCACGTCGTAGGTTCCCGGCCCGAGCAGCCGGTCGATCGATGCCGGGCCGTCGTGGCTGCTGCCATCGTCCTGCTCCATCAGACGGTGCCCTATGGGATCGTACGGGTCCTGGAAATCATAGGGATCGCTATTGTACAGGCTCAAGACGCCATGAAAGTCGGGGCTTGTCGATTGGGAATTGAAATCGAGGTGAACGCTGGCGGCTCGGTCGAGAGTGAAGCTATACCAGTCGACGTCCGCGGCCCCGGCCGGGCCGTTGCCGATGGTTCCCAGCACGTCCGCGCTCGAGGATCCGCTTAGGTCGCCCAAGCACTGGGCCAAGTCCAGTGTATCGTTGGGCTCCACTTCCATGATCGGAGTAGCCCCCATCGCCAGTGGTGAGACGGCCAGCAACTGCCTGGTCTCGAGACCCTCAAGCCGCAACTGGAAGGTTTGACGCTTGGGACGGACGCGGGGAGCAAGCAAGAATCGTGAGCGAGGTGACATGAACGTGGCCGCCCTCTCAGTTGGTCGCCCGGGAGCCGGAATTCTCCGCTCTCCAGGTCATTACCTTGCCGCCCCGGGATTACCTTCGCGTCGTGAGGTCGTCTTTCGTCGTTCTCGGCGGCGAAGGTCAAGTCCCTTGTTTTCACGAAATGGCCACAGCCCCGGGCTCGGGGGAGGCTGCGCGAGAGAAGCCCGGAGTGACCAAAATCCAGTTGACTGCGCTTTAAGAAAATCGTCGGAAAGTTCTTGCGCTTGGGTACGGAAGATCATCAGCAGAGGAAGATCTCACTGCTGCGTCCCGCGGTTGCTCCCTCGATCAGCCCGGGAGCGCATGTCTCGCAAAATTCAAGGTGATAATCCCATCGTAGCCCTTGCAAGCCCATGCCTCGGATGTTCGCCTTAACCCACTCCATAGGCAGAGAGTTCAGCCCGATCCAAAGGAATCCCTGCGAGCGCGGATCATGGCCGGAAAGGACCCTCGCGCCCTTCTCGCTGATATCGATGAGCCAGGCGGGAGACTTTCGGTACACCGACGGTCCTTGCCGCCAAATGATCCGGGCTCTCCCGTATGTCACCAACCGGCGTGCTACGCGACGGCGCTCGACGAATTCGCCCATCGGAGTAATCGCAAGACGTTCTACACTCATTCGTATCTCATTCTTTGTGAATGCGGTCCATGCCGGAAAGTACCGGCGAGGTCCTGGTCGCCGCCGGATCGCAAGAGCAAACCCATCTCAACAATCGAACCACGACAATTGCCCGACGTGGGTCCTCTAATGGCGAACTGGTGCTCTGTGCCGGCTCTGGAATTGGAAGCGGGTTTCAACGCCACTCCACTCGAGGGGAGTCTGGCCCTCCGCATGAGCAACTTTGTCCTTGATCTTGGCCACCGCTTTCTTGGCCGGCTGGTGGACCGAGGGAGCATGGGCGCGGCGGACGATCACCGAGCTGCCGTGGGAATGGCTACCTTCATGAGGACCGGCTTTGCTCCGTCCGCCTTTATCGTGTCCGCTTGCAGCATGGCTTACGCCATGGTGCCCTCGGTGACCCGGTGCGCCCTGGAACGTGTCGCTGGCCTCGGAGTCAGAGATCGTGCTTAGGGAGAACCGCTGCATGAAGACTCCGGAAGAGTCGCCTACTCCATTGCCGGACCAATCGATCAGGAGTTGCCCCGTGGCGCTCATGGCCACCGAGGAATAAATCTGGTCGCAGGCCGTGGTGGTCGTAACCGGGACCTCGATATCCACAGGAGTGCCACTGGGAGAGAACTGGCGGGCATAGACCCCCCAGCCATTGCCGTCCTCACCTAGGCTGGACCAGGTGACTACGAACCCCCCCATGATGTCCATTGCCACCGTTGAATACTCTTGGTCGCCCGTGGTGGTGGTGTTGACCAGGGTTTCTCCGCCCTGCATCACTCCCTTGGAGTTGTAACGCTGGACGTAGATGCCCCAACCACTGCCGTCCTGACCATCACTGGACCAGGTGATCACGTAGTTCCCCAGTGCGTTGATGGCCACGCTCGGATATTCCTGATCGCCGGTGGTGGTGGTGTTGACCCGGAATTCACCGCCGACCTTGTTCCCGTTGTAGTCATACTGCTGGGCATAGATACCCCAGCCACTGCCGTCCTGACCGTAACTCTGCCAGGTGACAACGAATGCCCCCAAGGCGCCCATGGCCACGGACGCATTGGTTTGATCACCGGCGGTGGTGGTGTTGACCTGGAACTCACCCCCCACCTTGTTGCCGCTGTAATCGTAGCGCTGTGCGTAGATGCCCCACCCGTTGCCGTCCTGACCGTTACTTTGCCAGGTGATCACGAAACCGCCGAGGGCGTTCATGGCCACGCTCGGGTATTCCTGGTCGCCAGCGGTGGTGGTGTTGACCTGGAACTCGCCCCCAACCTTGTTGCCACTGGCATTGTAGCGTTGAGCGTAGATGCCCCAGCCGCTGCCGTCCTGGGCCTGGCTCTGCCAGGTGATCACGAAGCTTCCCCCCGCGTTCATAGACACGGTGGGGTTCATCTGGTCGCCGGTGGTGGTCGTGTTGACGCGAAATTCGCTGCCGACCTTGTTGCCACTGGGGTCGAAACGTTGGGCGTAGACTCCCCAGCCGCTGCCGTCTTCACCCTGGCTCTCCCAGGTGACCACCGAATCGCCCGCCAAATCGATGCCCACCGAGTGCGGGCTATTGGGATCGGTCTGCTGGATTCCCGTGGTGTACGTGTTAACGAGAATCTCCGAGCCGTCCCGGCTGGCGATGCCTCCGCCGCTGCTCAGCGGACTGCCGTTGGCTTTTTCTGTATTGGGTATCGGCACGGTGGGTGCGGCATTGGCGCCAAAGGTCATCGAAAGCGCGTAGGCACCGGTGCCGTTGGCGGTAGTAAGGGGCGTGAAGGCTTTGATGTAATAATTCTGGCCCGCGGAGACACCCGAGACCGTGACGGTGACGGTGTCTCCAAACTTGGTGCCGTTTACCGACCCCACCGAGGTCTGAGACGAATTATAAATTGTTAGCTGGGGTTCGAGCAGGCTCAAGCCCTGGCTCTGCATCGTGACCTTCATCGTGCCGTTTGTGCCCGACGGGACAGTCAAAACGTAATAGTCCTGATCGCTCGTCGTGGTGATGTCAGCACCCGTTACCAGTGCAGTGAGGCCCGTTGAGTTGATCAGCGAATTAATATTATATGTTGTGCTAAATGATCCGTCACCCAAGGATCCCTCGTATTGATCGGGCGTCCGCGCCCCCCCGTAAATACTCTGGATGCCGGCAATGTCGTCGCTGGTGAGACTCTGCTTGATGCCGTTGTAAACTGCATACATAACGGCGTTGCTGACCGAGCTGTGCAAAAGGCCCAGGGCATGGCCGAGCTCGTGGGCCATGACGGTTTCGAGGTCGTAGGTGCCGTTGATCTTGAAGCTCACTCCAGGATCCGTATTGATCATGATGTCGCCGGCGGCCGAGTAGTTGTTGATCGGCGGCGGCATATAGGTCTCGGCCAGGGTACTGCTGTTGCCGAAGTCATAACCGCCGATGCGGATGTCGCCGAAGTTGGGATCACCTTGTTGGTAACTGCCGCTGCCTTCGGCCGCCCCGTTGTCAGAGACGACAGAGAAGTTGATGTTGGTCTGCTGCGCCCAGAGCTGGGCGGCCTCGAGGATCACATTCTCCCAGGTCGAGGCCGACCCGAACTTGGAGTTGAATGTTGAAAAGAGATTGCTGGACTTGCCGTTGAGGTTGGTACCGTCAGGCACGAAGCTCACCGTGATGAGCTGAGGTGAAAGCCAGAGATTGCCGGACGCTGTGTACAGGACGACTCTTGATTCCAGGTCTTCCAGGCAGGGACGTGCATGACGGCTTCTGGGTCGGCCGGCGCGATTATCTCCGACTTTCCGTCTGAGCGGTTCGAGCCAATTCATCGGTGGCGATCCCCTTTGATCCAAGGAAAATCCGCCCGTCCTTTCGGCAGCCTAGCGACCCCCGCAGCGAGATGTGAGCGCAGTGGGCCCATGACTTTGCGTCCCTTACGACGGGTCTGCCCAATCGAGGACTAGAGGTGAGGCGGAATGTGCCTTAAATCGTCGGTCCCGCATCGGTCAACGACGAGCTCGGCACAGCCTTTCATTGAAAACCCTAGGCCAGGATGGGCCGCTGGTCGCGAAAGAAACTGAATCGACAGGACAGACGTTGAGAACTCGATACGTCGATGGCTCGCGTCAACTTCGTCGTGAGATGTCTTTTGGACAGGGACACGGAACCAGCGATGGCCGCATGCAAGACCTGAGCAAGGCCGCGGCCTCGATGGTCCCGGACAGTGCCGGGAAACACTGCTCTCGTGGTGGGAAGAATGAGGAGAAGAAAGCAAGAGGACTGGCTGCACACTTGCGGCAGGGCTCCGGCCAGGCGGAGTTTCGTCAGCAGGCGACGACGCAATTACGCCCTTGTCTCTTCGCCTTGTAGAGTCGTTCGTCGGCCTGGCGGATGAGCTCTTGGGGGAGTATCGCCTCGTCTCCTGACGTCGAGGCCACGCCCAAACTCACTGTGACTTGGTGGCGACGTCCTTCGAACGAAAACGCGTGGTTGAGCACGGCCATGCGAACTCTCTCGGCGACCAAGGCCGCTTCCGCGTGGTTGGTTTCGGTGAGGACCACCGCGAACTCTTCACCTCCGAAGCGGGCCAGCAGCTCGTCGCATCGGATCTCTGCCCTGAGGCACCCTCCCAGGTCGCGCAGCGTCAGGTCGCCAGCCAGGTGGCCCAGTCTGTCGTTGATCGCCTTGAAGTTGTCGATGTCGAGCATCAGAAGCGACAGAGGCCGGTGGAAACGCAACGAGCGGGCCAGCTCCCGATCGAGGTGGTCCAGCAGATAACGCTTATTGTATAAACTGGTTAGCGGGTCAAGGATGGCCATCCTGTAAAGTTCTTCGTGATAGTCGACCTCGACATTGCCACCGGCCAGGTATCGGAACAGGCAATTGCCCACCCGAAGGTAGTCGCCGTCGACAAGGGGCGTTCGATGCGCCGGCGTATCGTTGACGTAGGTGCCGTTGGTGCTCTCCAGGTCGGTAACCTCGTAGCCATCGACGTTCATATGAATGATAGCATGGCGACGAGAGACTGATTGGTCCAGCAGCGTGATGTCGCACTCGTCGCCGCGTCCTAGCACGATTTGCATCTTCTCGAGGAGGTGACGCGTTCCCATCATCGACAAAGGCCCGGTCGGGTAGATGTGCACCAGGCATGCGTTTTTGCAGGTTCGGGCGAGTGGTCGTTTTAATTCCACCTGCTGAGTCACAGGCAGGGTTTTCATTTCAGACATCAACCTTTCCTGGCCTTGCCGGCCACCGGTGTTGTCAAAAGCAGGGTTCTCATTGCAAGGCATGCCCCAAAAGGCCTCAGCGGGTATGTCCTAGCGCCGGTTTGGCGGTCATCGCGCGGGGCTGTCAACCTGCTCGATCCAAGTTTAGGTCATCCGCATGCCGCCGTCCAACGTCGTCTGGCTCTGGAAACTTCGACATCCCAACAAGGTCAGACGATTGCTGGGTCCCCTCTTATCGGAACAAGCTGCACAGCGCAGACCAGGCGGAATCACCGGGCCCCTTGTTGTGGATGGAATAGACCCTCTCGCGGGCGCGGAAGAAGGCATCGATAACGTTGCCGTCCCACTGCTCATTCCTTCCTTGCACTAGGATCTCCTCAATCTGATCGAGCGGCAAAGCGGGCCGGTACGATCAAGATGTGCTCATGGCATCGAAGCTGTCGGCCACCGCAAGGATTCGCGCGGGCAGCGGAATGGCGTCGCCCTTCCGGGGAGAGTAATACGTCATTTGCGGCATGAGTCAGGGGTTGAGATCCCCGATCCGATTCCGAGTTCAGTCTTAAGACTCGTTACAATCAGTTGCCCGAATCTAGGGTCGCGGCGCAGCGCGAGCAGATCTGGGTCCTCGACGGCTTTCTTCCCCGATCCATGCGCGATGGCCCTTCGCAGAAGTTCCAAGGCTCGGTCCACGGCGTCGGGAGTCGGGGATGCTTCCGCCGCGCGTGCGGCGACACAGGCGGCCGCATAGAGTGTTTCCCCGGACCCAGGATCGCGGTCCAGGCACCAGTTGATATCCCGCGTGGCACGGTCCCATTTGCCCTGTCGAGCCAGAACCACGGCGCGGTAGCGACGCGCCTCAACAAACGTCGGCGTCGCGTCTAGAGCCCGGTCGAAGAAATCAAGAGCCGCGTCCAGACGCCCACGATCCATCGCCAGCATCGCCCGACCGTAGAGCGCCTGGGGATGCTGAGGCTCATGGTGCAGCACATCGTCGAAGGCTTCTTCGGCTTTTTGGGGGAGACGAGAAGCCACGGCGAAGCCGTACGTCCAGCTCAGCCGGATGTGCGCCGCGTCAGAGTGGGGCGCCAGCGCGAAAGCGACCCGGAACGCCGAGTCAGCCTCGGCATGTCTTCCCAGCGCCTCCAGCGCGATGCCCCTGCCGGCTTGCATCGGAGCGTCTCCCTGGGGATCGAGCCTGAGAGCTTGGTCGAAATCTGCAAGGGCCTCAAGGTATTGCTTGAGTTCCACGTGGGCAAGGCCGCGATTGACCAATGCCGCCACGAAATGGCTGTCTCGCTCCAGCGCCGCGGTGTAGTCGGCAATGGCGTCGACCTTCATGCCCATCCGGTCGAGCACGTAGCCGCGATTGAAATAGCCCCAAGGGTGCTCGGACCAGAGGCCGATGCAGGTCCCGAAGTCTCCAATGGCCTGAGCATACTCGCCCAGTTCCATATGGCAAATGCCCCTTTGCAAGCTAGACCAGTAGTGGCGTGGCTGAAGGTGCAGCGTCTCATTCAGCTCGGCGATCGCTTTGCGGTATCCGTCCCCACCCCGTCGAGAATAAGAAATCGCCAGCAAGTAGTGCTCGCGAGCGCTTTGGGCTTGGAGCATGGCGGCAGTGGCCTGGGCTTTTTCCGCTTTCTCGTTCTCGTCTAGCTGACTCCAGTAGCTGGCGCGGTCCAGCCAGAGCGCCTTGGATGCCCGGAGGCCGGGCATGGCTTCGGCCTCGTCGAGCAGAGCCAAGGCCCGATGCAACGTGGCCCGATCGCCCTTGGCGAGGCGCACCCTGGCCCCGGCCAAGAGGAGCATAAGCTCGCGCCGGTCCTCAGCAATCTGCTGGCGTTCTTCCCGAGCAAGACTCCTCAAGTCTGGATACTCATCACCCCATTGACCTCGCGGAATCTGATAGAGCGCCAGAGTTTGCTCGCAAACGGCGATTCCCTGGCGCAAGTGGTTCTCGCGTCCGAGCGTCGTATTGACCAAACACAAGGCGCTCAGGGTGCCCGCGTCGTGGGCTCGTTTCCGCTCCTTTGCCTGAGCCTCATCGAGCCGCTTGCGGGCCTCTTCCAGATGCCCGCGAGCACCAATCAGCGCCGAACAGACCACAATGAGTACCGTGAGGGCCGCAGCCGTGACCGTGCCGGCTGTTCTTAACCGCGGATTTCGGCGGAAGAACTTCCGAACCTGCTCGACTCGACTCAGTTCCGGGGCATACGCCAGTGGCCGGTCCTCCAGGAAACGTCGCAGATCTTCGGCCAGATGATCGCCTTGCTGATATCGTCGCAGTGGATCGGGGTCCAGGCATTTTCGCGAGATGCTTTCCAGGCTCCAGGGTATGTCTTGCCGGACCAACCGCAGAGACGGTGGTCTCTTACCTCGCTCAATTGCCATCGCCTCGAGCTGAGTGGTCTGGGCCGAATAGCTTCCCGCCTGCTCGAAGATCCGTTCGCCGGTCAGCATCTCGGCGAGGACAAGCCCCAGCGAGTAGAGGTCCGAACGCCGATCGACCTGGCGGATCATCTCCGGGGTACAATCCATCAGTGCGTGAAGATGTTCTGGAGCTGCGTATGCGACTGTTCCCCCCAGCATGGCCTGCGCCGGGTCGGACTGTAGCTCCTGCGCCACGTTGAAATCGAGCAGAAGCGGCTGTCCCTCGGAGCTGAGCAAGATGTTTGACGGTTTGATATCGCGGTGAAGAACTCCCCGCTGATGAGCATGATGGAGCCCATCGGCCAGTTGTGCCACGACCCAGGCGACCGCCTTTTGATAGCTGATGCCGCGCAGGAGACCCAGGGGCGTCAGGGACTCGGTCGACGGCCCTGGGTTGGCGTGCTCCAAGCTCTCGTCCAGCGATGTCCCCGTGCTCAAGGTCTCCGGCGCTGGCGAAGAGACTGTCTCCAGGGCCTCAACGAGTTGGTTGCCCCAGGTGGGTCGATCCGTTTGAGACCAGAGCCGTCCTAGGATGGCGGAAAGACTCGCTCCCCCGAAATAGGGCATGCAAACGGCACGCAGACCGGTCCGCCTGTCCTCGTGGACGGAGAAAATGGGTACGATGTTGGTATGTTGCAAGCGGGCCAGGGTCTGCGGCTCGGTGCCGGCGATCGCCGAGACTTTCAGCACCACGGGCCGGCTGGCAAGATCCGGCTGTTCGGCAAGGTAGACACAGGCAAAAGCCCCGTGTCCCAACGGCTGGCGAAGCCGAAAGCCGAAGAGTTCCTCGCCAGCCTGGGGAATCCGCGGCCAACCATCGTGGCTTCGTCCCTTGGCGTCGAACAGGCGGACGAGTCCTTGACGGCCGATGAACTCCTCCAGAGCTGATGTGCGATGAGGAGCCCCTGGGGCGTTCTCGTGTTGAATAGGCGGATCGCTTCGCCGTCGCCGCTGAAAGATCCCGGTGAGAAGTCGGCTCGCCGCATTGGGTTTGCCCTCCGAATCGGTCGGTCTTGGTTTTGGGCAATCGTCGGCAGAAGAAGCGCGATCCTCCTCCCTATGCTGGCCCTCTTCAGCAAGGCAATCAACCTGCTGTTGCTCTTGGGCCAGGGGATCTGACGCGGGAACTCTGAGGTTCCAGGTCTCGGTCAGGTTCCGGGATGAGGGTTGCTCGCTCATAGGAAATGTCTCTCTGGCTTCGAGAGGATGACGCTGACGCGGGTTCTCGACCGCCCCTAAAACCGTTGTCGGTTTTTCTCGAGGCAACCGGTTTGCCCGTCGCCGGAGCCCTCAACGCATCCGGCAAGCGTTCCGCCGCGGGTTCTCAATTCGCCAGACGCAGTCTCGCCGTTTCTCGAGGAGAACCCGCATCAGTTACCAAAGCAGGCCGACTCGTTACTCCCTTGCCGCTATCCTCGCCAAGTCATTCCATGAAGCATGTCGCTTGACGGTCCGGAAGCACGTGTGGAAAAGCCGAGGAATCATCGTCCGAGGCGGGCCCGTCGAAGGATCGTTCCCGCTATGAACGCATACGCGGCCTGATCCCTCCTTGCCGTAGAGCAGTAGACGGCCACCCTGCCATCGTGCGCACGCCTCGGTGACTAAGCTGGTTGTAATCAGAACGAACGCCCAGGTCCGCTCCCACGTTCCCTCGGCCCCATAGCTCTCCTCCCTGGCCGTTGAGACTGGCGAGATCAAGGCGGTACGGCCGGTAACTCCGTCCGGTCCGGTCCCCGCAGATGCCAAAGTGGCATCCGAATGAGACGCCACGAACTCGCTAACCTCGAATCGCTCGAACAGATTGCCAATCGAGGCCATCAGCGATTGTACGTTCTGCCCTAGTCCGCTGAGGGCCGCGTCGATGACCGTTGCTTCGGCGGAGGCCACCGGCTGTTCCTGCGTTCCCAGGGTGAGACTCGCCGCGGAAACCTCGGGAGTAGCCCTCTCGGGCACCTCGGGAAGACTTAAGAGGTGAAACGAGGTCGCCGTCGCGATCAGTCCGGAAGTGACGGAAGATCTGGCAACAGCACTGGCATTCGCAGCGAGTTGCATCGAGGCCTCTCCAAAACCCTGAGAGCCCGTTACGCCTCCCATTGAGCCAGTGGAGAGGGCGACGAGGTCCGTCGAGATCGAACCTGGAAAGGACGCGCCGCCCTGCGGTTGGATGAGGAATTCGATCGGCGTATTAGAAGGTGATAACGACTTGCCAGCCGTCCCAGGGTTCGTGCTCGTCGAGGTGCCACCCGCTGCAGGATCCCCGTCCGACGACGACAGAATTGGCGCCGGCCCCACCAAGACCGGTGGAGCGACGACGACCGGTGGCGGAGCAGGAGAGGGGCTGGGTGTCGGCGAAGCGTCGAGAAGAACCGCAATCGCGGGCTGCGGGCCGGTAACCAGCGGAGGTGCGTTGTCGTACTGTGAGATGATCGTCAAAGCGATCTTGTAAGAAAGCTCGGCCCCCTGTGCCGCCGTCCAACCGCTGACCGAGAGCAAATACGTGCCGGCAGCAAGGTTGCCTAGCAGCACCTGACTCTGACTGTTATTGGCCGAGTTGACCGAGACGGGTTTTCCCGAAGAGTCCATGAGCGTCATGACCATGTTTGCAGGCAGGTCATTGCCCGAAAGTGTAATGGTGTACTCCCGGCTCTGAAGGACCTGAAACCTGTAGACGTCCGCAGTGTCCTGCGCACCCTGGCTATCGGTTTGCGGATTCCTCGAGATCGTCACCTTGGATGCAAGATCAGCCGGAAAGAGGACACCCAGGTCCTGGGGATTCTGGATGTCGTCATGTGACCCCTGCGTGTTCCACTCAAGGGGGTTTCCGTCAACGCCACGAGCCGGCCCATCGACCGTGAAATGGACCACGTAATCGCCGCTAGGATCGTTGCCAACCAGCGGGTTTCCTGCCAGGTCATGCAGCCCATTGGCCCCGGAGAAATGAAGCTCGTAATCGCCGTTGGGCAAGCCCTTGGGCATCATAAACGAAGCTTGATCGGACACGCTGTCGTACGATTCGAAGAGCGGGAAATACTTGGTGCCATCCTGCCCCACGATGAAAATCGACGAAATGGTGTTCTGCGAGGATTTCTGGAACGTCTGGAAGGCCAGAATCGCTACATTCATCGGCTCGTCGAACTTGACAGCTATTTCCGTCGGAGGAGCATCGAGGGTTTCGCCGTTGGTCGGATTCGTCGCCACGACCTGAGGCGGATCGGGAGCGTCGTGGACCAGGAGATCCAGAACGTAAGGACCCGTGCTGAACCCATTCTGGGCGCTGTGTGAGACATTGGGGTCAAGTAGGCCAGGGCTTCCCAGAGGCTGGCTTTCCCGAGGCGAGGGCGTGTTCATGCCGTCGGCGACGGCCACATAATAGTCGCCGGCGGTCAGGACGTCGTAAATAGCACAGTCCGTGTACAACGGAGTAAAGTTATGATCGTGTGTCTGTATTGGGTCGTAGGTGTTGTTGTCACCGTCGATGAAATAGAGAGAGTGATCCGTGGGATTAACGCCCCAGAGACTGATACCCGGATCCAATGGCGAGCCGATCCGGCCGGCGAAGACTTCGGCGACGAACGCATAACTCCCCGTCCCGCTGATGTGAAAATGATACATATTCACAGCATTTCCAGGATTGGAGCCTTGATTGACGCTGTAGTACGGGTCGTTACCGATCGTACCCGGGACGCGGACGATGCCCGCCGCGGTGATATCGCCCAGGGAGTGGGCCGTCGCCGCCGTGTCGTCGCTGGTGCTTCCGCCCTCGATCCCAGCTACCTGGAACGTGAAGGTATAATCCTGGCCCAGGGGATGTTGGTCGTCCATGCCCAAGGGAGTGCCGTCAGGCGCGGCCACGACGGACTGCCCCGCACTGCTGTCGCCGGCTAGCCAGAGCTTGTAGTATCCGGTCGATAGCGGAGCCGCCAGGATCAACTGCAATTCATTGGCCGAGGTGCTGAAATTGGTACTGCCCAGCGCGATCGGCACATCGTTTTGATCGCCAAACGTGCCATTGGGATTGTACGTCAACTGCACCGTTTGCCCGTCCTGTATCGTCGACGGGTCGAGCGCGCCGCTCATTTCAATCCTGATCACAAGTGGCGAACTGTTCAGTATGTCGCCGGGCGAGGGATCGCTCGACAAGACACTCGGACCGTTGTTGGCCGGGATCCCTGCGTCGGCCACGCTAAACTGAAGATCAAACTGGCCGGTGCTGCCCGGAAGACCGCTGTTGGCCAGAAGCGGATGGAAGTCCAGGTTTCCTGCCCCGCTGACAGCCAAGTAGTACGTCGCTGGACCGAGGAGCTGATCGATCGTGGCGTTTCCCCCTGGGGACTGGGCTTGAACCTGCTCCAGCAGGCGATGTCCGTCGACATCCATCGGGTCTCCGAAGTCCCAGGGGTCGTTGTTGAACAGGCTGAGAACGCCCTGGAACGAGGAACCGTTCGGGGCGGCCGTCAAATTCGTTACGATCCGGGCCGGCTGATCGAGGGAAAAGCTGTACCACTCCACGTCCGCGGCGCCTGCGGGTCCTTTGCCCAGAGAACCTTGCTCCTCAAGCTGCGAACCAATGCTAGCGTCGCCCAGGTCTACGGCTTGGTCCAGGGTCTCATTGGGCACGAAGACCTGCGCTGAGGCCAAGCTCGACCCCCCGATCGTGGCCATCAAACTTCTCGACTCCAGCCTCTCAACCCAGGGCAACGACGCGGTGCGACGCGACTGCCAGACTCTGGTGAAAGTCCGCAAGCCTCGTTGATCTGCTCGCTTCTGTCGCACCGCGATCATGGCTGCTGGCCTTACAGAGAAAAGAAGAGTGAAATCCAAGTGACTCGATCTATAGGAAAGCTCTCTGCCAATTTGGGCCGACATTGTACGGTCGCCGCCCATTTCGGGTCGGCGAGGAACGAACCGTGTTACGAGCTAGTGGTTACACTGGTGGTCACCGACGTCGTGCTGGTTTGCGAGGACGTAGACGTTTGGGTGCTCGTCGTGCTCGTTGAGAAGTCCAGGACGCCGACTCCGTAGGACGAATCCACAATGGTAACCGTCGAGGTCGATATCGAGGTCGATGTTGATGTTGATGTCGAGGTCGAGGTGGACGAAACCGTAGAGGTGGTCAGGATTTGAGCCTGAGCATTCTGGCCTTGCGAGTTCGCATTCTGGCCTTGCGAGTTCCCACTCTGGGTTATCTGCCCACCCCCACTCTGAAGTACGCTGCCGTTGGGGTAGGCAATAATGGGCGAAGCCTCCGAGGGAGGAGTCGTTCCATTGAAGCTCAGCCCCAGGCTGTACCGGCCCGTGCCCATGGCCGTGTTGTCAGCACCCTGCACCTTGATGAAATACTCAGCGTTCGCGGTGGCCGCGACGGAAAGCGACAATGTCGTGCCATACTGGCCGGCGCCGCTGACGGTCGCCAGCTTTGCGTCGCTGGCGGAGTACACGGTAAGCTTGGGTGCCAGGAGGCTCAGTCCAGCCGTCTGCACCTGAACGTTCATCGTACCGGTGGTCCCCGCTGGCACGTTCACGGCGTAATAGTCCGCTTGAGTAGCGGCAGTGATGTCCATATCGGGAACCAAGCCAGTTAGCGCGTTCGGATCAATGTAGCTGTTGATGTTGGCCGCCGTGGCGAAGCTGACGTTCGTGGAGTTGAACAGGTCTGGCGAGCGGGCTGCTCCCGCACTGTAGATGCTCTGAATTCCCTGGATGTCGTCGGTCGCCAGCGCCGTCTTCTTCCCGACGTAGGTCGGGTACATGATGGCGTTACTGCCAGCGTTCGTGTCGGCCAAGCCCAGCGCGTGGCCGAACTCGTGGCAGGCGACGGTGAACAGGTCGTAGGTCTGAGTCTGGCTGAAAGTCATGCCGGTGTTGAAAGTGATGTCGCCGGCGATCGAGTAATTGTTCACGCTGGGCGGCAGGTACGTGTAGGCAAGGTTCGTGTTGCCGAAATTGTAGCCGCCGATGCGGATGTCGCCGAACTCGGGGCCTCCCTCCTGGTCAACTCCGGCGCCGCTCGCTGCGCCGTCGTCAGGAACGACGACGAAGTTGAGATTGGTTTGCTGCGCCCAAGCCTGGGCCGCCTGCAAGATCACGTTCTGCCACCCCTTGAGCCCAGCGTTGCCGTTGAAAGTGCTCTGAAGGTTGCTCACGTTCCCGCCCAAGTTCGTTCCATCAGGCATAAAGCTGATCGTGACGACGGCGGGGTTCATCCACGCGTTCCCGGTAGCCGAGTAGAGGACAACTCGGGACTCCAGGGACTCGATACTGGGCCGGCTTTTTCTGGAACGGTGACGCTCGGCTGACCGAGCCTCTTGCGTCCTCTCGAACCAACTCCGAAGGAATTCCACGACGATTTCTCCACCTGATAGTGAATCAAGCCTTGGGCCAGTTCGAAGTGAATCGTGACACGGCGAAGGCGCCGAGTTCGAAGGGGGCCCAGAGATGGGTTTGAGCGCGACCGACCTGTCTTTACCAGAGGGAATTGCTTCCACTCAGCGCAGAACGGTCTGGCCCCGCTACGCAGAAAAAAAGACTCACAGAGTACTCCTTGCCTCAGGGCGCCTGGATGAGGGATGGGTTTTGCGCCATCCGCTCGGAACAATTCACGAAGCATCGATTCTTCGCTCAGCCCTTCGGCAACCTGGCAACCCGGGAGAGACTGTGACGTGCTCTCGGGCCCATGGCTTTGCGTCCCCGCCTTACGACGGGTTTGCCCTTTCGAGGATGTGATAGGGATAAGGGATGAACCTGATCCTTATTGGAACCCTAGCTCTGCTTCGTGAAGCCGTTTTGTTCCGCTGTCAAGGAGTCATCGCTGTGTTTCGCCATGGCAACGTGAGCTTAAAACAGCCTGCCGGAGATTGGCAGGAACCAAGCGGGCTTCTTGGGTTTGTGAAGCAACGAACCCAGGACGACCCAGTTGCGGCGCGAACGGTGGTGGCCCGATTGGGACAGCGCGCGGTGTACTCGTGGAGGGTGCAGGTACCCCAGACGTGTGGACTGGAGCGATGGACCTGGGTGTCATCGACGGCCGAGACTTGAAAGCCGTGCCGGTCCCAGCCCGGGGCGGTCGTGATCAGGCGAGTCAGGGCCCACGCGACGCGGTCTTCGCGGCAGGACCAGTACTCGGCGAAAGAGTCCAGAGCCTTCCAGGCGGCGGCCCGCTCCAGGGCCAGGACCGACTGGGTGATGGTGTGTTCCTCGACGTTCATTGCCATGGCGGTAATCCACTCGGCGAAGCGGTGGAAGCCGCGACGGGTGAACGCCCAAGCGAAAGCCTTGAGCAAGACTTGCCAGATGGACCAGGTGAGCTTTGCTTCGGTCATCATGCGTCTCCTGCGTCGGGGCCAGTTAGATCTGTGACCACCTGGCAGGTTCCGACCAGGAGACGCTGCTTTTCAATACAGTACGCCCGCTCAGTTGTTGTGGAGTTTTTCGTGGAAACTACTGCTTAGCGGGGCCTGCGGGGAATCGCGCGGACCGGCCCCGTCTGAACATCATCCGCCCGCCTTTGAAGATGCAGTTCACCGGACGGACACTTCAGAACAACGCGCGCGACATTCGGCGCTGACCCGAACGACGCGATACTGCGGCGCCGTTCAAGCAATCAAAGGATTACATTCTTTAGCGTGAAATTCGCGGAGTCTGTCGACCAAGACCTTCTGGATACGGTCCCAAATTCTGCTAGCCTGCGAGGCACCAAATCGGTGCCAAAAGGTCATGCCGCGAGTCGAGGTTGCCCATTTTTGGGGCTGGGCTTCTACTCGGGCAAGATGGGCTTGATGATCTCCCAAAGATCGTCCAACAGCGGCTTGGCCATAAATATTTCCTCCACAGTATGAGTCCAGGAGAAGACCTTACCGATCACCATGCCAAACTACTCCAACTACCCAGTAATGTTAGGGCTCTAATCACAACGCACATGGCACAAACAACTTCCGTCCGCAGTACAGCATGTAGGAACGCATCGGATCAAGCAGCCGCCTATGTATCCAGTAACTAAACAATAAGCACCACTAACCCCTTGATTTTCTCTACCCACGTCTGGAACCTTGCTATGCGTCTGCTTCATCCACAGACAGATAACACCACAGTGAGAACACGGGGCCAATCACCTCACTGTGGGTGCACAACTTTTGATACTATTTCCCTTATGACTTGATTCTGGGATCACTACTGTCCTATGATCGGACCTAATGTGCCATCCGAGCCGATCAGGATACTCTACTATGCGTGATTGCACCTTCTTACATCGTTGCTTTCCCCTCGCGCGAGCCTCTCGCGTGTTTGGACTGCTCACGCTTAATGCCCCATACAAACCGCTCGTCCGAAACGCTTACGTTTCTTGCATTGCTCAAGAAACCCACCGCATGCGGTTCAGATAAAAGCCTAATAACCGCTCGAAACTCCACAGATTGAACCAACCGACGACTCAAAGAGTCCGCTATCGTCCGTTTCCTCCTCTCATCGATGAGATTACGCGAACGGAGTTCAACGAAGATGTTGCACAACAGTCGACTGCGTCATGCTCAATGCCTCTGGTTATTCACCCCTTGTATCCGCCGTTCGCGGTCTTCCCGCCAAACACATTGCGGGGCGGGCCCTCCACCTTCCATGCTATAATCTTCTGCACGAAGCTCTCATCCCTCGAACCCCCGCCAGACGCTCGACCTCTTGCCTGCAAAACTTCCACGCACAACCCTTTGATCGCCGCTCTGATCAAAATAACGTCGACCTGCAGCAGTCGACACACTTGAACTCCATCATTGTGTCGCTTTAGCAGTTCCACGCGCTTCCTGCACCATGAACGGTGCGAATCACGCAAACTCGCCTATTTGCGCTTCATTGCGAGGCTGCCCGCATCGAACCTGCACACCTCTGTCAAGGCTGTATAGCGCTCGTATGCCCTGAGCGGCGCGCATAACGCCACCTGAGTACCTTTTCATAACACGACTGTGCATTAATGGGCAGCTTTATGTAATCATAGTCCATGCATAGACACTACATTTGTCGCCCAGACCCCAAAAGACCGAGCTGTTCGCTCGACGACGATCTGATCGTCTGGTCGGTCCGCACTCCTTCGGAAAATCTATACTGTTACTTTGCAGGGTAATCATCCAGCGCAGCATTCCCGAGTTTTTGTCGTGTCGCGTAACGCTTGTGGATTACGACAGGAAATTGGCTGTGCTGCTTCTAACAAACATTCCTCGCACGCAGTGGCCAACCTTTAAATAAATCTGACCTATACTTCTTCCAGGATTAACTCCTGCATCGCCTGTAGTTCCCTCCCAGCCGTCTGCCACCGCATGCGCATACGCACACCTGTGCAATACACAGGTTCTTCAGAGAGCGCCTTGGTTACCCACAAACTGGAAGCTCAGTATTGCTAACCTGATCTTGATTGACAGGTGGATTACAGCTCCGCTTACCAGCCATCAAGGACCCTGACCGCTTTCCGGATCTACGTCATCGGATTTTGGAGCCGATGCCCCCCTTTTGCGTCTGTCTACCCTACCGTGCGATAACTGCATAACATCCTCACCATTAACATCCCTCGCCAGCCGTACGCTACAAACGTCCGCGCTATTCAAGGAGCTGACGACCCAGCCAACCTCCTGACATCGGCTCATTGATCATTGAAGTATCCGTGCATTCGGTCACGCGCGACATCGTAGTGTCTGAGAATGCGATTAGGCGCCTCGCTGTGTTTGGATACTCATTCACTCGTTGTTGCACCGTTGCTTTGGAAATGATTCGCTAGCCAGAGATTCTCATCTTTTTCCGAGGAGCTACGAGATGCAGCCATTCAGCACTCTTCTCGCCTACACCGGACGCGTTCGAAACATAGGTCGCCACCCGGACCGCGCAAAGCGAAGGCAATCTTCCCCGGTCCGGTCGGCCCGTCTTGCCGGGCGGCGTCGGGCACTCCCCGGCGTCGACCCGCTGGAAACGCGGCAACTCCTGACTCTCCTGGGCCAACAACTCTTCCCATCCGACAACCCCTGGAACCAGAACATCTCGGCCGCGCCGGTGGCCGCGAACTCGACGGCGATCATCAACCATATCGGCAACGGCGCGTTCCATCCCGATTTCGGCCAGGATACGCAGGGCGGCAACCCGCTTTACGGCATCCCCTACAACGTCGTGCACGGCAACACCCAGCCGAAGGTCCACGTCGTGGTCGACGGATACCCGTCCGAGAGCGACCTGCAGGACGCGCCGATCCCGGCCAACGCAGTGCTTGAGGGGGACAACCAGAACGGGCCGGTGTCGGGCTTGGCAAACCGGGGAGATTCGCACCTGATCGTCTACGACGTCGACAACAACATCGCCTACGAATTCTACCAGGCCTCGCGCCCGAGTGAAAACTCCGACGGCCAGTGGCACGCCGCCCAGGAGTCCGTCTGGGACATGAAGACCGACACTTTCCGTACCCTGGGCTGGACCTCGGCCGACGCCGCTGGCCTGGCGATCCTGCCCGGTCTGGTCCGGCCCGACGAGGCCCTACCGGTCAGCCAGGGGGGGCAGGGTGTCATCAACCACGCGATCCGGATTACGCTGCAAAGCAGTGACATCCTGAACCAGTTCATCTATCCCGCCTCGCATGTCGCCGACTCGGGCACCAACGCGGCCGTGCAGTTACCCATGGGAGCGCGGCTTCGCCTAAAGGCAAGTGTCGACATCTCGACGCTTGACCCCGAGTCGCAGGTGATCGCCCAGGCTATGAAGGATTACGGCCTCATCGTCGCCGACAACGGCAGTAACTTCTACGCCACCGGTGCCAGCTACTCGGTCGACGCGAACAACAAGTTGGCGCTGACGTGGAACGACAACGACATCCAAGACTCGACCCACGGGCTGAAGAGCCTCACCTTCAGCGATTTCGAGGTCGTCAACCTGACGCCGGCCGTCACCGGGCTGGGCGCCTCGTCCGGCGCGGCGGGCTCAACGGTCACCGTCACCGGCGCGAACTTCTCCGGAGCGGCCGGCCACCTCCAGGTCTTTTTCGGCAACACGGCGGCGACGGGCGTCACCGTACTGGACGACTCGCACGTGACGGCCGTGGTACCGGCAGGCACAGGGACGGTCGACGTTCGGGTGCAGTCCGGGGTCACGTCCCCTGACACCCAGAACATCGAGAACCCGGTCTTCGGCTACGGGACTTCCGCCGTGACGGCGGCCGACCGGTTCACCTTTACCACCGACCCACCGGCGGCGGCCACTCACCTGGCCATCGCCGCCCCCGCCTCGGCCACCGCCGACCAGTCCATCAGCGTCACCGTCACGGCGCAGAACACCAGCAACAGTACGGTCACCAATTACACTGGCACGGTCCACTTCACCAGCAGTGACAGTAAGGCGGGATTGCCCGCCGACTACACCTTCACCGCCGCCGACAACGGGGTGCACACCTTCACCGGCGT
>JBKQMU010000363.1:0-13208 GCA_052146555.1 Isosphaeraceae bacterium
CAGGAAGAGCTGGCCGGGCGGCTGGGCCTGGACCGCTCGACGGTCTCGAATTTCATCCGCCTGCTGGAATTGCCCGAGGACGTGCTCCACGCCGTTCGCGACGGCGAGATCACCCAGGGTCACGCCCGAGCCCTCCTTTCCCTGCCTGACCCGGACAGCCAGCGTGCTGCGTGCCGGCGAATCATTGCCGAGAACCTCTCCGTCCGCCAGACCGAAGCTCTGGTCGCCACTGGCGTTCCCACGCCGGCTCGAACCCGGGTCCGCCACGACCAAGCGCACTCGCACGAGGCCAAGGCGCCCCACCTGCTGGAGCTGGAAACCCACCTGCACCAGCGGTTCGGCACCAGCGTCTTGTTCCGCGTTAAGGCCCCCGACCGTGGGCAAATCGTCATCGACTACAACACCCAGGAAGAATTCGATCGGGTCACCGGGATTTTGCGCGGCGGCGCGGAGCATTATCAGAGCGGAGGCGCTGAGCATCATCAGAATTGATGAAGCAGAAGCGATATCACTGAAGCGCAAGCAATCCCGATTACAGTTGCCCTGCCTCTCCCAGTCGAAGCAGGGGGAGGGCCGTTTCGCGGCACGTACGTAACCACGGCACCCTGCGCGGGCTGGGCATCGTCGCCCGGCTCGCGCTTGTCCAGACAATGCGCAGAAGAGCAAGGGCGACGATTGCCGGCACTCGACCTGATAGCACACTTCCCGTTTTGGTCCCTTCGATGCGATGTGAGAGAACTCCAGTCGCCGAACACCTCGGTGTCCAATACTATACGCAACAACACCATCGGATAATTAAGTCCAAGTCTTATTGAAGGTAACCGCTCAGGCTGGCGATGGCGATCAAGCTTGGCACCTGGCTTGCTTCTACCAACCACTTGCAAGCTGCTCGGTTCGCAACCAAACTGGACCGGGCAGCCTCTCAAGCGAGGCAATTTGGCTTTGCCCTAGCCGACCCCAATTACATCGCCGGCTCCGTGCGACGTCGCGCTGCCCGCGCGCACAACAATCTCTCTTACGAAATCGATTAGGGACTCATCATGGGTTCACATCCGCGCGATGGAACGGCGGAGGAAGCGCTCACGGCTTCGTTGTTGCGCTTAGTCAGTAGTGACCGCCAGATCGAGCTCTTGCGAGAAGATCTCAGCGGGTTCAGCCACCGATGTCGTAATCTCCTCAACGGAATGAAGATGGGTCTTTATTTCGTGAGACGCAAAGCGGCTGGGCCGCTGCCCTCGTGGTGGGATGACGTGGAGCGGCATTATCAGGGGATCGAGGGCCTTTTCGATCAGTTGCAGGCTGTTTACCGGCCGATTTCGTTGACACTTGTTTATGCCCCGTTCGGTTCGCTGGTCCGTGATCGCCGGCAGATCTGGAGCGACTGGCTTGCCAGTCGAGGTGGAACACTCCAGACAATCCCGCCGCAACGTGAATCGGCTGGCGAGTTCGACCCGATGTACATGAGCATGGCTCTGGACTCTCTGATGCGGTTGAGGGCAGCGGTCGCACCCGCGGGACAAAATGTTCAGCTCTCATGGGGCACCTGCAAGCTCGGCTTCCAGGTCACCTGGCGGGAGCCCGTCTCAGGCGCTGGGTCGTCGCGTCGAGCTCTTGCGGCGACCGGCGATTCCACTTCCGGATGCTCTGCGGCTCTGCCCAGGCTGGCGCTGCCCCTTCTAGCGCGAGTGATGACCGCCCATCAAGGGACCATGGAGTGGGTTCGAGAACCCGAGTTTCACGTCGTGCTCAGATGGCCGCTCGTTCAGATGCCGCGGGCTCAAATACCTTCGTCCTGAGTTTGCCTGCGCGGATCGGCAAGCCGGCTCGTTTCTTGTGCGTGAGGCACTCGTCTCCTGTCCCCCCTTGCAAACGGAGGGGGGGGTTGGGTTCTCTCGCTCTGCTGAAGGGTGTACCAAGGAGCGGTGGATTGAGTGTTCTTCTGCCCGCAAGAAGCGGCCCTGGGGACCACCTCTGCCGCCCTTGACCCGAACGCCGAAGTGCGCTTACGATGCGGTGAACTTGATAGCGGGGTGTAGCGCAGCCTGGTTAGCGCGCCTGCCTTGGGAGCAGGAGGTCACCAGTTCGAATCTGGTCACCCCGATTTTTTTGGCCGCAGCGCGGTGGAAAAATAGATCAGGAGAGAGGAGCAAGGAGAGCAAGAAAACCATCGCCCGCTCGAGTGCGGTCTCCTTTCGACTTTCTCCTCGCTCCGTCGCAGCTTCCCACGGAGGTCCGCGAACGAAGGAGAAGACCGTGCCGATCCAGAAGATCACGCCCTTCTTGTGGTTCGATCACCAGGCGGAGGAAGCGGCGAGCTTTTATGCCTCGATCTTTCCGAACTCAAGAATTCTCAAGGTAATCCGCTATGGCAGAGCTGGTCCCGGTCCGGCCGGCTCGGCGATGACGGTCGAGTTTGAGCTCGAGGGGCAGTCGTTTGTCGCCCTCAATGGCGGATCGCATTTTAAGTTCACGGAGGCGATCTCGTTTGTCGTGAACTGTCAGACGCAGGAGGAAGTGGACGATTACTGGGAAAAGCTGTGTGAGGGAGGCACCCCGGTTGAATGCGGCTGGCTGAAGGACAAGTTCGGCTTGTCGTGGCAGATCGTTCCGACCGCGCTGCCCAAGTTATTAAGCGATCCCGATCCGGAAAAAGCCCAGCGCGTCATGAAGGCGATGCTGACGATGAAGAAACTCGACATCAGCGCCCTCGAGCAGGCCTACGACAAATCCTGATGGAAATCTGTCAGCGTCCAAGGACAACGACTCGGATCAACTGCTGGCAAGATCTCTTCTGACCGGCGACTCTCAAGTCTTTTCTCAAGGAGATGGCCATGAGCGAGTCCGTCAAACCGATTCCCCCCGGGAATGAAAACCTCATTCCGCACCTGGTGTGCGATCGCTGCACCGAGGCGATCGAGTTCTACAAGAAGGCCTTCGGAGCTGAGGAAATCCACCGCATGCCGGCGCCGGACGGCCGCAGGATCATGCACGCGGCAATTCGCATCGGCAAGAGCTTCGTGTTCCTGGCGGATGATTTCCCGGAATTGTGCGGCGGCAAGTCGCAGACGCCCACTGCTCTCAAAGGCACCCCGGTATCAATCCACCACTTCGTCGAGGACTGTGACGCCGCGATCAAGCAGGCCCAGGACGCCGGCGCCACGGTCCTGATGCCGCCACGGGACATGTTCTGGGGCGACCGCTACGGAGTCGTGATCGATCCGTACGGCCACAAATGGACGTTCGGAACGCACATCAAGGACCTCACGCCCGACCAGATGCAGTCTGCAATGAAGGAAGCTTGCGCACGCGGGGCGTAGTGTGACTCCGATCGGCGAACCGACTGCGCCTTCGTCGAAAGGAGCATTGCCCGGGGCATGATCGCGTGGGCAATCCGGTCGGGCAATTTCGATAGTCTTTTTTCGGATATCATCGTTGACTTATTAGGCAGCCCGTCGGGCAATCGATGTCATCGCGATCGGCATCGATTTGAGTCTCGAGCAAGAATTCGCTGAAGATTTGCTTTCCGGCCTAGAACTGCAACGACAAACGGTATACTAGCTACTTCACTACCCTGGGTTGTGCCGCCTCGACATGTTGACCAAGGGACCATCTGCATCACCTTCGTGAAGGGCATTGGCCGGTGGGCAAAGAGCAAGACCACTCCAAAATCAGAGCGGCGCAGGCCGGGGCCGCTCTGGTGGAATCGGGGATGATCGCTGGGCTGGGAACGGGCTCCACGGCCGCACTGATGGTCCGGCAGCTCGGAGAACGGGTCCGGGACGAGGGGCTCAAGATCGTCGGCGTACCGACCAGTGTGGCGACCGCCGAGCTGGCGCACGAGTTGAACATTCCGCTCCGCGAACTGGATGACGTCAGTGGGCTGGACATCAGTCTTGATGGCGCTGATGAGGTCGACTCGCAATTCCGATTGATCAAGGGGAGGGGCGGCGCACTCCTGCGCGAAAAGATCGTTGCCTGCCTCTCCAACCGCCGCGTCACGATGGTCACCTCCGAGAAGCGTGTTAGGCAGCTGGGAGTCGGGGCGCCGATTCCCGTCGAGGTCAGCCAGATGGGGCTCAAGCACACCGAGCGACGCCTCCAGAAGCTGGGCGCACAGACCAAGGCACGCACTCTTTCCGGCGGCGCGACCTACCTGACCGATGGCGGCAACGCCATCATCGACTGTCATTTCGAGGAGATCGGCGACCCTGACGAGCTGGATTCCCTGCTTCGCGCGGTCGTCGGCGTCTTGGAAACCGGGCTCTTCTTGGGCCTTTGCGACCTTCTCGTAATAGGGACGGGTGAAGGGGTCGAGCAGATCACGACGCACGCCAGGCGCAACAATTGCTGCGGCTCAGTGCCCTGCTGAAGTCACGGACAGGGCGATCTCCTGTTATTGACTTGTTCGGTCCCGAGGGTGCTCCGCATATCTGCTCCAGGCATCGCCCGGGTCTTCACGTGGAACATCAGTTGCGGCGATTGAAAGTGGAGCCGAACTCGCGTCACATTGCCAGTCGCACAACGGATTTGCTTCACGTGGAACATCGGTTCTGGCGACTGAATCTGGCCTCGCGGCGACGTCACGTCGCAAGCCGAGATTTGAGTTCATCGAGGATCTCCGCGGTCCTCGAAGCGCCGAACCGGTCGCAACCGAGCTCAACGACGGCGATCGCTTGGTCCAGCGTTCGGACTCCGCCGGCGGCTTTCAGTTTCACGTGAGCAGGGGACGACTTGCGCATCAAGATCAAGTCGTCACGCGTGGCGCCATCCGTGCCATATCCAGTTGAAGTCTTCACGTAGTCGACACCGATCTGGCCGCAGATCTGACAGAGGCGCACCTTTTGCTGTTCGTTCAAGAAGCAATTCTCGAAGATCACTTTCACAAATGCACCGCGGTCATGAGCCGCCTTTGTGACCTCCAAGATGTCGCCGGCCACCGCGTCCCAATGGCCCCCCTTGGCCTGGCCGATGTTGATCACCATGTCCAATTCGGTGGCTCCGTCATCCATGGCTATTTGCGACTCAAACACCTTGACCACCGTGGCATGGCCCCCGTGGGGAAAACCGACCGTCGTGCCGACGGCCACCCGCGAGCCTTTCAGGATCCGCGCCGCGAGACTCACGCCATAGGGCTTGATGCATACGCTGGCCACGTCGTACTTCAAGGCCAGCTTACAGCCCTCTTCGAGCTCGTCATCCGTCAGTGCCGGGGCCAGAAGCGAATGATCGATGCGCCGCGCGATCGCCTCGTAGGTGAGCACCAGTCCCATGGCATGCACGCTCCGGCAAGCGGGGTCTCAAGGGGGAGGGTCGATACTAGTCCCGATTTTGCGGCCAGGCGAGCATGGCCGGCAAGAGGCAAGTCATAAGTCGCAAACGGGGGGGCCCCCTTGGCCAGTGGGCGAGCGCGGCGATAATTCCTTGGTGGGTACGATTGCGATCGCTTTTTCCCGGACTAACTTCAGGAGTTTCCAACGTGTCCGAAAGCCGTCCGACTGTCGCCGTCATCGGGGCCAGCAACGATCGATCGAAGTACGGCAACAAGGCCGTTCGCGCCTTCCTGGCTCAAGGGTGGGACGTCTATCCCGTGAACCCGAGCTTGGACGAGGTCGAGGGGCTTCGCGCTTATGCCAGCCTTGAGGCCATCCCGGTCCAGCGGCTCGATCGAGTGAGTTTGTACGTTCCGCCCCGCGTCGGGCTGGAAGTCATCATGGACGTGGCGCGCAAGCCCGTGGGTGAAGTCTGGCTCAATCCCGGGTCGGAATCGCCCGAGCTGGTCGCTCGCGCTGAGGAGCTCGGGCTAAGCGTCATCATGGCGTGCAGCATCCTGGACATCGGCGAGAATCCCCACCACTATTGAGTTTCGCTGTCTCGGGTTCCCGGGGAAGGTAAGCCGCTCTCCTCGTTCCCTAGTAAGGTTGCCCGCCGCACCCGATTTTCTCAAACTTACCGGTTTGATACAGTCAGGAGAATGATCTGGCCTGACTTGCCGCCGGTTGGCGCAGGGAAAAGTCATCTGAAGTATGTTGTCTATGGGGAGTCGATCGCATGCCGAGATTTGTGAAGATGGCGACCCTCGGGGAGATTCCGATCGGTAGGGCCAAGGAGGTTGAATGCGAGGGGCGAGTCTATGCGCTTTTCAACGTGAACGGACAGATCGCGGCGATCGACGGAATCTGCCCGCACCAGGGAGGCCCGCTAGCCGACGGTACGCTCTTAGGCGCCGCGGTGACGTGTCCCTGGCACGGCTGGCAGTTCGATGTCCTCACCGGCAAGACCCCGCTTGGCCCCCGCATCAAGCAGATCTGCTACGAAGTGAAACTTGATGGCACCGATATTCTCGTTGCGGTTCCTTGACGTCACCAATCTCGGCCGATGCGATGAACGCACGACCGTCAGATCGCGTGGTCTGCACCCTGCTTACTCCAACGGAATTTTCGCCCGAGAGCGACTCGGAATTTCCGCCAGGAAGAGACTTTGCTCACGACCCTGACCCGTGATTCAATTTCGCGCCTTTCGTAACACCGATCCACCGGCTTTGGCCAATCTCTGGAACCGGTCGGTTCCCGAGATGAACGTCGTGCGTCCGCTGCGGGTGCACGAGCTCGACAATCATGCCTTCGGAACGGTTTACTTTGATCGGGCTGGATTGATCGTGGCCCAGCGCGACGGCGAGATCGTCGGCTACGTTCACGCGGGGTTCGGGCCGGGCGAGCCGGTCGCGTCGTCGGTTCCGTTCTCGCTGTGCCGGCAGCTCGGGACGATCGCCATGCTGGTCGTCGACTCCAGGGCCGGTGCGCCCGAGCTCCCCGGCCGGCTGGTCCTCAGGGCAGAACGATACCTCCGAAGTCGTGGCGCAAACGTGCTTTACGCGGGCGCGCAATTCCCCCTAAATCCATTTTACTGGGGGCTTTACGGCGGTTCGGAAGGCTCGGCCGCGCTGGCCGGCCACGCGGGCTTTGCCGAGACGCTCAGCGCCATGGGCTACGACCCGGTCAGTACGACCATCCTGCTGCAGTGCGATGTCGCCACGAGCGAGCCGCGCGATCCGCGATTCGTGCTGATTCGCCGCCAGACCCGCCTGGAAGTCGAGGAAGACGCACAACCCGCCCACTGGTGGCAGAACCAGGCATTGGGCGAGTTCCATCTGACTCGGTTTCAGCTCTTGGCCCGATCCGACGCGACCGAGCTGGCCCGATCAACCACCTGGGATATGACCAGGTTCGGCCGAATCGACGGCCGGACGCGGAGAGGACTGTTAGATCTTGAGGTCAGTGCGGCCCATCGCCGCCAGGGCTATGGCCGCTACTTAATGGGCGAGGTGCTCAGGTGGTGCCGGCAGCGTGAGACGTCGCTCCTCGAGCTCCAGACTCCGCTCACCAATCAACCGGCTTTGGCGCTCTATCAATCTCTTGGGTTTGAGGCCATCGATCAGGCCACCATCTACCGGCTGCCCGCTCACCTGCTCGATCGGTCGCTCTCCGCCGTTGACGATTCTTCCGATCCAGGCGGGTAGGGGCCTGGGAGTTACGATGGACATCGGTACGTTCCGGATTGGGTGATCAGCTTGGTCTTGCGGGTGATCACCTTGGTCTTGCGAACGCAGCCAGTTTTGGTATCCACTGATCATGGCTCCGCATGACCGGCTGGCCCGGTTGTCCCGGGAACCACATGCTTCTGCTCTGCTTTGACCTCTCGACCCGACAGGACCGCTCATGGCACGACGCACTCTCAACCGGCGTGAACTGCGAGCCGCGGCTGAAGCCGCCGAGGCGATGGGCCTTCCCCTGGTTTCCGAATCACCGGCAGGGCGGGCGGCCCGGGGCCGCGACGAGCCTCGGCCCCTGCGATCCAAGCCCGTCTCCAGCGCAAGGATGCGCATGGTCTGGGCGGTCTGCGACATGGGCGGGCGAACGCTCGCGACCTTTGATTATGCGGATAAGACTGCGGCCGAGGCACACATCAAAGACCTCAAGCAGCAAGGAAAAGGCGCGCATTTTCTTCGAGCCGTGAAAGAGCCCATGGAAGGCACGAGCCAACTACGGCGATCGTGACGCGCTGGGACCGCGCGCAGCACTGGCTCGGCAGTCCTGTCAGGCACTTGGCTTTTCCCCACGGCTTCGAGCCATGGCCGCTCCCACATGCGCGGTGGCCCAGCGGACAACCAACCAGTCAAAAAGTGGCGGGCAGAACCGAGCAAGCTGAAGTGCGGCCCAGGCCGCCCAGCTCGGGATGAGAAACGCTCGGGGCCGGTCAAGCCCACGCAGGATGGTCCGAACGACTCGCTCGGTTGACTCTCCCCTGGGAATCTCGTCTTGGCTGCCGCCGGCGGCCAGCGCGACCTTTGAAAACTCGCTCTGCGTACGTCCCGGACAGGCCGCCCAGACCTCGACCCCGCTGCCACGCAGCTCATACCGCAGACTCCTGACCAGGCCGATCACCGCATGCTTGCTTGCGACATAGGCCGCGGAATACGGGATGCCGACGAAGCCGAGGACCGATGAAATCTGGAGGATCTGACCCGACCGGCGCGATCGCATGTGGCGTGCGGCTTTCTGCGTCAGGTCGAAGAGAGCCATGAGATTCAGCTCGATGATCTGGCGGATCCGCTCGGGGTCCTGGTCGGCGAAATCATCATAGTGGCCGACCCCGGCGTTGTTGACCAGCAGGTCGAGTCCCCCCGGGAAGGTGATGGCGCGCTCCCAGAGACGGTCCCGGAAACCGGCGTCGGTGAGGTCCCCCGCCAGCACCTGGACACAGCCGGCAGGCAGCTCGGCGGCCAGTGACTCGAGGCGGTCAAGACGACGCGCCGTCGCCAGCACCGTGACGCCTCGATCGCCAGCGAGCTGGCGGACCATCTCTCGGCCCAATCCGGAAGAGGCGCCGGTCACAAGCGCGTGGACGATCGGTGGCATGGCGCGTCTGATCCTTCGCCAGGCAGAAGACGAGAGCGAGCCGGCCCAGGGCGCATCCCAAACTTGGCAGTGGCGAGCCAACTTCTGAGTTTGGCCCCCACCCGGGAGAACGATACCACGGCAAAGGCCCGAGTGTCATCGTGTTGCCGGCGATCCGGCCCGGAGCCCATGGAAACGGGGCTTTGCGGGTTGTTTTGAGCGAAGTCAGATTCTAGAATCGTGTCTTCTTCCCGGAACTTTCTAAGATGAGACCGCCAGGTGCGGAAAACGAGGACACCGTGGCCACCATTGACGATCGCCCGACCCAGACCGCAGCTACTCGACCGATGACCGGGGCCGACATCCTGGTGGAATCGCTGGTAAGACACGGTGTGGAAGTCATCTTCGCCTATCCGGGCGGGGCCAGTATGCCGATGCATCAAGCGCTGACGCGGTACCGGGACCGGATCCGGACCATCCTGCCACGGCACGAGCAGGGGGGGATTTTCGCGGCCGAAGGTTACGCCCGAGTCACGGGCAAGCCGGGCGTGGTGATGGCCACCTCCGGCCCCGGCGCGCTGAACCTGGTCACCGGGCTGGCCGACGCCAAGCTGGACTCGATCCCGCTGATCGCGATCACCGGTCAGGTTCCGACCCACGTCATCGGCACCGACGCCTTCCAGGAAACGCCGATGATCGAGGTCAGCCGGGCCATCACTAAACATCACTACCTGGTGCAGAGTGCCCGCGACGTGGCCCGGATCATGAAAGAGGCTTTCCATATCGCCGGCACGGGGAGGCCTGGGCCGGTCCTCGTCGATATTCCCAAGGACATCCAGAATACCTTGGTCCCGAACCCCAATTACGACGTCGCCATGGACCTGCCCGGCTACCGGCTGCCGCCGCCCCCCTCGGCCGATAAGATCCGCGAAGTGGTCGCGGCGATCGCGGCGGCGAAGCGGCCGATCATCTACTGCGGCGGCGGCGTCCTGGCGGCCAACGCCCATGAAGAGCTCCAAGAGTTCGCCTCCAAGACGGGCATTCCCGTGGCGATGACCGTGCACGGGCTGGGATGCATGCCCAGCGATCATTACCTTTCGCTCGATATGCTGGGCATGCACGGGACGATCTACGCCAACTACGCCGTCAACGATGCCGACCTGCTGCTGGCCCTTGGAGTTCGATTCGACGACCGGGTCACCGGCAAGCTCACCGAATTCGCCAAGCACGGGCGCATCGTCCATGTCGATATCGACGCCTCTGAGATTAACAAGAATAAATATGCACACATCCCGATTCATGCCGATGTGAAAGAGTTTCTGAAAGCCATCAACCCGCATGTCACGGCGGGAAGCTGGCGTGCCTGGCATCAGCAGATCGACGAGTGGCGGACCACCGAGCCGATGACTTATGACCAGCGTGACGACGTGATCATGCCGCAGTACGTCCTCGAGCAGTTCTCGAAGCTGACCGGTGGGGAATTCATCATGGCGACAGGGGTCGGCCAGCACCAGATGTGGGCCGCCCAGTGGACGCGATTCAAGCGGCCTCGCGCCTGGATTACCTCCGGGGGGCTAGGGTCGATGGGCTATGGCCTGCCGGCCGCCATGGGAGCGCAGGCCGCCTTCCCCAATGCCCTGGTCGTCGATATCGACGGCGACGGCAGCTTCCTGATGAACATTCAGGAGCTCGGCACCGTCTTCTGCGAGAACCTGCCGGTCAAGATCATCGTGCTGAACAACCAGCACCTGGGCATGGTGGTGCAGTGGGAAGACCGGTTCCACGCGGGAAACCGGGCGCATACGTATCTCGGGCCTGTCCATCTTCCCGAAGCTGTCGGCCAGGGCGAAGGCGAACTGCCCGAGTACATCTATCCCGACTTCGTCGCGATCTCGCGCGGCTTTGGCATCGCCGGCCGTCAGATCCGCGCCAAGACCGAAGTGGTCGACGCCCTCAAAGAGATGATCGCGCACCCCGGTCCGTATGTCCTGGATGTGCTCGTTCCCTACCAGGAGCACGTCCTGCCGATGATCCCCGCGGGAGGAACGGTGCGGGACATCATCAAGAGCTGAGCCGGGAGCGCTCTACGCCGGCTGCCGTTGACTTACGATGGGGGCGATCGGCCTGCTGGCAAATCTGGCCGTGCCGACGAAGACTCGAAGAGTCACCACCGACGTTCTCTGTTAAACCACCGTCCTGGTAAACCACGTGCGAGCGCAGTTGCCGATTTCGATCCTTGTCTTGATTGTCTGCGTGTCAGCGATCAGATGACGTTCGGTTATCGTTGGCTCGACCCCCGCGCTTGCCCTGCCATCGCCGGGTACAATAGCGGTGCTCAGGACGGTTCGTGAGTTGTGTCTCGCCTGCGGCCACTCCCTGCTGAGGAGCCGGCCGGCGGTGCGGCTGCGCGTCGTTGGAGGCTCTATCCGACTCGTGGCAACCTAGGGCCCCAGTCGCAACGGCCGTGTTATCAAGGCTGATCCACGCTGGCGTGGCAACCGAACGCCCGACAGTTCGTTTGTAACCCGAGGGGCAGAAGCAATGGCGCCAGGAAGCCAATTCCCGACACTGACGGCCGAGGAAGCCGCGGAGCTGATACCGCACGGCGCGATGGTGGGAGTCAGCGGCTTCACGCCTGCGGGCGCTCCCAAGGCCGTCCCGAGAGCCCTGGCGAAGCGTGCTCGTCGCTTGCACGAGGCCGGCGAGCCGCTCCAGATCCGGCTGATCAGCGGTGCCTCGACGGGCGCTGCCTGCGATGACGCGCTGGCCCTGGCGGAGGCCGTGAGCTGGCGAGCGCCTTACATGACCAGCCCCTACATGCGCAAGCTCGCCAACAGCGGCCAGCTCGATTTCGTCGACATGCACCTCTCGCACGTCTCGCAGATGGTCATCGAAGGGTTCCTGGGCCGGATCGACTTCGCCATCATCGAGGCGACCGATATCACCCCGGACGGCCGGGTCTATTTGACCACGGGAATCGGCAATGCGGCCACCTATCTCATGAAGGCCGAGAAGGTGCTCATCGAGCTCAACGCCTATCACTCGCCGCGGCTCCGCGAGCTAGCTGATATCATCGTCTTGCCGCCGCGTCCCCGCCGCTCACCGATCCAGATCCATGATCCTCTGGATCGGATTGGCCGCCGTTACGCCCAGGTGGATCCGGCGAAGGTGCTAGGGGTGGTGCACACGAACGAGTCGGACGGAGGCCGCACGTTCACCCCGCCAGGCGAGGCCAGCCGGAGGATCTCCGCCCACGTCTCGAGCTTCTTGCTCGACGAGATGGCCGCCGGTCGCATTCCCCCCGAGTTCCTGCCGGTGCAAAGCGGCGTGGGCAATGTCTGCAACGCGGTCATGGCCGGGTTGGCCGCCAACGACGGGTTCCCCCAGTTCAAGGTCTACACCGAGGTGCTCCAGGACTCGATGCTCGAGCTCATCGCCTCAGGCTCGGTGATCGGGGCCAGCACCAGCTCGCTGACCTTGACCGACGAGAAGCTCAAGTTCCTGTATGAATATTTCGATGAGTTCGCAGATTTGATCGTGCTGCGGCCCCAGGAGATCTCCAATAATCCCGAGATCGCCCGCCGCTTGGGCGTCATCGCCATCAATACCGCCATCGAGGTCGATATCTACGGCCATGCCAACTCCACCCACTTCTTTGGAACCCAGATCATGAACGGGCTGGGGGGCAGCGGCGACTTCGAGCGCAACGCTTACCTGTCGATCCTCATGTGTCCGTCGACGGCCAAGGGGGGGAGAATCTCGACAGTCGTGCCGATGTGTTCACATGTCGATCATACTGAGCACACGGTGCAGGTCATCGCCACCGAGTGGGGAGTGGCCGACCTCCGCGGTCTCGCCCCGATCCCGCGTGCCCGGCGGATCATCGACCGTTGCGCCCATCCCGCCTACAGGGACTATCTGCACCATTACCTGGAGAAAGCGCCGATGGGGCACATTCGCCACGACCTGAGGCGCTGCTTCGAGCTCTACCACAACTTCCAAGAGCATGGCGCGATGTTGCCGGACCTCGACCTGTCTCAGTTTGGTGGCGAGCAAGAGTAACCGGGCTGCGGGTAGTGCGCTGGAACGGCCTAAGGGATGGCGAGCCGACCTGGCGGGCAAGGCGACGCCCTCGGACATCCGGGGGCGGCATGCGACCCCCCGGCCGGTCAACCGATCAGCGCGTGCCATTTCGGGCCCACGCGCAGCCGAGATCAGCTAACCCAGATCGGCTCGTCGATTAAAAGGCCGTACTTCTTCATCTTCTTGTAGAGCGTGGTGCGATTGATGTCCAGCACCCTGGCCGTTTCCTGG
>JBKQMU010000364.1:0-3684 GCA_052146555.1 Isosphaeraceae bacterium
GAATCTTAGGGCCCCTGACCAAGGCGGAGTGGGACCGCATCCAGTGCATCCATTGCGCTCACCACCTCAGCTTCGCCGTCCCGTCGGCGGGCCCTCGTTAAAGGAGACGCATCAATGGTGGCAGAACCCGAGCTCCGGATCGGTATCATCGGCGGGGGTAACATTCTCTGGTGAGGCAACACGGTGAAGTATAATCATCGCTAATCACTTGGTCTCGTGAGTCACCGAGTCAAGTCCAGCCGCCGCTTTCGGCGCAATCGACTGATGAACGGTAGCATTGTGCTGGACTACGCCCGAAACCGCGTCGGTGTGTCGGACCGACGCAGGTTGGGATCGATTGAATCGTCGGCCATCGACTGTCAGAATTGTGGTGCCGCCTGACCACAGGACGCAGGCATGACGATGATCTACTGGCACCTCTTGAACCACGGCGAACTCAAAGTTCGCAGCCATCTACGAGCAGGTTCGGGCACAAGACGAGCTTGCGATTCAACCTGCTAGAGGTGGTCTTTCAGTTCGCTTACTAGATTATCAATAATCAAAGTATACTAGCACGTGTTCATCAAATGGTTCAATGGGTCGACCAAGCTCATTTGATTTGGGCCTCCTTAGCGGAATCTGCGAGTGCGTTTTGCCTGGTGGGGATGACCGAAGTCGTAAAAGAGAGTCGGTCTTGCATCGTCCGCCCTGCGAAAACCATACGACTTTCTCGTCGTCAATTTCACCTTGTTGTTGAAACCCTCAACGGCTCCCGTTGAGTTGCCCTCGGGCCAGGAACCAGTTCAGTACTAGCGGCCGATGAGTCCGAATAGTGCGGGCAAACTCTTTTTCAAGGCGAAAGCTAGCAGTCTGACATAAAGGCTTCTTGAGACGTATTCCGCAGGTAATCCAAAGTCGGCGCCAGACAGGTGACTGAACGGTTACTTCTTGGAGAGGATCCGGTCGAGCTGATCGGGTACCTCCAGGTTCAAGGTGGACAGTCTGAGTCTCAGCTGCTCGTGATAATTGAAGATGAAATGTTGGGCGTCCGGAGCGTGCCAGAAAATGTAACGCTCCTTGTACTGGAAGTCGAGGTGAACGACCGCCAAGCTCGCGTCCTGGTAGTGCCAGACGGCGATCGCCGTCCGCGAGGCGGAGTCGCTAGCGAAAGCCGGAGGGGTGAAGATCTCGATCTCCTTTCCCTGCTGCAGACCCAGCAATACCGCCCGGACGGCCGACCGTACGGCCCAACGGCCCCGGCCCGTCGCCGTCGGGACGACCGCGAGCTCGTACTGCCCGACAGGGATGGTCCGTCGAAGCGAGTGGGGCGGTTTCGAGTTGTCCTGCGCGTCGATCGCCCCTTCCCACAGGTCGCGGAGGATCTTCTGGGTGAACAGGAAAGGGTCGGGAGAGGAGAGAGGAACCATCGGCCTGACGAGCGGGGCGTCGTCGTCGCTCGGCAGCTCGTCTCGGGGGATCGTGCCCCCGACCCAGAACGGCCGCCGCTTTTGAGTCTCTCGGCTCTCGGAGGGGGTTGCCTCGCTCTCGTCGAGGTCGGGGTCGTCTATGAACTCGAAGATGTCCTCGTCAAACTGCTCAGCGACCTCCAGCGGGATAGCGATAACCATTATCCGGTCGAGCCGGACGCCCGGCACGGGGACGTGGAGCAGCTTGCCGACCACGTAGTCCCAGAGCGCTTCGAGCCGGGGTCGAAACGTTCGCTGCCAGTGGGCACGCTCGATCAGGGGATAGACGACCTCGGGCCAGAGGCCGGAGCTGACCGTGTCGAGGCGGTCGGAACGCGTCGCGTAGCGGAGGATCGCCTGGCGGAAGTCGTCATCCTCGCGCCAGACTTCCGCGAGGCGGTTCCAGAGGGACACCCGGTGGGCGTCCAGCGTGTCGCGGGGTGGGGCGATGAGCGCCAGATCATCGAGAGTCCGGGGCATCATGCCGGGGTTGAGCACGCCCTCGGAATTGACCATCTTCTTGCGCGCGTAGGCGCTGGCTTCCAGGAGCAGCTTACGGGTCAGGCGGAAGCGATAGCGCTTGCCGGGCGTATCTCGGCTGGCCAGGTACTTCATCACCACCACGGGGCTGAGCGCGACGCGGACGTCGGGGCGGTCTTCGAGCAGTACGCTTGCCTGCTCGATCGCCTCTTGGGTTGGCCCGACGCCCGACAGCCAGGCCATCGCCAGCAGAAGCCGCGCGCGGTCCGAGTTCCTCGCGTCGAGCAATCGTCGGCGGAGGATCCCCCGACGCCGCGAGCCGCCCAGGAGGCGGGCCAGGTAGTGACCGCAGAGATAGCGCTCTTCCGGCGAGATGACGATCGGCGTGGCATGCACGTACGTCAGCATCTCGCGGGCGACCGGATGGCTGTACGACCCCAACGTGGTTTTACCGCTGGTTCTGGACGACACGAGGGGATCTTCGGGGGAGGACGGTGCAGACCCCGTGGGGCCCGAGTGCCCGGGAAGCGTTGAGGGGGGGGCCTCCGTCGCCGACGACTTGATGGGTCCCGGATCAACCCGCCCCGTCCCGTTCGCCGAGGTAAGCTCGGCTTTGAGGTCGCCCGCGGTAAGTGTGCTCGACGGCGGCGGGTCGACCGGGCTCTGCAGGTTCGATCGCCTGAGTCCAGGGTTGATTCGCTCCAGCCGCCGCGCGCGCTCGGTTTCCTCCATGAGCGCGAGTGCCAGGACTCTGCCCGAGGCCGGCCGTTCGGTCGGATTCTTCTCCAGGAGCGAGAGGATCAAGTTCTCTAGCGTGGACCAGAGTTCGGGGTTCTTAAACCGGGGGGCTGTAGGCGCGTCGCCGATGTGCTTGCTGATCAAGGACATCGCATTGCCGACGAACGGAGCGTCGCCCGTCGCGCATTCGTAGAGCATCACGCCCACGGAATACAGGTCTGTGCGATAGTCGAGCAACTTGCCCTGGGCCTGCTCCGGGCTCATGTAGCGAGGCGTGCCCCGGATCGTCCCGCTCAGGTCCACTCGGTCACTGGTGACGAGCGATATACCGAAATCGGAAAGCTTCGCCTCGTCGCTCGGTGTGAGCAGGACATTGCCTGGCTTGACATCGCGGTGAATCACTCCCTGGGTGTGTGCGTAATCAAGCGCCTCCGCCACTTGTCTGCAGATGCGTAGCCGATCGGACAGGAGCAGTGTTCGCCAACGATTCGCGAAGCTCGGCCCGTTCACCTCTTCCATGACCAGGAAGAAACTCCCTTCCGACTCACCGAAGTCGTACAACCACACGATCTTGTCGTGAACCAGCCTGGCAAGGATCTGGGCCTCGAGGCGGATCCGATTGGCTTCCTCCTCGGTGCCGGAATCCTTCAGCAATTTGATGGCCACTTTCCGCCCGAGCACCTGGTCGGTGGCCCGGAACACGGTGCCCATGCCGCCCTTGCCGAGCTCCCTGTCCAGCGTGAACCGTCCGTTCAGCGTCGCTCCTAAGCTGATCACGCGATGTCCCCCCCCGAGAGCAGAAAAGGCGGCAAGAGCGGGAATGGCGCCAAGAACCGATGTCACCAGGATACCATGAAGTCTTGTCCTTCTAAAGTCGCAAGGCAGGCGGCATTAGCCCAAGTTACGGAGTTGCGAGAATTTTCCCCCGATTTTCGTCCAAAAATCGACGTAAGTCCAATTGCGATGGGCTAACCTCGCCGTTTTCACGATGTAGTCAAGACTTCACCTCTTGATTATGCGG
>JBKQMU010000365.1:0-5357 GCA_052146555.1 Isosphaeraceae bacterium
ATGAGACGCTTCACCGCCAGACCATTCCCCGCCGGCTCTTCATCGCTGCCAAGGAGGTGACAGTCGAGCAGTTCCAGCAGTTTGTGCAGGCCGACCCTAAACAAGAGCAATACAACGCGCACGAGGAGCAGCGCATCGCCCGAAACCATTTGGATCAATACACCAATCCCAAGCAAGGTGGCCCGATGATCTGCGTTTCCTGGTATGCTGCCGCTGCCTACTGCGACTGGCTGAGCCGCAAGGAGAACCTGCCCGAGTGTTACGAGCCGAACGACGAGGGCCGCTATTCCGAGGGGATGAAGATCCGAGCCGATGCCTTGCAGCGCAGGGGCTATCGGTTGCCTACCGAGGCTGAATGGGAATACGCGTGCCGAGCGGGGGCGATGACGAGCCGATATTATGGTCTCTCGGATGAACTGCTCGGGAAGCATGCCTGGTATCTGACCAACACCCCTGGTGAGCGTGGCCAGCCGTGTGGCAGCCTGCTGCCAAATGATCTTGGGTTGTTCGACATGCTAGGTAACGTGTATGAGTGGTGCAACGGCCGGTATGAGGCCCACCCGGCGGACAAAGGCGGTGATATTGATGATAGAATAAACATATATGAAGTCATCCAACAAACAAACCCTCGTCCGATTCGGGGAGGGACGTTCTTCTATATCCCGCCGTACGTGCGCTCGGCGATCCGTCGCCCCGTTGCCCCGTCGTACCGGGACATCTTCATCGGTTTCCGCCCTTGTAGGACTTACCCCTGATTCGCATTACTCTTCTCCACTTGTGCTTTTTCATAGTGGAATGATTTGAGTCCAGTCAGGTGAATGTGTTTGAGGGCTTTCCTCCTATGTGGTTCTCCCGAATCGGGCGGGCCAAGTGACTGGACGACGGGCATGGAAGTTGCTGACCACCTGAGAATTGCCCGATGGTCAAAGTCGGATCGTGTCAGGGCCATGGGAATGGTTTGCTTTCCGGGGTCTGGGCGAGGGGCAAACGAGCCGGTCGGATCGCTGGAAGTGCTTTGAAATCGAAGGCTTTGCGGCGCCGAAATCTTGGCGCCGCCATGTTTGTTCCATGGTATGTTTGTTCCGTGGCTGTGAGACATGACCCAAAGTCGAACGGGAGAAACACACGATGAGGCTCAGTTCACTGCTGCCGGACCGGACCTGGTGTTCCCAGCGCTCCCGCATCCGCGCCGGTTCTCGACGCCCGACTCCCCAGCGGCGGTCCTCGGTGCCCTGGCCAGAAGTTTTGGAAGACCGCACCGTGCTGAGCCCCCTGATGGTGACGAGCGGCGCCGACAGCGGGCCAGGCTCACTGCGGGACACGATCGCTGCCGCCTCCAGCGGCGCGACGATCGAGTTCGCGAAGGGCATCCATTCCATCACGCTGACCAGTGGCGAGCTGGACATCACCAAGAGCCTGGACATCGAGGGCCTGGGGGAGAACCAACTGACCATCAAACGATCTTCCGCCAAGGGCACCCCGAGCTTCCGGATCTTTGACATCTCCGGGACTGGGGTGGACGTGACCATCACCGGTGTGAAGATCGCTAATGGGCTGGCCGACGGGACACTTGATCCTGCCCTCAACCCCGGGCTCGGTGGCGGCATCTACCACGCCGGCGGCACGCTGAGCCTCTCCCATGACATCCTGGCTGGCAACCAGGCCCGCGGCGCCCCCAGTGTCACCTCCTTCGGCATGCCCGGCTTCGGCGCGGGCGGCGGCATCGCGAATGTGTCCGGTTCCCTCGAGATGACGGACAGTATCTTTACCAACAACCTGGCCCAGGGCGGCGCTGACGGCACCGGCAACCTCGCAGGTGCAGGTCAGGGCGGCGGTCTCATTATTTTTGCTGGCGACGTAAGCGTCACTGATAGTCGGTTCACCGGCAACCGGGCTCAGGGTGGCAGCGGCAATAGCAGTAATTTCCCCCCCGACCTTAGCCCCGGCCGCGCCTTAGGCGCTGGCATCGACAACTCGGCCACGGCCATGGCCGGCGTGCTTACGGTCATCCACAGCGCGTTCGACCATAACAAGGCAGTCGGCGGGAATGACAGCAGCGGCTTCATCGGCGGCCTCGCCGCTGGTGGCGGCATCCGCAATGGATCTGGAGCCATGGCCCAGATCACCAGTAGCACGTTCGACTACAACCAGGCCTTGGGCGGCAGCATGGGCAGCGGTGCTTTCTTCCCCGGCTCTTCCCTGGGCGGCGGCTTCAATAATCAAGGCATGGCCACGATCACCGGGAGCACATTCGATCACAACCTTGCAAGCGGCGGCAGCTTCGACACCGGCAGCAACGCGGGCGGCGGCTCGGGCGGCGGCTTGTTTAATGACCTCCCCGCAACGCTCGCTCTGTCCAGCAGCAGGTTCATCCACAACCGGGCCATCGGCGGCAGCAGGGACAGCGGGGATGTCAGTCCCGGCCTCGGCCTTGGTGGCGGCCTCGAAAATCGAGGCAAGGCCACGATCGCCGAGAGTACGCTCAATCACAACCTTGCCCAGGGCGGCAGCTTCAACACCGGCAGCAACGCGGGCGACGGCTCGGGTGGTGGCCTGTTTAACGACGCCCCCGCGACGCTCGCTCTCACTGGTTCTCTGGCCGCCGGAAACCATGCCAACGGCGGCAGCTTCAACACTGGCAGCAACGCGGGCGCCGGCTCGGGCGGCGGCGTCTATAACCTCGGGACGTTCGACCCCGACGCTTCGGTCATCAAGAAGAACCATGCGTCCACCAGCAACCCCGACATCTTTCCCTAAGAACGTGTACGGGAAGGGGCCGGGCTAGGGAAAGGGGAGTGGCTCCGGAGCCGGTACGGCGCGGGTGCCTGTCACCTTGGCGGCGAAAAATGGAGCTCTCCTCTCGTATGGTATTGAGCCTGCGGCCGATTCTGGTCTCGAGCAGCGAGAAGTGCACCATATGTGCGTTGGGGAGCGACGACTTCTCCTGGCGTGACATGACGCGCGGCATCGTCGACTGCGATCTCCCTTCACAAAGGAAAGACAATACCTGCCTGGATTGAATCGAAGACCGGAAGTCCTTCGACCGGCTCATGCAGCCGAAACCGCGCCGTCCCGGATTCGTGACAAGCGGGGCGCAGGCCGACGGCCCCGGCAGCGCTGGAGGCGGTAGAAAACCGCCGATGGAAAAGTGCGATGCGCTATAAGATAAGACCCTAAATTAAAATTTTTCGTTTGCGTTCTATAGCTTCTTCGATTAGCTTCCTGAACATGGCGGAAAGAGAAGATCCACATGAGTATGTGTCACCTCCCGGCAAAGTCATAAGCTCCAAGAATATTTGGAGAACACCGTACAAGGAGTGGGAGGATAGCGCCGCCCTCGTGGCCTTCCGATACGCGACTTGTACGAACGTGGTCAAGTCTTCTTAATGAGATCGCTGCGTTGGACTTCGATCAGAGCGCGAATCCACCTGCCGCCGACTCACTCCGATGGTACGGCAGGACGTGAATCAGACTCGGAGTGAGTGGCACCGGGAAATCATCCATGAATAAACGGATCAACTATTACAAAGATCTGGCGGCGGACTACTCGCGGCCTGAGCCTATCCCCCCCTCGATTGCGACAAGGCTCATCGAGGAAGCCCAGCGGTTCATCGCGCTTAAGGAAAAGGAACTCCCCAGCATCGGCCCCGATTATCCCCTAGCGCAGATCGAGAAGGAGAACAAGGAGTGGTGGCCGACCCACTGTGAAGCCCTCCGGCGCGGCCGAGGTGACCTCCTCACACTCGAATACCACAAAGACCTCGTGTATTTCTGCCAGGATGGTCCGTTCTACGGGCTCGACCAGCAGAAGGAGCGGGAGAAGCACTGGTGGGCGCTGATTGCTCAGCCCGGGGTCATCATGTGCTGGCCGATCGTGATGTTCCACCACGAGTTCATTTGGTTCGAGTGGAACTGCATTGATGTCGAAACCCGGGAGACGATCGCCAAGGGCAGCGTCGCCTGGGCCCGCCGCGGCCATCGCGGTGGGTGCTACTTCAAAGGCGAGCAGTTGACCTTCTATCGCGACGTCTTTGCCTCGGACGAGCTGGTCAAGTTGATCACAGTCTAAGCGCGGATCGGGTTGCCAGTGGGTCGTTTTGTGGCTCACTCAGAACGGCACAGCAGGGGATGCCAGACATGGAGCCCATCGAAAGGGAGAGCATTCGCCTCGCGGACTGGTCGGGTCATACCGACTTCGGTCGCACCGAGGTATTCGCCCCGCAAACCGAAGATGAGGTTGTGGCCCTCGTGCAGAGCTGCCGGGCTGCACGCAAGAAGCTCCGGGTGATCGGCCTCCGAACGTCATGGAATGCGCTCTGGTACTGTAAGCACGTCATGATGGCGAGCGACCGCCTCAATGCCGTCAAGGAGATCGACGTCGCGGGTCGCACGGTCACGTGCGATGCGGGAGTTCCCCTCTCGGTCCTCCACCCGGCCCTCTGGCAGAAAGGGTTGACTCTCAACTGCGCGCCCGGCATTGACTGGGTGTCGGTGGGTGGCGCGATCAGCACTGGCAGCCACGGCTCCGGATATACGAGCCTCTCATCGAGCATGATTAGGTGCCGGTTGGTCACGGCCGCCGGGGAGGTTGTCGAAATCGGTGAAGGCGATGATCGGCTGGATGCTGTGCGGATTTCGCTCGGAATGCTTGGCATCCTAACCTCGGTCACGTTACGAGCCGTGCCCGCGTTCTGCGTCCGTGTGAGGCGTAGTCGCATACCGACGGCAAGCTGGAAGCGGTTCCTCGAAGACGGCGAGATGTCCTTCGTACTTTGCTTTCCATACACGGATTCGTCTGTCCTGGTCAGAGTGGATAT
Organism: Isosphaeraceae bacterium; assembly: GCA_052146555.1. Taxonomy (GTDB): domain Bacteria; phylum Planctomycetota; class Planctomycetia; order Isosphaerales; family Isosphaeraceae; genus Aquisphaera. Next base: position 4,818 of record JBKQMU010000365.1, read on the forward strand.
CCTTCCGGACCCGGTGAAGCTTCCAAGTGGTAACTCGGCCCTGTCGCGGGCTGGAGGTCCCAGCCCCCCGGTCAACGAAGAGGGCACCCCGGCTGTGGAGAACGGTCCCTTCAGCCCCAACGCCGTCAGGAAGGCAGTCTGCGGGCTGGCCAACTTCCAACCATCGACGTTCCCGGCGCGAAACCGCTACCTGTTGGAAGCTTTCTACCCCGATTCCGAGGAGTCCGGTCCCGCGCATGAAATGCTTATGTCTTACCATTCGGACCCGATTGCCGGAGCGGAATGGGCCGTGCCGGTGAAACAGTTCGATGCGGTGCTCTCGGAGTTCCAGGAGGGGATCTCCAGGGGAGAGCTCTACCTGCCCGTGCTGTGGTTCAAGAAGGTCCATGCTGAGAGCGCCTGGCTCAGTGCCGCCGACCAGGACTGCGTCCAGTGCGGCATCTACCATGACGTGATCGAGGGGACGCCGTCACATGTCAAAGAGACCACAACGCGCGTGGAGCGGATCATGCTCAGACACGGCGGGCGCCCCCACCTTGG